>CAJUPC010000001.1 GCA_910588555.1 Candidatus Gastranaerophilales bacterium
GGGATGACAAGATTCGAACTTGCGACCCCCGCGACCCGAACACGGTGCGCTACCAGACTGCGCTACATCCCGACGACTATTCAATTTACTTCGTAAAACTTACGTTTTACTCAGGTGCGCTACCCCTCTCGAAAATCGATACTTAATCGATTTTCTCGGCAGAGTGCTACATCCCGATTTAACTATTATAAAATTATTATAAAACACAAAAGATTTTGATTTCATTTTAATCAAAATCTTTTATGAAAAATGGTCGGAACGACAGGATTTGAACCTGCGACCTCTACCACCCCAAGGTAGCACGCTACCAAGCTGCGCCACGTCCCGACAGTTTTTTGTTTGTCGGAAACAGCGCAGCTTGTACGCTTACGCTACCAAGTCCCTCCTCCTCAAACGATAATTAATCGTTTTCAGGGAGTCCTTGCCACGTCCCGACATCTTTGATTTTCAATTTGCTGTATTTCTATTATACCACCTAAATATTTTTTGCAAGTTATTTTTTCTTTTTTTATAAAACTTTTAATATTAACCTGTTATAGTATTGAGTTTTTAATTATTTTAAGGTATTTTTTATATAGCAATAAGGAGAGAACCTCGGATAATAGCTTATAAAGTATAATAGTAATATACAAAGGTGGTTTGCCTCGGACAACAATTTATAATGTAATAACAAAATCTACAAAGGTGGTAAAAAAATGCTTGTTTTAGAAGAATTGAAACAAATAAATGATGTGATTAAAAATTTGGCGGAATTTGTGCAAAATGATGAAGCAATTAAGCCGGATTTTATGGAATATTTGAATACTATCGGAAATACAGGATTTCAGCCGGCATGCTTTACTTATATTTTTGAAAGAAATTTGAATAATAAAAGTATTTTGGCTTTGTATTTAGAAAAAAATAAAGACTTGTCAAACTCTGAACAAAAAATAGTAAAAGCTTTAATACAGTCGATTTCTTCTATCTATGAAGTTAAACGTGCATTGCAAAACGGGTTTGATTTAAATAATATTATTAATGAAAGAACTTATAGTGTTGTTTCGCTTGTGAAAATGACCGCCTTTAGAGGTATAGGTGCAGGACAGTATGTTGTTGCACGTATTTTTAAGATGGATGATGTATATTATCTTCTTGAAATCTCAGGCGTTTTGCCGTCAACAAGGCGTGACGACGCGTTGAGATACTCGGTTGCTAAAATTATTCAAAATCCCGAACTTGTTTATCTTGACAATCCTGAAAAACAAAAAGAAATTGAAGATAATGTTAAAGAAATTTATGGTAAATTTATTGAATTTTTTGGTAAAGATGAAGTAGTTACAACAAATAAGTTTGCTGATGATTTAATCGGAGCTTTCAACGATTATGCTGAGGGCGGCGAAAAAATCGAATATGATGATAAAATTAAATCATTAGACACTTACAAATTTTTTAATGTTTCCGAGTTCAACAATTCATACGATAATTTCCTTGAAAATTCTTTGGGCGGTTTCTCTTCTCACAAAGATGAATATGATGTTGCAATTATATTTGATGAAGAATTGGGCTTGTATGCGGTTCCGTTTTTTGAAACATTTAATAAGATATTTGAAAATCCTGAAGCTGTTGAAAATGCAAAGGCTTGTGTGGAATTTTTCCTTAATAACGACAAATTTTCTGCAAATATAATAAAACGAATTGCTTCACGCCATGATAATTTTATGGAAGTCGTAAACAATCTGCTTGGAACTAAATTTTCGCTTGATGAGCTTTTACAACATTACAAATCAAGATATTTGGAAAATAAAATTTTCTCATCAACGACTGTTTTGTATAAGTCAAAAGCTTTTTCAAAAACTCTTGGTATTATTGAAGAAGACTTTGAAAAACCTCAACTGGAGGGTATTGATTTGTCAAAAGTCGGCAGAAACGATCCTTGTCCTTGCGGCAGTGGCAAAAAGTTCAAAAAATGCTGTGGGGCTAATTTATAAAAATAAAAAAGGCGGAAAGTTTATTCCGCCTTTTTTAATAATTCTGTTAAAGAACTTGAGCTTATGCCTATAATATTTTCTAAATCACCTGTATAAGATTTAATGTAGCCGTCGGGCATTTCTTGAATTCCATAGGAACCGGCTTTGTCAAAGGGCTTGAAATTTCTTATGTAATAATATATTTGTTCGTCAGTTAAATCTTCAAAAGTTACATAGCTTGTTGTTGAATTTTTCTTGACCTCATTTGTTTCGGAATTTATTACAACAATACTTGTTACGACAAAATGAGTTTTGCCTGATAATTTTTTGAGCATATCAAAAGCTCCCTGCTCACCATCAGGTTTACCCAAAATCTCATTATCAAGAACAACAACCGTATCAGCTCCGATTACGATTGAGGGTTCTGATAATAATGGTAAAACTGCATTTGCCTTATTATATGCAAGAGTTTCTATAAAATCGTAAGAAAAAACCGTCGTCGTATGATCTTCGATATACGGTGACGGCATGATTTCAAATTTTAAATTGCATTTTCCTAGAATATCGGCTCTTCTGGGAGATGAAGAAGCCAGGATTATTTTTCCCGCCATTTGTTCCGCCTTTCTATGAGTTATTATACTCTAAAAATTTGGAACGAAAAACTATGTTATTCCGATATGGCGAATATCGAAAAAACTACCTTTGAGCCTGTGTGCGTGTGTATCTGGCTGTTCGAGCATTGATAGCATAGCAGGCTATATTTAACCTTTGTTTAAGGTTCATCATATTTCTGTACATGCTTGCGTAATCATTCATGGCACCCATCATTTTTTCAGGGTCAACCATTGATTCCATATTGTCATGATTATCTACTTTTTCTTCTGCATATTTTTTGACCAGCAGCTGGTCAATGTAATCTTCTGCGCCTATTGCCATTGAAGACTCCTCCCGTAAATTGTCCTATTGATTAAATATCCTTAATATTCCTTATGTATATATTAAGTATTTCATTCCCAAAAAATTGCCTTTTTTAACAAAAAAAAGTTCACATTTGTTTACAAATGTGAATAATAGATAAGAAGCATAAGTTTATGAAAATTAATTAACCTCGTTTTCCTTTACGGCTTCAAGGGTTTGAGGTTCGGGTTTTATGATTTCGAGTTTGGTAATTCTTGCTCCGTCGACTTCTTTTACAACGAATTTGAAATCGTGAATTGTTACGGTGTCGTTTACTTCTGCCAAACGTCCCAAAAGTTTCAAGACAAGACCGCCTATAGTGTCGACGTCTTCATCGTCAATTTCTTTTTCGTCGATTTGGAAAAATTCTGCAAATTCATCAACTCTAATCATTGAGTTTGCAAGGTAGGTGTTTGGTGCAATTTCTTTGAAATCACATTCTTCTTCTTCGTCAAATTCGTCTTGCACTTCGCCGAAGATTTCTTCTAAAACGTCTTCAAGAGTAATAAGTCCTGATGTTCCGCCGAATTCGTCAACAACAATTGCCATTTGACCTTTGCGTTTTTTAAATTCAAGAACAAGATTATCCATTGTAATTGTTTCGGGAACAAGAAGTATTTCACGCTGAATTTTTTCTATAGGACAGGTTTCATCGTTGATTGAAAGTGAGTACAAGTCTTTTACGTGAACCAATCCTGTGATATGGTCAATATCTTCTTCATAAACGGGATATCTTGTATATTGATTTTCTGCTGCAAGTCTGTTTAATTCTTCAAGCGGCATATCTATCGGGATACAAACCATATCTGTTCTGGGTATCATTACCTGTTTTGCGGTCAAATCAGAGAATTTGAATACATTATGAAGCATTTCTTTTTCTGTTTCGTTAAGCACACCGCCGTCATAGCTCGCATTTACGAGCATGTCCAATTCTTCTGTAGAGTGAACAAGAGAACCTTTATGCGAATGCGGTATATTTAAAAGTTTCAAAACAAGGTTTCCAAAACCGTTCAATAACCATATAAACGGGTTGAAAAAGAATGTTAGAACCTGCATTGGTCTGGCAACCCAGAGTGCAGTTTTTTCAGTGTATTCAAGTGCAATTGATTTCGGAATAAGTTCACCGATTACAACGTGGAAGAAAGTAATTAATGCAAATGCAATTGAAACTGAAACTGTGTGCGTTGCAACTGTTTGGCTTATTCCGGGTAGGAAAACAAACAGCGGTTCAATAATTTTTGCTAATGTTCCTTCACCGACCCAACCTAAACCGATACTTGAAATTGTTACACCTAATTGAACTGCCGCAATGAACTTATCTAAATCTTTTAAAGCTTCCATAGCAATTTTTGCATTGAAGTTTCCTTCGTTTACAAGCTGCTCAATGCGGGTTTTTCTGACCTTTACCATAGCAAATTCAGATGCTACAAAAAATCCGTTTGAAAAAAGCAAAAACGCTATTACAAACAAATTAAAAACTATACTGCCCGTCTCGTCCATATAATAATTTTCCTTCTTATCTGTTATATAAGTATAATTATAATATTATTCGTAAAAAAAAGCAATCCTATTTTTGACTCATATCTGTTTCTTTCAGTTCTGTATAAATCATAGGTGAAAAACCTTTTGTTGTAGTTATTGTAATAACTTTATAAGCAGGTTTTTCGTTTAGCAGTGTCGGTGAAGTTATATGGTAAACACCGTTTCTCATTACTTCACTGTTAGAGTGAAGATGTCCTGCTACAACTGAAATTACATTATTATGTTTGTCAAGAATATCAAGATATTTTTCTTTTTGATAAACTTCGTGTGATTTAATTATTTTAGATGAAATCAACGGGAAGTGCTGAATTATTACTACATGCTCGTTTTTATGTTTTGTAAGTTGTTTATCAAGCCATTTTAAAGTATCTGCTTTGTAGTAACCGGTAGAGCCGGGGATAATCTCCTTTGCTCCGTCAACAACTATGAAAACAAATCCGTCTTTTTTGAACACATAATTTGTTTTTTTGTTTCTGTATAAACAGTTGTTTTCTCTTACAATTTCTAAGTATCTGTCTTTTGAAAGTCCGTTGTTTTTGAAAACGTCATGGTTTCCGATTACGATGTAATATGGAACATCAAGCTTATTTATAATTTTAACAAAGTTCGGAAGATATTCAGCTTTGGGCGAATCAATATTATCGCCTGTAAAAACTACAAAAGAAATATCTTTTTCTCTGTTAATATCTTTAACTGTTTTTTTTAATACTTCTGCTCTGTAATCATCGTTTGATTTAAAGTGTGTATCTGCAACCTGAACAAATTTTATTATATCGGCAAAAACAGCACTTTGTAATAAAAATAATGACAATAAAGTTAAAATTATATTCTTTTTCATTTGACCCTCATTTTTTTTAAGTATAACATAAATAATAAAAGAGGGATAAAAATGAGATTAGATAAATTTTTAAAGGTTTCAAGATTAATAAAGAGAAGAACAGTTGCAAATGAGGTATCCGATACGGGCAGAGTTTACGTAAACGGCAATCCTGCAAAGCCATCGAAACAAATAAAAGAGGGTGACGAAATAAGAATTGAATACGCAAACCGAACTGTTGCGGTGCGAGTTTTAAAGGTTCCCGAAAACAACGTAAGCGTACAGGAAGCTCCGACATTGTATGAAACTCTTTTATAACAAATTTTTAATTTCTTTGTTATCACTTTTGCTAATAATTAATTTATTATTATTTATACTATAACGGACTTTATTTGTTTGAGGGTCAACATCTAACAATTTTAATATTGTGGAATTTATACATAATGCCCAGCCGTTGCCGTTTCTAATTAATTTTCTATCCATTGTCATAATTGTATTTTATATAAATTTATTTAAATAGTCGACCGCCAATTGGCACAATTTTTATTTATCCATGACATTTGTATTTCTTTTTTATTTGTGCTACGATAGGTATATATGAATTGGCGTATAATGTACACTTATTACATATAAAATGTAGTAGAAAAAGGAGAAAAATATGGCTACAAAAGAATTCTTTACAAATTCAGAAGAATTAAAAAAATTGATGTCAGCTGCTCGTGCAACTATTACTGCACCTTTCTTCGGCAACAATGTTGAAGAAGTTAAGTCAGTAGCTGAAGCTTACAAATTAGCTAAAAGCAGTTCAGGTACTATCGAATTGACAGGTATGCCTGTTTACAAACCTGAAAAATTAGGTCTTCCTCAAGGTGCTAACCAGTTGTTATTCAACGACGGTACTGTTGTTGGTCGTTGCGCTGCTGCAAGAAAAATCGTTGGTGAACCTAACTGCGATTTGAAATATTTATTACCTATTATCCGTGAAGCTATCTATGGAACTCGTGATAAATTAATGTACAAAACAGAAGCTGTTGTTGGTCTTGATAAAGACTACATGGTTAAAGCTCACTTGATGATTCCTGAAGGTTTTGAAAACATTATGTATTCTTGGATGTTGAACTTCCAATACATCAACGAAGCTTACGCTGAAATGTATGCTGAATCAAGAGAATTACCCGAAGGCGATATCTATGTATTCTCTGATCCTGATTGGACTCACCCTGATTTCCCATACGGTTTGACATTCTTTGACCCTGAACACAACTGTGCATGTATTTTGGGTATGAGATACTTCGGCGAACACAAAAAAGGTACATTGACTCTTGCTTGGGGTTCTGCTGCTCGTAACGGTTACGCTTCTTGCCACGGTGGTATGAAACGCTACAACCTTGACGGCGGAAAATCATTCCAGGTTGCTGTATTCGGTTTGTCAGGCTCCGGTAAATCTACAATTACTCACGCTAAACACAACAACAAATACAACATCACAGTTCTTCACGATGACGCATTTATCATCAATGTTCATGATAAATATACAATCGCTTTGGAACCTGCTTACTTCGACAAAACAGCAGATTATCCTATCGGATGTGATGACAACAAATATATCTTGACTCAACAAAACGCAGGTGCTATCGCATTGGCTGACGGCAAAGTTGTTTCTGTTACAGAAGATATCAGAAACGGTAACGGACGTGCTGTTAAATCTAAATTGTGGTCACCTAACAGAGTTGACAGAATTAATGAACCTATCAACGCTATTTTCTGGTTAATGAAAGATCCTACAATTCCTCCTGTATTGAAATTGTCAGGAGCTTCATTAGGTTCAGCTATGGGTGCAACTCTTGCAACAAAACGCTCTTCTGCTGAAAGACTTGCAGCAGGCGTTGATCCTAACGCATTGGTTGTTGAACCTTATGCTAACCCGTTCAGAGTTTATCCTCTTGCAACTGATTACACAAGATTTAAACAATTAATTGAAGACGGAGTTGATTGCTACATCTTGAACACAGGTGACTTTATGGGAACAAAAGTTCAACCTAAACATACTTTGGGTATTATCGAAGCTATCGTTGAAGGTTCAGCTAACTTCCATAAATGGGAAAACTTCTCTGATATTCAAATTATGGATATCGAAGGTTTTGACGCTTCATTCTCTAACAAAGAATATGCTCAACAATTTGTTGCTCGTATGAACGACAGAATTAACTTTGTTCAATCTAGAGAAACTGAAAAAGCAGGTATTGACAGACTTCCTGCTGATGCGTTAGAAGCATTGCAAGCTGTTGTTAAAGAAGCTTCAGCTCTTGCAGGTGTATAACCCGGATTTGCAAAATAATCTTTAAAAAGACGGATTGAAAAATCCGTCTTTTTATTTGTATAAAAAAAGAGGTTTGAAAAATCAAACCTCTTTTCTGTATTTTGTAAATAATAACTATTCAACTTCGATTGCTGATACAGGGCAAGCGTCTGCTGCTTCTTTAACGCAATCCATATTATCTGCTACAGCTGATTCATCAACTTGAGCAATACCGTCTACTGAAAATACAGCGTCACAAATTGATTCGCAAGCGCCGCATCCGATACAAGAATCGTTTACTTTAACTGTCATTTCTACATTCTCCTTATAATTATATACATTGCGAAGTTATTCGCATAAATATTTTACTATAGAAAAATTTTTATTGCAAATGTTCTTTAATAATTTTAGCAACATAGTCAAAACCTGTTATTACACCAAGATTTTCTGGTTGAATATTTTTTGAATAAACAAGTACCGGAACTTTTTCTCTTGTATGGTCAGTTCCTTCAACTGTCGGGTCGCAGCCGTGGTCTGCAGTGATTATTAACAGGTCGTCATCACTCATTGCTTCAATAATGTCATCAACGTATGTGTCTATTTCTTCAATTGCTTTGCCATAACCTTTTGCGTCGTTTCTGTGACCATAAAGCATATCTGTGTCTACAAGGTTTGTGAAAATAAGAGATTTGTCTTTTTCATTTTTTACAGCTTCAAGAGTAAGCTCTAAACCTTGTTTGTTCGAACCTGTGTGAACGGCATGAGTTATACCTGATTTTGAGAAAATATCTTCGATTTTTCCTATTCCGTATACTTTCAATCCTGCGTCTTCTATTTCGTTCAAAACTGTGCGCGGCGGTATCATGGAATAATCATGTCTGTCCTTGGATATTCTTGCGGGTTTGCCGTTAATAACTTTGTAAGGTCTTGCAATTACACGCGATACATTGTAATTACCATCATCTAGAAGCTTTCTTGCAGTTTCACACCATTTGTACAAAGTTTCAAGCGGAATTAAATCAGTATCGACGGCAACTTGAAAAACACTGTCTGCGCTTGTATAGACAATTGGAAATGCTGTCTTACGGTGTTCGTCGTTTAATTCTTCAATAATTGCAGTACCGCTTGCGGGACGGTTTGCTAAAATTCCGCCGCAGTTTGTTTCTTGTATAAACTTTTCAATAAGTTCTGAAGGGAAGCCGTCAGGGTATGTTGCAAAAGGTTTTTCAGAAATAACCCCTGCCATTTCCCAGTGACCTGTAGTTGTGTCTTTACCCTTCGATTTTTCAAGCATTGTGCCATATTTTGCAGTAGGGTTGTCAACGGGTGAAATTCCTTTGAAGTTTTGAATATTACCCAACCCCATTTTTTCCATATTTGGAACGCAAAGTCCGCCGTTAAATTCACAGACATTTTTCAACGTATTGCATTCCGGAACATCGTTAAACTCCCTGCAATCGTCCATTGCGCCAATTCCCATAGAATCTATTACAATAACTATACTTCTTTTCATAATTTTCCTATTCTTATTATATGTTGATTTTAGCAATTTAACTATTCAATGTCAATTATTGAATATGCGTTAAAATCAACTCCGCCAAAAATTATTTCAACATGATAATCTCCGTGAGAACGAAGTTTTACAAAATTAATGGTCGGTTCGTCAAAATCGTCGTCAGTTTCTTCGGCAGGAAGTTTTGCAATCAAATTGTGTGCCTGATAAAGTTTAATGTATACATTCCCGTTTTCTTTTACACCCTCAACTTCATAATGTCCGACAGGTATTAAGTATTTGTTATCAAGTTTTAAATTTAAAGGAATGAGTAAGATTTGCGGTTCTTTTGTTGTATTTGTAAGCGCTTCTGTTTCGGAACTTTGAGAGAAGTTTTCACCTTTAGGAATATTTTTATCCCGTTTTTTCTTTTTCTGCTTGCTTTCAAGTGCTTTGTTAAACTCTTGTTCGGTAACGGGTTTTTGCCCGTATGTATTTGCGTCCCCGAAGTTGTCCCACAAATCGCCGTCCGCAAGCACTGATGTTCCGATAAATAATATAAATAAAAGAGTTAAAAATTTTTTCATATTTATATTTTAATGTTTTTAAAATATAAGTAAACCTCTTTTTGAATTAGATTTCGCGTCTTCCTTCGATTGCTCTTGCAATAGTTATTTCGTCGGCGTATTCCAAATCTGCGCCGACAGGAAGACCGAATGCAATACGTGAAATTTTAATGCCGAATGGCTTGATTAATTTATTTAAATAAAGGCTTGTTGCCTCGCCTTCAACAGAAGGGCTTAATGCAAGGATTACTTCTTTGACATTTTCATCTGTCAAACGGTTAAGAAGTTCTTTTATTCTTATATCGTCAGCCCCAATCCCGTCCATTGGCGAGATTAATCCTTGCAGCACGTGGTACAAGCCTTTGTATTCATTTGTTTTTTCAATAGCGATTAAGTCCTTTGTTTCTGCCACAACGCAAACTGTCGATTTGTCTCTTTGTAGAGACTGGCAGATTTCGCAAGGGCTTGAAGCTGAAAGATTGAAGCAAATTTCACAGGTTCTTGTGTTTTGTTTTGCTTCAATCATGCTTTGAGCAAATTTTTCCACTTCATTAATTGGCATTCTAAGAAGATAAAACGCCATTCTTTGAGCAGATTTTGGTCCGACTGACGGAAATTTTTGAAAATGCTCTATTAATGTTGCTATTGATTTGGGGTAAATCATTTTAGAAATTCAATCCTGGAATGTTAATTCCGCCTGTTACGGCTTTCATTTTAGCTTCCATTTCTTTGCCTGCTTTTTCGCTTGCTTGATTAATAGCAGTAGAAATAATATCTTCAAGCATTTCGATTGTTTCAGCATCAACTGATGACGGATTTTCAGGATTAATTGCTTCTGGTTTCAATTTAATTGATTTGAATTTACCTTGACCGTCACAAGTTACAACAACTGCACCGCCTGCTGCTTCACCTGTAATTTCGGTTTTTGCAAGTTCTGCTTGTGTTTCTTTAAGTTTTTGCTGCAAGCTTTGAGCTTGTTTCATCATTTGCATAATGTTCATAATTATTCTCTCCTTAGTATATTTTTATATCATGCCGAACATTTTTGAATATCTTAGTAAAAACTATGGCATTGGTTTTTCCCCGCATTTATTATATAATAAAAATATGAAAAAGTATACCTATGTCGGTGAATCTTTAAAAAACGGGAAAATTATGCGCTGGACATTTATGCCTTTGAATGTCTATATTGCACCTATGAAATTTTATTCAAAACAGGGACAGGATGCAAAATACCGTCAAATGGTTATTAAGGCATTAAATGAATGGCAGAATGCAACAAAGGGAAGAGTTTCTTTTAAGGTTGTTAATACTCTTTTGGAATCCAACGTAAATGTGGATTGGAAACGGGTTGAAAGAAAGGCGCTCGGACATTGTTATTTCAGTTATGACGGGGCAAACAGATTGTATGGTGCAGAGGTTGCAATCGGGCTTACTGAGGGAATTGTTCATGCTGATTATATGGATGAAAGTGAAGTTTATCATACAATTTTGCATGAAATAGGGCATGCCATTGGATTAGGCCACAGTCATAATCCTGCTGATATTATGTACACTCCGCATCAAAAAGGGATAAATAAAATTTCGCAGGGAGATATCTTGACTGTAAACTGGCTTTATACTTTGGCACAAGGTGCAACAGTTGCAGAAGTTTCATCAAAATACGGTATAGGTTCAAATGATATCGACGATATTATTGCGAAGTTTATTGATAAAAAATCTCCCTCAGAGTTTGAAAAAGTTAAAACATCAATTAAGGTTGAAAAAAGAGATTTGCTTGAAGAACAGGAAGCTATTGCAAATTTGAGAAAATATCACATGGCATTGCAGAATGTTCAGATATCAGAAGATATGAGAAAATTCTTTATTAACAGGCAAAATCGCTGATTTGATAATCTATTTGGTATTTCTCAAATAATTTGTTATAGAAGTTTTTATTTTTAATAACATCTTCTCTCGTGAGTGTCATTGTAACACTGTGCGGGAAAATATATTTTTGTTTTTCCGTACTTATAATCTTAACTGCTTTTTTTGTATAACCAAGCAGGATTTTGTTTGCAAGTTTTGTTTTTAATTCAGGACTAAGTCGTGTTTTTAATAATTCTTGAGCCTGTTTAGAATACTTTTCAAGTTCGGGGTTTTTATCGTATGCAATTGTTCTGATGTTTTCTGTTGTAAAATTATTTCCCCATTCCATTGCAGGTTTGAAGCCACATTTTATATGGAAAGGAATTGCGGAAGAAGCTGCGGTTAATTCAATCCTTTTTACATTATTTTCCATCATCTCTATAATGTTTGTTAAATGCATACAGGTTCCTAACCCCTTGCCTCTGTTGCCTTGATAGGTTTCCATATTATCTACGAACATATAATCAATTTCAGGCCAAATCATCATTTCTTGTGTTGCTTCAAGTTGAGAGTTATTGTTATTTATAAATCTGGTTTCGTAAAATCCCAAATGTTTATTTTTGTATATTGATACATTATAAGGTGTTTGATTTTTGTCTGTGGTATTGCAGGTAAAATCTTCAGGAAAATTTATGCCTTGTTTACGGTAAATATAAAGACTGTTAAAAGCTAAAGGGGTTGCAAAATTTATTTTCATAATCGTATAAAGTTTGTAAATGTAAAATTTTGCTATTAAATTTGATTACTTTTCTTTTTGGTGTATAATCATATCGTATTATATGTAATTTTTTATAGGGATATATAAATATGACAGTTCAAGATTGGTTTGAAAAACGTAAACAGGCTCAAATTCAGAGACGTGAATTGGAAGCTAAAGTAGAAGTTGAAATGGATCCGGATTTATGGGTTAAATGCGTTCACTGCGACGCTCAGCTTCTTAAAGAAGATTTGATTAATAACGATATGGTTTGCCCTGTTTGTGATTATCATTTCAGAATAAATGCAAGAAAACGTATTAAGCAGCTTTTTGATGAAAATTCTTTTGAAGAATTGTTTACGGAAATAAAACCGACTGACCCTCTTGAATTTGTAGATACTGAAAGCTATAAAGACAGACTTGAGAAAGCTAATAAAAAAACAGGTCTTAATGATGCAGTTATTACAGGTATTGCCTCAATTGAGGGCTGTAAGGTTGCAACTGCAGTTATGGATTTTGATTATATGGGCGGTTCAATGGGAAGCGTTGTCGGTGAAAAAGTTACAAGAATTATTGAAAAAGCTATTGAACTTCGTTTGCCTGTGCTTGCTATTACTTCATCAGGCGGTGCGAGAATGCAGGAAAGTGCTTTGAGTTTAATGCAAATGGCAAAAACTTCTTGTGCTGTTTCTCGTTTGGATGATGAAAAATTATTGTATATAAATCTTTTAACAGAACCTACGTTTGGCGGTGTTACAGCCAGCTTCGGCATGCTTGGTGATATTATTGTTGCGGAGCAGGGCGCAAGAATAGGTTTTGCGGGACGCAGAGTTATTGAGCAGACTATCAGACAGAAATTACCATCAGACTTCCAAACTGCGGAATACCTTTTGAAATACGGTCAGGTGGATGTAGTTTCTGCACGTAAAGATTTGAGAAAAACTCTTGCAAATATTTTAGCTATGCATAAGGGGGACAAATAATGCCGGCAGTTTTAGAATTTGAAAAACCTATTATGGATATTCAGGAAAAAATTGAAGAATTAAAAAAAATAAGTTTGGAGTCAGGAATGGATCTTAATAAAGAAATTGAAACTTTTGAACAGCAGGCAGAAGACTACAGAAAAGAGTTATATTCTAATCTTAAACCTTCTCAAAAACTTCAAATTGCAAGACATCCCGAAAGACCGAACTTTTTGGATTATGTAAGCCATATATGTGAAGACTTTGTTGAACTTCACGGCGATAGAGAAGGTATGGATGACAGAGCTATTATCGGCGGACTTGCAAAAATTGACGGTAAGCCTGTTATGATTATCGGTACTATGAAAGGTAAATCTACAAAAGAAAACCTGGAGTATAATTTTGGCATGCCTCAGCCTCAAGGTTATAGAAAAGCCTTAAGATTGTTTAAACATGCAAGCAAATTTAATATACCTATTATTACTCTAATCGACACCCCGGGGGCATATCCGGGCATCAGTGCAGAAGAAACAAATCAGGGCGGAGCAATTGCCGTAAACTTAATGCAAATGGCAAAATTGGAAGTCCCCGTAATTGCTATTATCACTGGTGAAGGCTGTTCAGGCGGTGCGTTAGGTTTGGCTGTTGCAGATAAAGTATTTTTGCTTGAGCATGCTTATTATACGGTTATTTCACCCGAAGGCTGTGCTTCAATTTTGTGGCGTGACGCTTCTAAAGCTTCTGAGGCAGCTGACGCTTTGAAAATTACAGCTAAAGATTTAATGCAGTTCGATATTATTGACGGTGAAATTGCTGAACCTACAGGCGGAGCGCATACTAACTATGAAGAAGTTTCATCAAATATGAAGAAAACTATTTTAGATAGTATTGAGGAACTTTCAAAGTTATCAGTAAAAGATTTGAAAGAACAAAGATATCAAAAATTCAGAAAAATGGGTGTATTCTTAGGATAGAATAATGGACAATTACTACGAATTACAAATTAAAATTAACCCCGAAATTGAAGATATTGTCTCTGAATTCTGTTTTGAAAATCTTCCTTGTGAAGGTGTACTTCTTGCAGAAGAAGCATACAAAGATTTGGAAATGATTTCTACTACAGAAGGTACATTGAAAGTGTTTTTGACAGAAGAACCGCAAAATCTTTCTCAGCTTTTAACTCAAGAACGTGAAATTCTCAAGTCACGCGGACTTTTGGATGAAGAACTTGGGAGCTGGGAATTTGTAATTTCTAACAAACCAAATGAAGATTGGTCTAAAAAATGGAAAGAAAAATGGACTGTAACAAAGGTTTCGGATAGAATTACCGTTGTACCCGACTGGATTGATTATGCGCCTCAAAGAGATGATGAGGTTATTATAAAACTTGAACCGGGATGTGCTTTTGGAACGGGAACTCATCAGACAACACAATTGTGTATGAAAGCAATTGAAAAATACATGCCTCAAAATGCGCTTGTCGCAGATATTGGTATGGGTTCGGGAATTTTAGCAATTTGTGCAAAAAAATTCGGAGCTAGTTTTGTTTACGGCTGTGATAATGATGAAACAGTCATTGACGTTGCAAAAGAAAATGCAGTAAAGAACAATGCGGAATGTTCATTTGAGCTTAACACAACTGATAAAATAACAGATAAATTTGATTTTGTTCTAGCCAATATTTTGCATAATGTCCTTGCAGAAATCATGGGTGATTTGAAAAATATTATGAACAGCAGTGCTATTATGGTTCTGTCCGGAATTTTGGATGAGAAAAAGCCCGTTGTTTTGGAAGCAATAAAAAAACATAATTTGGAATTGATAGAAGAAGCACATCAAGACCAATGGACTGCATTAATTGTAAGAAAGGTTGATTAATATGGGAAAAACTGCTGTTATAATCCCTGCACGTTACGGTTCTTCAAGATTGGAAGGTAAACCGTTAATTGAAGTTGGCGGAAAACCTATAATTCAATGGGTTTATGAGAAAGCTATGCAAGCAAAACTTGCTGATATTATTATAGTTGCAACCGATGATGAGAGAATTTTTAATGCAGTTAAAGCTTTCGGCGGGAATGTTGAAATGACTTCTATTGAGCATAAATGCGGCTCTGACCGAATTAAAGAAGTGGTAATGCGCCATCCAGAGATTTCATATATAGTTAATCTTCAAGGGGATGAACCGTTAATAAAACCTGAAAGTATTGATGAAGTTGCAAAAAATGTTAAAGATGACGAAATTGCTGATATTTCTACATTAATCAGAAAGATTTCTGCGGAAGAAGCAGAAAATCCAAACCTTGTAAAATGTGTTAAAGATAATAACGGTTTTGCAATGTATTTTTCACGTTCTAAAATTCCGTTTGAAAGAAATTGTGGTAAAGCTGATTTTTACGGACATTTAGGAATATATGGTTATAAAAGAGAAGCTCTTATAAAAATGACTGAACTGCCTCAAAGTTCTTATGAACAATCTGAGAGTCTTGAACAATTAAGAGCATTACAAAACGGAATGAAAATAAAAACTTCTCTTGTTGATTTTGTGCCTATAGGAATTGATACAGCTGAAGATTTAGAAAAATTTAAGAAAGCTGTTTTAAATTTGAATTAACAATCTGCTTGGATTAACCTTGAAAAGTTCTGCAATTTTAAACAGCATTGTTAAACTAATTCTTTCTTTTCTATTCTCAACACGGCTGATAAATTCACGTGAACAGCTTAATTTTTCTGCCATTTTTTCTTGTGACAGTTTAGCGGCAGTTCTTAATTTGCGAATATTATAAGCAATAATTGCATGATATTTTATTTCTTCTTCTGTCATAATATATATTAAAGCTATATCATATCATTAATGCTATGAAGCAGAACATCACCCGAAAGGGTATTTTATAATATTTAGCTGTTTAGACAATAAATTTTTAAAAAGTACTTGCAATTTTTTACAAATTAAATTAATATATATATACAAATATTAAAGAAAATTTAAAAAAGTCAATATTTTGTAATATTTTATATTTGTGCTATATTGTAGGTGTTAGATTATTATAAGGAAAAAGAAATGACTGAAAACGCAGAAATGCCAAATGAAACGGAAGACCGCCAAAGAATTCTTCTGGCGGATGATGAAGCAAGTATCAGACGTATTTTGGAAACAAGATTAAAAATGGCGGGTTATGATGTTTATACAGCTCAAGACGGAGAAGAAGCTGTAAATTCTTTCAATAAAAATAACCCTGATTTAGTTGTTCTCGACGTCATGATGCCTAAAATGGACGGTTACGGTGTAACAAGAGAAATTAGAAGAACTTCTGATGTTCCTATCATTATTCTTACAGCTCTTGGCGATGTATCTGAAAGAATTACAGGTTTGGAATTGGGTGCAGATGATTATGTAATTAAACCGTTTTCTCCAAAAGAATTAGAAGCACGTGTAAAAGCTGTTTTAAGACGTACAAATAATAGAGAAACAGTTACTCCGTCAGGAAAAGTTACTAAAAATGTTATTACAACAGGTAATATTAAAATTGATACTGCTCGTCGTCAAGTATTCAGAAAAAATGAAAGAATTCGTTTGACAGGCATGGAGTTCAGTTTGTTGGAACTTTTGGTAAACAATTCAGGTCAAGCATTCTCAAGAAACGAAATTTTGCAGCACGTATGGGCTTATCCGCCTGACCACAGAATTGATACACGCGTAGTTGATGTTCATATTTCAAGATTGCGTTCAAAATTGGAAGCTGATCCCGCAAATCCTGAATTGATATTGACAGCACGCGGAATTGGTTATATGTTTCAGCGTATCAGTTAATTTATAAATAAATAAAAAAATTCCGTCAGTTAAGGCGGAATTTTTTTTTTACAAAAGTCTTGATTTCATTAATTTTTATGTTACTATAATAAAGTAATGGCGCCTGTCGTCAAGTGGTTAAGACCTCGGATTGTGGTTCCGATATGCATGGGTTCGAATCCCATCAGGCGCCCCATTATAATTTAGAAAATCCCCATAGCGGGATTTTTTTAGTATAATAAGGGGTACTAGTTTTAATTTTCGGTTCACGCGCAAAAGGTACGTTTCACAACGGTTCCGATATTGATTTTGCTATATGGACAGATAATTCTGATATATTTTTCAGTATAGCGGGCGAATTGGATAATTTGCCGACGCCATATAAATTTGATGTGATAGATTATAAAAATCTGTCACATCAAGGAATGAAAAACAGTATTGATAAAGACGGAAAGTTGTTTTATCAAAGGTAATTTACCATGGATAGTCCTCTGATATCTGCCAGTTGTCAAGCATAATCATTTGCGCACAAAATGCTCCTGTACCCTCTTTATGACATCCGTTAGCTTCAGTTTTTAAATCGTTTTTATCAAACTCGGCACCCCTGGCAGCAAATTTTCCGTTAAAATATTCAAATTCAAATATATCTTTTCCAATTACGTTTGGCTTTTGCCTACCGTTTATGTCAGCAATGAAAATAGGATAATCAGTTGAAGGTGCTCTTGAAACAGAAATAATACTTCCATTTGATAAGAATAATTTTTCACTTCTTGTTGTATAATAATCAACATCAAAAGTACTGGTAGGATTGTTCAATGAAGTACCTGTAATATTACATTCTCCGGTATTGTCGCATATACATTTTTTTACAATTTTAAGGTATGGTGCTATATATTTTTCTGTAAATTCTGAGGCTCCTGCGCATCCTACAGCTCCGAAATCCCAATTGCTTATTTCACCATTCTCTATTTCTGATGCTTTCAATGCTTGAAATAATAATGAATAAGTATGTTTGAGTTTAGTGACTGTTGTTTGTTTTTGGTGTTTCTGTATCAGAGTGGGCATAGTCAAAGCTGCAACTACACCAATAATTCCTAAAGTCACAAGTGTTTCTGCTAAAGTAAAAGCTTTTCTCATAAATATCTCCCGTAAAGTTATATTAAATAATATGTATCACTATTGACTTAGAAAGTATCACAATTGAGTCAATATGTCAAATTTTTTCATAACTGATAAAATTAAAATATGCTAAAAAATAATTTATCGGCTATTATGGGAGCCAAAAGAATAAAAATTTATGAGCTTGAAAAAATATCAGGAATTAGCAGAAGCACGATAACACGTTTGTATTATGACAAGACTAATACAATAAGTTTTAATACTCTTGAAAATATTTGCAAGGCTTTAAATTGCACGCCGAATGACTTGTTTGAGATTGTTGATTAATTTTGAATATAACTCAAAATCCCGTTTATAAATGTCAAAGGATGTACGGGGCAGCCCGGAATATACAAATCTATCGGGTATTTTTCTAAAAATTCTCTATTAATGGTTTTGCTGTTTTGAAATATTCCGCCTGAAATTGCACAGGCTCCGCATAAAATTACCAATTTTGGTGACGGTACTGATTTATAGCAGTCTTCCAATGCATAAGCCATATTTTCTGTTATGGGACCTGTAATCACAATCCCGTCAGCGTGACGAGGAGAGGCAACAAAATCTATTCCAAATCTGCCCATATCAAAGTTTACGTTTGAGCAGGCATTCAATTCCATTTCACAACCGTTGCAACCGCCTGCAGAAACCTGACGGAGTTTTAAAGAATGACCAAACATCTTTGTTATTTCTTTTTTTATTTCAACTGCGGATTTCAAGTATTCTTCATAAGTTATATCGGGAGTGATAATAAGTTTGTTTCTGTCAGATGAAGTTAATTTGTAGCCGTTAGTAAATTTAACAGCATTAGAAGCTCTTTCGCAAGCTCCGCAGAATGTACATTTGCCCATATCAATCGATAAAGGATTTGTTTTGAGTGCACCTGTCGGGCAAATTTTTTCATCACATTCGTAGTTTTCTGACAAAATAGGAAAGCCTCTGAACTGCTCTCTCATCGGAGCATTTTTAATATCTTTTATAAATTGGTTTCCTTGAAAAATTCTTGATTTTAATGTATCAAACATGTTTTTATTCCTTATAAATCGTTTCCTGAATAAGACAGGTTAAAGCTTTTATTACACAATGGAAAATCTGAAACCCCGTTATTTCTTACAGCAAGTGCAAGTCCGTACCAGTTGTTGAATGACGGGTCTTTGATTTTGTAACGTGAAAGTTTCCTGTTATCGTCCGTAAGTGCGATATGTACAACTTCTCCGCGCCAGCCCTCAACTATTGAAATTGCAAGAGAGTTTTGTGATAATCCAGTATTGTTGTCTGTGCAAATTTTGTCATTGGTGTAGTCTTTCATTTTTGCAAAGATTTTTTTGATTATTGAATACGACTGTAAAATTTCTTTATATCTCAATTTAAATCTTGAATTAACGTCACCTGATGCTTTGAAAAATTTCTTTTCAATTTGAAGTTCCGAGAGTAATTTGTCGGGGAAATCAAAACGTGAATCCAAATCCACACCAGCCGCACGCGCAGCCATTCCGACAAGACCTGCTTCTTTTGCGCGTTCCATGCTTATTGTTCCTGTTTTTTCAAGTCTTGACATTACAGTGGAATTTTTTAGCATTGTATTTGTCATTCTTTCAACATCTTTTATAACTTTTTCCAGAGTTTTTAAAGCTCTTTGTAATTTATCTTCTGTTATGTCGTAATTCACTCCGCCGACTGTGATAAGCCCGCGTCCGAAACGGCTTCCGCTGAATTCCAGCATTGTGTTAATAACGAGAGTTCTTGTTGCTCCGAATACGGATGCACCCATTAAATACGCTATGTCACCTGCTATTGCACCTAAATCTCCGATATGAATTGCCATTCTTTCCATTTCAAGTGCAGCTTTTCTGATTAATTGTGCTTTTTGGGGAATTTCAATATCTTTTAAAATTTCCATAACTTGTGAGTATGCAGTGTTGTAAGCTATTACGCTATCCCCGCAAATTGATTCTGCAAGCTGGTTTGACGGATTTGAAAGCATTAATTCTTCAACCCCTCTGTGCTGATAGCCGAGCATAATTTCAAGATGATAAACAGTTTCGCCGTTGCACATAAACCTGAAATGCCCCGGTTCAATTACTCCCGCGTGAATTGGACCTACTGCAACCTGATGAACTTCTTCTCCGTTCATTTCAAAGAATTTGTATTCGTCCTGATTTAATCTTACAGGTTTCAACCAGGGGTGGTTTAAAGGTTGAATTCCGAATTGTTCATAAAATTCTCTTTCAAAAATATGAAATGCGGGGATTTCATTTGTTAAACATTCATAAGATTTTTCCTCGGCGCCAAATAGTGCAGAAGAAACATAAAGTTCACCGTTTTTGTCATCAGCAAGGATTACAAAAAGTTTTGTTCTTCCCATTCCCCAATCTTTGCCGAAAAATCCTACAGGACGCAGGGCTGATGAAATAATTTCACTGCGTAATTCATTAATTGAAAGTTCTGGTATATCTGCTAAATTCAGTTTTGTATTATTACGGGTTTTAATCCAGTTTGTCATATTTTTATCCTTATAGTCCGTTTATACAGTTGAGAATTATATTATTCAAAAATTTGGGGATGTAAATTCCGAGTGTAAAAACTAATATTAACATTATTATTTGCGGAATATACATACATAGCGAGACTTTATTTCTATTTGCTTCAATCACATTGGTTTTGTCTTCGCTGACTTTGCCAAATGCTGTTTTAATAACAACATGGCCGAGTCCGTATAGAATAGTTGTTAAAAGCAAAACGAATAATGTGCAAAGAATGTAGTGACCCTGTGCTATCATAGTTTTTGCAAATAAAAATTCGCTTATGAATAACACCGATGTCGGGAAAGCACAAATAGCAAGAAATGACGCAATCCACAAAGTTCCTGTTTTTCCGTCAGCTTTTATTAATCCGTTTACGGATTTTATTCTTTTGGTTTGATATAATTCCAAAACATTTCCCGAGGTTAAAAAGAAAGAAGCTTTGGCAAGCGAATGTCCGATTACATGAAGAATTACCGCGTAATACGCTCCGAGTGCAAGCCCGATTGCCAAAATCCCCATGTTTTCAATTGAAGAATATGCAAGCATTCTTTTGTAATTTTTTATGTGATATATAAATACCGCAGTTATGAAAAGTGAAATAAATCCCATTAAAAGAAGCATAAATCTTGCATAATTCGAGCAGCCTGCAAGGTCTGTAATTTTGAAAACTCTCACGATAACAAGAAATGCTGAGTTCAATAATGCGGCCGAAAGCAATGCCGAAATAGGAGACGGAGCTTCCGAATGAGCATCGGGAAGCCAAAAATGTACGGGAGCCAGCCCCATTTTTGCACCAAACCCAAACAGCATAAATATAAAAGCAAGTTTAAGCCAGTTTGTATCAAAACTTTGAGCATGCTGATAAAGTTCCGAAAAGTTTAATGTATTTATACTTCCTGACGAGATATTTAATAAAATAATTCCGACAAAAGCAAGTGCAATACCTATTGAACAGATAAAAACATATTTCCAGGCCGCTTCAATTGAGTGTTTTGTCTTGTTAAAATAAATCAAATAAGCACTTGAAAGTGTTGTTGCTTCAATCAAAACCCACGCAAGTCCCAAATCCGTGCTCAATAATGTTCCTGTCATTGAAAGAACAAAGATTAAAATCATAAACGAATAGTGGCTAATCCTTTTTGCAGGTGTATCAAAAGTTTTTACATATCCGGTGTTATAAAGCGCAACAGCAAGATAAACAATCGAAAGTACAAGCAAGAATATCTGATTAACTCCGTCAACAGCAAAATATGGCGAAGCCTCTTTTGTTCCAAATCCTGCACAAATCATCATAGTAATAACAAAATGTATTACCGCATAAAGGTTTATCATAAATGTGTTAAACTTGGGCTTTTTAATCAAAAGCACAAGTAATGCGGCAATTATCGGAAATATTAAAAGTGTACTAATCATTATATTCATAATCCTTTAAATCTGATAAATTCGAAACTTCCAAATCTTTAAATTCTTTGTTAATCTCGTTTACAAAAAGTCCAAGAATGTAAACTGCAATAAATACATCAAGCAAAACTCCCATATTCACAAGCATTGGCATTTCTTTTGCAACAGAAAGCGAAAGTAAAAATATTCCGTTTTCCATTGTTATAAATTCAATTACGTTAGAAAGTATTTTGTGCTTAATTGTAATCAGCCATAAACTTATTATAATTGTTGAGATTGAAACTCCGAAAAACATTGGTGAAATGAGTTTTACTGACGAAATATAATAGTTTGACGCCAAAAATGAAGTCAACAAAATTATACTTGAAATTACAAGACAGTAAAAATGAGGGATATTTGCCGCTGCGTCGCGGTTTGAATGAGTTTTTTTCAATACTCTGTATAAAAACCACGGAATAATTATTGATTTTACAACAAGAGTTTCAACGGTTAAAAATGCAAAACTCAAACCGTTGACATGCTCCATGCCCGCACAGCAGATTAAAAACAAAAGTATACCTTGAATTATAAGTAATCTGACGTGAGCAATAATTCTGCTTGTTGCCGCAAGATATAACATTGTAAGTCCGAAAAGTATAATAAATCCGTCTGCCATTTTTAACCTCCAAACATCTTTGCCGTTACAAGTGCGAGTACAACAAGAGCCAACGAACTCATAATAAATATGAATTCAAATACGTGCGACATTCTTATACGAGCCATTCCCGACTCAATTGTTCCTATCAAAACCGAAATCACAAACATCACTGCAAGATAGCACAATACGTAAGCCCATTCCGCAATACTTTGAGGAATTATCATATAAGCAATTAATGATGAAATTAAAAACATTTTTATTGAATTAGCCCATGTGAAAAATGCCAGGTCGCTTCCGGAATTGTCCAAAATCATAACTTCATGAATCATGGTTAATTCCAAATGGGTTGCAGGGTCATCAACGGGAACCCTTGAGCCTTCAATCAAAATCATCAGGAATAGAACAACAACCGCAAAAATTGTTATTAGAATGCCGTAACTTCCTGCATTTGAAAGAACATTCTGCAGGCTTTCAAACGTATAATTTCCGCTGAGTGCCATAATTGAAGCGATTGTAATAAAAAATGCGGGTTCAACGATTGATGTAAAACAAGCTTCTCTTGAAGCTCCCATTCCCTCAAAACTGCTTCCCGTGTCCATTGCGGAAATAAGTGAGAAAAATTTTCCCAAACTTAATGTATAAGCGAAAATTATTAATCCGCCTGTAATATTAATCAAAGCACTGCCTGTTGCAAGCGGGATGAAAAGTGAAGCAAAAAGCACTGTAACAATTGATATTACGGGTGCGATTTTGAAAACTTGCGATGTAGTTTCGCTGATTACAAAATCTTTTTTTAACAGTTTTTTGAAATCATAAAACGGCTGTAAAACGGAAGCGCCTTGTCTGCCGCCCCAAAAAGCCTTTGTTTTTTTTATTACACCCGCCATTAAAAACGGTACAAATAACAATATTAATAAGTTTAAAATAAGCATTATCATTTTCCTATAAATAAACTCCCGATTATTACTATTACAAGAAATATCAAACCGTATTTGATATATGATTGAATATTTCCGCTTTGCAATAATTCAAATTTTGATAAAAACCATTCGTTGTATTTTACAAGCGGATGAATTATATAAGCTTCTTCAATGTCTTCAATCTGCAAGCTGAAATGAGAACTTTCGGGGAAAAGTTTTCGTGGTTTTTCAATATCAAAAACCTTTTTAAATAAAGGTGTAAGCATTGATAAAAACGGGCTTACATAAGATGATGCCGAATACTGCATACGATTGTTCGGTTTATTATAACCACAGCCCCAGGTTTCATGCATTGAAATTCTGTTTTTTGTGAGTTTGATTTTTAATAAGCTTGCCGCAACAATTGCAAATAACAGGCCCGCCGCAAATACAGCAACGATTTTTACTACCCACACAGTATTCATAAATTCGGAAGCTTCAAACTGCATTCCGCCAAGAACTATGCTTACGGGTCTTAATATTAATGAAAACGCATAATCAGGGAATATTCCGATTAAAAATATAAATACCGCAAGAAATATCATTGGTATTATCATTGAAATTCCGTTGTCTTTTTTTATGTTTTCAGCCGCTTCACTTCTCGGCATTCCAAGAAACATTATGCTGAATGCTTTTGTAAAGCAAAGTATTGCCATAGTTCCTACTAACGCAAGACAAGCAATGGCAAACAACATTAGAAGAAGCATTGAGAAATTGTGGATTGATAAACTTTTGAACATTCCGAGATAAATCAAAATTTCGCTGATAAATCCGTTCAACGGAGGCAATCCGCATATTGCGACAGCACCGATTAAGAATAAAAGACCTGTTTTGGGCATTGATTTGATAATTCCGCCCATAACTTCTATATCTCGAGTATGCATTTTTGTATAAACGCTTCCCGCTGAAAGGAACAATAATTCTTTGAAAAGCGAATGGTTAATGATATGCAATACAGCTCCCGAAAATCCCAAGATTGCGATTACAGGTTGATTGTATGCCATAGCAAGCATGCCGGTACCAATACCCGTTCCGATTATTCCGATGTTTTCAATCGAAGAATACGCAAGCAGTTTTTTTATATCGTTTTGGGTAATTGCGTACATTACACCATACAGAGCGGTTATTAATGAAATTATTAACACTGTATAAGAAATAAATTTTGTCGGAGTACCTGAAAGTGCAAGTATTCTAAGTATTCCGTAAATTCCTGTTTTAATCATTACACCCGACATAACTCCGCTGACGTGGCTCGGTGCCGCGGGATGGGCGTCGGGAAGCCAGTTGTGAAACGGTACAAAGCCCGCTTTTGTTCCAAAACCGATGAAAAATAATATGAATATAATATTTTTCAAATATTCGCTGTTATTAAGCACGCCTGCAAATGAAGAAAAGTTAAAACTTCCAGCTTCGTTAGAAAGAATTGCAAAAGCAAGCATAATAAATATTACGGAAACATGCATGAATACAAGATATTTTATTCCTGCTTTTAAAACATCTTTCTTTTCGTTTTCAAATATTACAAGGAAAAATGAACTCAATGACATTATTTCCCAGCAGATTAAAAACATCATTGCGTTTTGACAGGTTACGACTGCAAGCATAGAAGCTGTCAATATCGGGAAAAATATTAAATGTGAATTTATATTTTTGCCTTTGTCAATATAATTTTGCAAATATCCCTTTGAATAAATTGCCGATAATGTGCTAATAACACAAATTATAATAATGAAAAATGCCGATAGCATATCAATTTGAAAATTAACTGCACCGAAAAGTCTGTTGAAGTCAAAAATTTTGTTCATACCCTGTGTGCCGAGTAAAACATTAACAGCAGGCATGAGGCATAACAATGATGCAATTGAATTTAAAATTGAAAGTACAATAATTTTATATTTTTCGTTAAACAAAGCAGAAATAAATCCACTTATAAAAAACAATGTTATTCCTATAAAAAATATATTCATATCCCGAGCTCTATAATTATATAATCACTGTATCTGTTTTACCCCTAACAGATATGATTGTCAATAAATTTGCGCGGTAAATATACATTTTTTAGCGTTTTAATTCTTGTTTATCTGATTTTAATAAGTTTTCGACAACAGCAATTTGTGATTTTAATTTGTTAAGTTCAATTTCAAGATTAGTTGAATTTTTTATATCTTTTAATTCCTGTTCTTTTCTCGCATTTTCACTAAGTTCGCCGATTGCATTTACTACAACACCAACAATTACATTCATAACGATGAATGATGAAGATAGAATAAACGAGATAAAATAAATCCATGCAGCAGGGAATACCGCTATAACGGGTCTTGCAATACCCATTGACCAGCTTTCAAGTGTCATAATCTGGAACAATGAGTACATACTTTTGCCAATACTGCCGAAAAATTCAGGAAAAGCCTCGGCAAACATTGTAGTTCCCATAATTGAAAATATATAGAATATTAAAAGCAATAATAAACTTGCCCAACCAACATTCGGTATAGATTCGATAATAGCCTGAACAATAATTTTCAGACGATTTAATCTTGTAACCAATCTTAGTGCTCTTAACGCTCTTAATACTCTGAATGCACGGAAAGATGAAAAAGCTCCTCCTGTCGGTATCCAGGACATGGCAACAAGAATGAAATCAAAATTGTTCCAGCCGTCTTTAAAGAAATTTTTTCCGTAAACATATAATTTAATAAAAATTTCTATCGTAAAAATAATTACACATACAGTGCAGGAGTTATGTAAAAATGTTCCGAATTTATTACATATTTGCGGATAAGTTAAAAGTCCGAGTATAATTGAATTAAAAATGATGACTGCAAGAATAAAATTTGTTACAAATTTGTTCTCAATAAAATTTTGTAATTTATTTTTCATATTCCAATAGTTTCCTTTTTATGTCTAATCCGCCAGCATAACCGACTAATTTACCGTTTTTGCCAATGACTCTATGGCATGGAATAATTATCGGTATAGGGTTTTTGTTATTTGCCATTCCGACTGCTCTTGAAGCTTTTGGATTTCCAACAGCAGCTGCAATGTCTTTATAACATGCAGTTTCTCCATACGGGATTTTTGTTAAGCATTGCCAAACCTTTTTTTGAAATTCTGTACCTTGAGGGTTTAATGGTAAATCGAATGTTTGTCTTTTGCCTGAAAAATATTCTTCCAACTGTTTTTTTACTTCCCAAATTAAGGCTGAAGCCTTTATTTCGTAATTTTTGGTAACTAAGCTGTCTCGAAAAGAAATTTCCAGTAAAGATTTTTTATCCGTACATATCCATAATTTTCCTATTTCAAATTCAAAAGAGTAAGCGTAATTCATGATTCTTTTAAATGTTTAACATGTTTATAAATATATAATACACCTAAAATTGCAAAAATTGCAACGATTGCAATATCAAATTTGTGCCAGATATGTTTAAATGCTTCCATATTCTGACCCATTTTTACGCCAACATAAACAAGTAAATAGCTCCAAACAAGCGAACCTAAAAATGTTAGTGTGAAAAATATTCGTTTTTTAGCCCTTAAAATTCCTGCAGGAAGTGAGATGAAAGTTCTTACAACAGGCAGCATTCTGCATAAGAAAAATGCCCAATCGCCGTATTTTTCAACCCATTTGTCAGCTTCTTCAAGGTCTTTATGAGAAATTAAGAAATATTTTCCATATTTTTCAACGAATTTTCTTCCTCCAAAATATCCAAGATAATATGAAGGTATTGAACCTAAGACACAGCCGAATGCGCCTGCCAGTGCAGCAATATGAAAATTCATTTCGCCTTTGCTTACAATGTATCCTGCAAATGGAAGAATGGCCTCACTCGGCAGAGGAATGTTACATGACTCTATTGCCATAAGCAAACTTATTCCCCAGGGACCCATGATTGTAATTACATGTTCAATAAAGTTGATTAAGAATGCTAAAATTGCGTTTATAAAGTCCATGATTTCTCCCTTACTGCTAAAATATTTCTGTCGATTTCGTCAAAATTTTTGATAATTTGGCTTACTGCGGGGATATTTTTGTATAAATCTTCACTTTCCATTGAAGCGATTGCAATGATTTTTCCTATACCTGCAGCTCTTGCCGCTTCAATTCCCGAAACAGCATCTTCTACAACGATACATTCCTCGGGCTTTAAACCCAAATTCTTTGCAGCTTTCAGATAAATATCGGGAGCCGGTTTGCCCTTGATATTCCCGTCATCAAACACGATTTTGTCTAACTCAAACCATTTTGCAAGATTAAATTCTTCAATAAAAAAGTCCACATTGTTTTTTTCTGACATTGTTGCAATGGTTGTCGGAATATTGTTTTCTTTCAAATAATCAAGAAATTCAACTGCACCCGGAGCAAGAACCGTATTTTCTTTATCTTTTCTGCACATTTCTCTGTACACTGCTTCTTTTTCCTGAGCCAATTGTCCAACAAGTTCCGGCTCGGGCTTTCTGCCGAGAAGATATGCTAAAATGTCTTCATTTGTTCTGCCGAACATATAATCGCGCATTTCTTCATCAGTAAATGCGTGGTCCCTTACGCGTTTTGAAAATTCTCTCCAAGCTTCTAAGTGTTTTTCAGAGTCGAAAAACAGCGTTCCGTTAAAATCAAAAATTATTCCTTTGTACATTTGTCCTCTTTTACTAATAATTGTCTTTATATCTGGTTTTCAATAAGTTTGTTGTAGTGCTCAAGATATGATTTTGCAGTTTTTTCCTTGTTTAATTTTTTGTATACATAAGCAAGGTTGTAGTGAAAATCTGCAACAGTGTTTTTCAAATCTATAGCAGTTAAAATTTCGAATTTAGCTTTTCCGTATTTGCCGAGAGCAATATATGCACAGCCAAGATTGTAATGTGCATAAGCATATTCGGGATGAAGTTTTATAACTTTTTTGTACTGTTCGACAGCCATATTTGGTTTTCCGTCTTGAAGATAAATATTGCCGAGATTGTAATAAGCTTTGTAAAAAGAGTCGTCAGTCTGAATTGCTCTGTTATACATAAAAACAGCTTCATCAAGTTTTCCCTGGTCTTGCAGAAGATTTCCCAAAAGTAGCCAGTTTTGTGCGCTTCTTTCTTCGTCAGGAATACTCAAAAGCATATTAAATGCGCTGTTTATTTCATTTCCCGCATAAAATACGTTTGCCTGTTCCGATAAAAGTTTGTATTGTTCTGTCTGAACAATTGTATTTGTGGGTTTAACTTTTTTTGCAGGGAGTGCAAATGCACAATTTGCGGTTAAAACTATTAAAAATAAAATATAGCTAAATCTCTTCATAAGAGGATTATAAAATAAATCAGAAAAAATATCCACAAAAATTTGACGAAATTTTTAAATGTTACATAATGTTATTGATGTCTCTTTTACTGATTTAATACCCGCACTTTGACTCCTTGGTGCGGGCTTTTTATTATATACAGTTTATCACATAGTATCTTTTAATAAATATTCAACAGTAACATCTAATGTTTTTGCAATTTTATATAATGTTTTCAAACTTAAACTTTTTTCTGCTCTTTCGATACACCCAATATAATTTCTAGCAGAGTCAATATTGAACGCAAGTTTCTCCTGAGAAAGTTTTTTTGCATTTCTAGCTTCTCTTATATTTTTACCTAATTTTTGGAAGAAATCTTGATATTCATTCATACCACCTATTATGGTACATTTTTGTATTATCATCCACCACCAGTATGGTGGCAGAAAGGGGAATATATGGACCATAATGATAAAAATGAAATCTTTTATAGTGACAAAGAAGAAAAATTTGAAAAAGAAAATAATCCTGTAAGATTAGAGTTTAACAATGTTAAAGCAAGCTGTAACAAAGTAGAATGTCTTATTAACATGATGCTTACAGCATTAAAAAATGATTTTGACGAAACAGATAAAAATGATATTATTGATTATATTGAGTTAGTTCTTGAACAGCTTCAATGCCATGATGAAACACTTGATGAGTTTTTTAATTCTTTGGATATTCCAAATACTAAGACAAAATTGATAGGTTTAAATTATTATAAAAAGAAAGATTAATTGCAGGTTTGGATATCCCAATTTTTTTATATTTCAAAAGTAACAATTTTTTTTATATTTTTTGTGCAAATTTGTAGTTTATGCTAACATTATTATATATGGACTTGAAGAGCAGATTGCAGAATTTAACAAAAAAACAAAAAGCTTATATCGGAGCTTTTGCCGCGATTGTGGCTCTTTTGATGTGGGCTTTTATTTCTGCCGGAGTAATTACAAATAATTTTAACAGAAGCCAGCTTCAAACCGACAAAGACAGGCAGGAAGCCTTAATCAACGGCATTATTCTGACAGAAACTAAAGACGAAAACAAATACTGGGAGATTTATGGCGAAACCGGCAACTATGACAGCAGCAACGGCGTTGCTATGCTTAATAATGTTGTTGGAAACTTTTTTGACGATAATAATGATGTCTCCATGAGTTTTGAGTCTTCAAAAGGTACTTATAACGAGAAAAAATCTCAAATTATATTATATGAAAATACATTTATTGTTTTGAAAGATTTGACTACTCTTCGTGCAAATAAACTTATCTGGTCAGGTAAAGACCAGCCCGTTATTGCGGAGGGAAATGTGAGAATTACAAGAAACAGCGAGTTTCTTGCTCTTGCAAAAAGGGTTGAAATAAGCCCTGATTATGAACATTTTAAGATTAGCGGAAATGCAGTTTCCAAAGTTTTTAACGATAAGGAGAACAAGTGAAAAAAACAGTCTTAGCTATAATTATTACATTATTTGCGGCAGGTCTGATTGTTCAGGCTTCTGACCTTGTTATTGAGTCAAAAACGCAGAGTTATGCCGAAAATGAAAATAAATTGAAATTTGAAGGTGATGTAAAAGTCACCGTTGATGATTTGAAAGTTGTCGGAGAGTCGGCAGATGTGAGCATGGACGAAAATCAGAAACTTGATACTGCAACTTTTTATGACAAACCTTACGCTTATGAGGTTAAGAAAAATAAAAAACGCGAAGTTAAAGCTAATATTTTGAAAATGTCTTTGATTACAAAAGTTGTAAAAGCTCAGGGCGACACGCAGTCTATTGTTTTTGACGGCAAAACTCCCGTTGTTGTTATCAACGCAGATGAGCAGGAATATGATACAAAAACAGGCATTATGACTGCAACAGGTGCTGTTACAATTCATTATAAAGAATTGGAAACTTTTTCTGACCATGCAAAAGTTAAGACTGATAAAAACGGTGATTTAAAAGATATTGAACTTACTGGGAATGCAAGAATTAAACAGCAGGGCGGTAATGATTCTTTTGCCGATAAATTTTTCTACAATGCAAATACAAAAATACTTACGGCTGTAGGAAATACAACCTCTAATGCAGTTATGGAAGATGGTACAAAACTTATCTTGAAATCCGCTCGTCAGGAATTTGCGCAAGATAAAAATATTTTTAATGCATCGGGTAACGTAAGAGTTTGGTATCAGGATTATTATGCAGCAGGGCCGAAAATTGTTGTTTATCCGAATAAAGAAGGAAAGCCGAATGAAGTTTATTTCACGGGACGTTCAAGTATAACACAGGGTGTAAGAACAATTTATGCTGATAAAATTAAGATGACAATGAAACCGAAAGATTTCCATGCGGACGGAAATACAAGAACAGTAATCAAAAATATCGGCTCGGGCGACAGTAATAATAACGGCGGAATGGGATTGGGATTATAATGAACACGGATAAAGCTGTAGAATTTTATAACAAAGGCGAATATAAAGAAGCAATCGATGCTTTCAGTGTAATATTGGAAGAATGTCCGGATAATGCCGAATTATACAATAACATTGCTTTGTGTTATGCAAATTTGGGTGATTACGAAAAAGCCGAAAAGAATTATCTTAAAGCTCAGGAATTAAATCCTAAGTTACCTCAAATTTATATTAACCTTGCTGATATTTATTATAGAAACAAAGATATGGCAAGCGGTATCGGGTTAATTACTACAGGGATTTGTGAAATTCCCGATAACATGGTTTTGCGTCATTATCTTGCAAGATTTTATATGGAAGATGCAAAGCTTGATTTAGCTATTGACGAACTTGAAGCTATTTTGGAAAAACAGCCTGATAATTATGATGTTTATTATGATTTGGGTAAGGTTCATTTTGAGCTTGGTAATTATGCCTGTGCTATAGAAAATTTTGAAAATGTTCTTGAATATAAGAGTGAAAATCCTTGGATTTATTATTATCTCGGTGAAGCTTACGAGGCTAATGATGAAATTGATAAGGCAATTTCAAATTTCTTGAAAGCCATTGCACGTAATGAAGCTTTTTCACCTGCATATAAAAAAGTTGCTATTTTGTTTCTTGCACGCGGTGACTATGATGATGCAATTGAATATTTTGAGGATTATATTGAATTGGATATTCCCGAAGAAGAAGCAGGCAAAATTAAAGAATTGATAGAAAGAATTAAGAAAAAACAAAATGGATAAATACTGGGTTGCTTTTTCATCAATAGAAGAGATAGACAGTTCTTTTATTCAAAGGCTGTATAATTATTACGGAGATATTGAAACGGCATTTAACGCCGATGATTTGTCCTGTATTGACGGTTTGAGCGTAAAAAAAGCAGAAAAATTTTTGAGATTGAGAGATAAAGTTAATCCCGATAAAGCTTTGCAGACTGTTATTGATAAAGGAATTAAATTTGTTACTTTTCAAGATGAAAAGTATCCCATAATGCTCAGAAACATTGATAATCCTCCGTCTATTCTTTATTACAAAGGTGATTTGTTTGATTGTAATTTAGAAAAAACTCTTGCGGTTGTCGGCTCAAGAAAAGCGACGAGTTATGCAAAAGATGCGCTTGCAAAGATTATTTCAGAATTAAATGGGACAGATATTTGTATAGTTTCGGGTTTGGCATCCGGAATTGATACTACAGCTCATGTTACAGCATTAGAGAATAGCCTGAAAACAATAGGAGTAATCGCAAGCGGTTTTGATTTTACATATCCTGCGGCAAACAAAGATTTGTATAAAAGAATTGAAGAAGGCTGCGGAGCAGTGGTCAGCGAATATTATCCGACATTTGAACCTTTAAAGTTTCGTTTTCCTCAGAGAAACAGGATTGTATCGGGCTTAAGTTACGGCACTTTAGTTGCTGAAGCGTCATTAAAAAGCGGAGCCTTGATTACTTCTAATTTAACTCTTGAACAGGGCCGAGAATTGATGTGTATACCAGGTTTGATTACCAATCCGAATACGCAGGGTATTTATAAATTACTTAAAAACGGTGCAGCATTGGTTACATGCGCTGATGATGTTTTGGAAGCTTTAAACTGGGAAGTGAAAATTGAACAGCAAAATTTATTTAATCTTCCTGAATTGAGCGAAGATGAACAAAGAATTTATGAGGCTTTGGAAATTGAGGATAAATGCGTCGATGAATTACAGGCATTTACAAAGTTGAGTATAGATAATTTGTTGATGTACTTGACAACAATGGAGCTTAAAGGCATAATAAAACAGGTCGACGGGGATAGATACAGGAAAATATAATGGCAAAAACAGCAGAGAAAAAAGAAAAATCGTTGGTTATAGTTGAGTCTCCCGCAAAATCTAAAACTATTAGAAAAATTTTGGGCGACAGTTTTCAGATTGAAGCAAGTTTCGGTCATGTCAGAAATTTATTGACAAAAGACCCATCGACTCAAAATTTGGGATTTGAAATTGAAAACCATTTTATGCCTAAATTTGAGGTTATTCCCGGCAAACAGCAGGTTGTAAAAAAACTCAACGATATGGCAAAAAAAGTTGACAAAATCTACCTTGCTTCCGACCCTGACCGTGAGGGAGAAGCTATTGCATGGCATGTTCGTCAGATTTTAAAAGTGCCTGATGAGAAGATTTTGCGTATTGTGTTTAACGAAATTACTCCAAAAGCCGTAAAACATTCCGTTGCCAATCCGCGCGGAATTGACATGGATATGGTTCAGGCACAGCAAACAAGACAAATTTTGGACAAACTTGTAGGCTATAAATTGTCGCCTGTTCTTTGGAAACAAATAGGTAACAGAAACCTGTCTGCCGGGCGTGTTCAATCCGTTGCACTCCGTATGATTTGTGAACGCGAAGAAGAAATCGAAGCATTCATACCGCAAGAATACTGGTCAATCCACACGGATTTGGAAAAAGACGGAAAAGTATTTGAAGCAGAACTCTCAAAAATTAAAGACAAACCGGTTGAAAAAACTATTAAAAATCAAGAAGAAGCGCAAAAAATAGTTGACTATTTGCAAACTCCCGACAGAGAATTTGAAGTAGCAAAAGTTACTAAAAAAACAATGAAGCGCAAGCCTACTGCCCCTTTTATAACTTCAACCTTACAAAGGGCGGCTTCATCAAAACTCGGTTTTGGTGTTCAAAAAACAATGCAGGTTGCGCAAAAATTATACGAAGGTATGGAAATTGACGGAACTCCGGTCGGTTTGATTACCTATATGAGAACTGACAGTGTTCGTGTTTCTGATGATGCGCAAGCAATGGCAAAAGATTTTATTCTCGGAAATTACGGTGAAAAATACTATCCCGAAACTCCGAATATTTACACAAAAGGTAAACAAAATGTACAAGACGCGCACGAAGCTATAAGACCATCATATCCCGAACGTACGCCTGAAAGTATTAAACAGTATCTTGATAATGACCAATACCGTTTGTATAAGCTTATTTGGGATAAGTTTATGTCATCTCAAATGTCAAATGCCGAAGTTGCTAATAAATCTTTAGAAATTAAAGCAGGAGATTATACTTTAAAAGCAGGCACAAGCAAAGTTACTTTTGACGGTTTCTTGAAGTTATATAATGATGCTGACGAACAGGAAAAAGACGCGGACGCTAAAATTCCTGATTTGGAAAAAGGTGACAAGGTTAATTGTAAAAAAGTTACACCGAAACAGCACTTTACGCAGCCGCCGCCAAGATATAATGAAGCGTCGCTTGTTAAAGCTTTAGAAGAACACGGTATCGGACGTCCGTCTACTTATGCAACAATTATTACGGTAATTCAAACACGTAAATATGTTGAAAAGAAAGACAAGGCGCTTCATCCGACACTTCTTGGCCGAACTGTTTCAAAACAGCTTGTGGCACAGTTTGCAGATATTATGGACTATAAATTTACTGCAGGCATGGAAACAAAATTAGACCAGATTGCTGAAAAAAAACTTATTTGGAATGATGTTTTGCAGGAATTCTATGACCCGTTTATTATTGAAGTTAATAAAGCTCTTCAAACAGGTGAACGCGTAAGAATTGAAAGTAAAATTAAATGTCCGAACTGCGGCAAGCCTATGGTTTTGAGAACAAGCAAATTTGGAACTCAGTTTTTAGGCTGTTCGGGTTATCCTGATTGTAAAACCGTAATGTCTCTAAACGCATTATCAGAAGAAACTGAGGACGAAGCTGAAAATAAAGAACCCGAAGTTTGCGAAGAAAAATGTGAAAAATGCGGCTCTGATATGGTTTTCAAAATGGGGCCTTACGGCAAATATATGGAATGCACAAATGAAGATTGCAAACATAGAAAACCGTTTAGAAAATCGACAGGAGTAAAATGCCCAAAATGCGGTCAGGGAATGATTGTTGAAAGAAAATCAAAACGCGGAACGGTATTTTATGGATGTGATAAATATCCGGATTGCGATTTTACATTGTGGAATGAGCCTACAGGTGAAGAATGTCCGGAATGCAAATCCTTGCTTGTCAAAAAAGTATTGAAAAAAGGTACGGTAATTACCTGCTCAAACATGAAATGCGGGTATAAAAAAGAGGTAGAAGAGTCTGAAGTTGTTGAATAATGCGTCATTGCGAGTTTGACTCGCAATCGCAGAGTCGCAGCAATTATGCGATACCGGAGTCCGGTATGACGGAAGAAAGTATAGGAGTAAAAAATGAACCCTGAGCTTATGGAACGTTTTCTTGCAAAGAAAGCTAAAAAATTAGGAATTTCTGTAGAAGAATTAAAAACTCAGAACGCTTCTGCTGCTGAAAAGTCTTATGAACCTTTGCCGTCACAGCCTGAAAAGGTTGAAGTGCCGTCATATGTTTTCGGGCCTGCTAAAATGGAAGATGTAAAACCTGTTGAAGCACCTGTTGAAATTACAGATAACCGCGAAAATAAGTTTGCGTTGATTGGTTATCCTTTAGGGCATTCATTGTCAAAAATTATTCATGAAGCGGCTTTTAAAAGTTTGGGTATTGAAGCGGTTTACGAAATTTTGGAAACCCCGCCCGATGATTTGGTTGATAGAATTAAATTTTTGAAAACAAACGGCTTTAAAGGTTTTAATGTAACAATACCTTTAAAACTTCCTGTGTCATTATTTGTTGATGAAGTTGACAAGTATGCGGATTTGGCGCGTGCGGTTAATACAGTTTATGTTGAAGCGGATAAGTCGTTAAAGGCATATAATACAGATGTAATCGGCTTTAAACGTGCAATTCCGTCGGATATTGATTTGCGTGGTAAAAAAGTTGCAATTCTTGGCACAGGCGGAGCGGCACATGCGGCTTGTGTTGCATTGACAGAGTGCGGAGTAAAAGAGATTGCGTTTTTTACAAGAAATATTCCGAATTCTATTGAACTGATGAATTATGTTAGACGTAAATTTCCGTCAATTGATTTTAATGTTTACCAAATTCAAAATATAAGAAGCTTGGAAGAGTATTCAATGCTTGTGAATACAACGCCGATTGGAATGCTTGGAAAGGCAGGAGATATGTCTCCTGTTGAGCTTTCAGCGCTTCAAACATTAATGCATGACGCGCTTGTTTATGATGTTATTTATAACCCTAAAAAAACGGTTTTGATAAAGAGTGCAGAAAAGCTTGGTTTAAGGACAATAACAGGGCTTGATATGCTTATTTATCAGGCAATTGCGGCACAAGAAATCTGGTTTGGCAGACAAATTGGTATTGATGTTTTTAAAGACATGAAAATCGCTGCACTTGAAAACTTATAAGTTGTTAATTTTTGTTAAGATAAAACAATACTAAAAAGCAATTATTTTATCTTTATATACTTTATATATACAGATAAGAGATTGAGGATAATTATGGTACGTTTTATTCAGAACAATTTTATTGGAATGCCGAATATGTTTATGACAAAATAACTGTTGTCATCATCATAATAATAATATGATGCATTCTACGTTCGGATATGGTTTTAAACAGCCGATGATGTTTGGCGGTTGTGTTCATAATCATCACAGTTGTAATGGCGGCGGAGGCGGTTCTGATGATGGTATTGGAAAAGCTATGCTCTGGGGTGCAGGACTTGGCGGTGCGGCAGCTTTGTTAATTGCTTTTAACAAACCTATCGGAAAATTCCTCGGTATGTGCGGAAAAGGCATTGGACAGGGTGCAACTTGGTTGTGGAATAAGGCATTGAAACCCGCAGGACAAGCTATTGGAAAGGCTGCCTCATGGACTTGGAATAAAATTTTGAAGCCTGTCGGTAAAGGCATAGGTAATTTCTTTAAATCTATTTGGAATGGCATAAAAGGAATATTTAAAAAGAAACCTAAAAATGTTGACGAAGTTAAGCCTAAAGAAGCTGAGGTTAAAAAGCCTGAAGTGACTAATTCAGCTGACAAAACAGCTGCAGCTGAATAGATTATTCATATCTTAATGCATCAATAGGATTGAGCAATGAAGCTTTATAAGCGGGGTAATACCCGAATAAAACTCCTATTGCGCCTGAAAATCCGAGTGACAAAATTATTGAAAAACTTGATACGGATATAGTCATTCCGCCAAGAATTTCCATGGTTTTTGCTCCTGTGACACCGATTAGAACTCCGATTAATCCGCCGATTATTGATAATAAAAATGATTCTATCAAAAATTGTATACGAATGTCAGAAGCTTTTGCACCTATTGCCATACGAATTCCGATTTCTTTTGTACGTTCGGTTACCGAAACGAGCATAATGTTCATAATGCCGATACCGCCTACAAGCAATGAAACTGAGGCAATTGCACCAAGCAGAAGTGACATTGTTTTTGCAGAAGATTTAATTGTTTCCTGCATTTCGGCTAAATTTCTTATTTGAAAATCATCTTCTTGATTTTTGCCGATGTGGTGACGCTTTCTAAGAATTTCGTTTATATCATTTTCAAGCTGTGTCATAACATCTGCATTCTGTGCCTGTACATTAATCATACTAACAGTTCCGGGGAATGCTGTTCCGAAAACTTTTTTTTGCGCGGTTGTAATCGGTATAAATACCAAATCATCCTGATCCATTCCCATTCCGCTCTGTCCTTTGATTTTTAAAGTTCCTATAACTTTGAATGGAATATTTCCTACTCGGATAGTTTTTCCGATAGGGTCCATGTCCCCAAAAAGCTCGGTTGCGACTGTGTTTCCGATAATGGCAACTTTTGTTGTGTTTTTTATATCTTCGGGTATAAAATTTCTTCCGTCAGCAATTTCATAATTTCTTATGCTTAAGTAAGAGGCTGTTGTGCCTGCAACTGATGTTGCCCAGTTTTGGTTCCCGTAAGTAAGTTGTTTGGATTCTGAAGAATACGGCGCGACAGCTAAAACTCCCTGAGCATTGTTATTTATAGCTTCTGCGTCTTTAATTGTTAATGTCGGGCGGGTTCCCGAGCCCATTCTGACGCCGCCTGATGTAACAGAACCTGAACGTATCATTAATAAATTACTTCCCATTGCTTCCATATCTTTGGCTATTTTTTGACTTGCGCCTGTTCCGACTGCAAGCATAATGATTACAGCGCTTACGCCGATAATTATACCTAAACTTGTGAGCATTGAGCGCATTTTATTTATTTTTAAAGATACTATTGCCATTTTTAATGTTGATTTAAAATCTATCATATTTTAGCTTTCTTTTCATCAGAAATTATATTTCCGTCTTTGAACCTAACAACCCGTTGGCAATATTCTGCTATATCAGGTTCGTGGGTTACAAGAACTATTGTTTTGCCTGTTTCTCTGTTAAGGTTTACAAAAAATTCCATAACCTCAATACTTGTTTTTGTATCAAGATTTCCGGTGGGTTCATCTGCGAGTATCAAAGGCGGGTCATTGACAATTGCACGTGCAATTGCAACCCTTTGCTGCTGACCGCCCGACATTTGGTTAGGCATGTGGTCTTCACGTTTTGAAAGTCCGACAATTTCCAGTGCTTTTTTTGCAAGGACAATTCTTTCTTCTTCGGGAATTCCTTTATAAATCATAGGAAGTTCTACATTTTCAAGCGCAGATGTTCTGGAAATTAGATTAAAGCCTTGAAAAACAAATCCCATTTTTTCGTTTCTTACCCGTGCAAGATTGTCATTATCAAGTGAAAGCATATCAATTCCGTCAAGGAAATAACTTCCTGAATTAGGTTTGTCGAGAGTTCCGAGCATATTCATAAAAGTTGATTTTCCCGAACCTGACGCTCCCATAATCGCTACAAACTCACCCTGTTCAATAGTAAGTGAAACGCAATTTAGGGCGTTGAAATAATCATCGCCTGTTTGATAAGTTTTTATCGCGTCTTTAACTTCTATTAGTTTGTACATCTAAAACATCCTTGGTCCGCGGCGCATATTCTGTTTGTTTTTCGAATTTTTGCCGAGTATGCCTGTGATTACCTTATCGCCTTCTGCTATTTCTTTTGAATTAACCTCTGTTGAAGTATCATCGCTTGCACCTGCTTCAATGTCAATTCGTTTTGGTTTGTTTTTATCCAAAATCCATAGCCCTTGCGATTTGTATTTTTGTCCGTCAGTGTTAGGGGTGAATTTTAATGCAATATTGGGAACGCATATTACATCTATACGTTCGTTTGTAATTATTGATACATTTGCAGTCATACCGGGTTTAAGTTTCAAATCTTCATTGTTTACATCAACAATTACAGTGTAGGTTACGACATTTGAAACAGTTGTCGGTGAAAGTCTTACCTGAGTAACTTTTCCGAAAAAATCGCTGTCGGGATAACCGTCAAGTGTATATTTAACGTCTTGTCCTTCCTTAACTTTTCCGATATCGGCTTCTGAGACACTCACTTCTATCTGCATTTTGGTTAAATCCTGTGCGATAGTGAATAATTCCGGTGCTTGAAAACTTGCAGCAACAGGCTGTCCAAGGTCAATTTCTCTTGAAATTACGGTTCCGTCAACGGGTGCGATAATTTTTGTATAGCTCAAATTTGTTTGAGCGGTTCTCAAAGACGCTTGATACTGGTTTATTTGTGCCCTTGCAGCATTAATTTGTGCCAAATCAGATTTATATGTGCTGTATTTTTCGTCTAATTCACTTTTTGCAACGAAGTTTTTGGCATAAAGAGTTTTGTATCTTTCATATTGTTTTTGGTCGTAATCCGCAATTGCTTGAAGTTTTGAAAGGTTTGCCGCGGCATTATTGATTTGTGCCTGATTTTGCTGCACCTGTGCTTCAAAGTTTGCTGGGTCGATTTGTGCAAGAAGCTGACCTTTTTTAACCTCGGAGTTAAAGTCTACATAGATTTCTTTTATTAGACCGGAAACCGTAGAACCTACAGAAACAGTATTTACAGGATTAATTGTGCCCGACGCTTCTACAAATTGTGTAATTGTACAGCGGTTAGCAGTTTCTGTTTTATATTTGATTTTTTTGCTGTTTGCCGTTGCAATTGCTCCGATTAGGATTAATGCTGTAATTATTGCGGCAATTACAATATATCTTTTTTTTATTTTCAAATCTTTTAATTTTTCAATCATTTTTAATCCTCAATTGTTGTTGTAATGCTTTGCGGCAGTGCGATTGCTTTTTCCAAATCCGCTCTTGCAACATTATACTTGTAAACCGTTTGAACGTAATTTACCTGCGCGTTATTGTAATTCACTTTTGCGTCTTGCAATTCTATGTAATCACCTAATCCGACAGCATATCTGCCGTCTGCAAGTTCAAAGTTTTCAAGTGTCTGTTTGACTTTTACGGCTAAAAGCGGGATTTGTTTTTCCAATTGAACCATATTTATATAAAGGTTCTGAACTTCAAAATAAATATCCTGTTTTGCAAGTTCAATGTCGTTTTCGGCCATATCTACCTGAATTTTTGCGTTATCAATTTTGTGTTTTTGACCTTTGATATTTACGGATGATGAAAAATTTAAACCTACATTAAATGAATTTGAATTATATTGGTCGCGATATCCGTATCCTGCCGAAGCGGCAAGTTCGGGTAGATATTCTCTTTTGGTGTATTTTAAGGCTTCTTTTACGGCTTTTAATGATGCGTCAAGTGACATTAAATCAGGGCGGTTTTTGTATGCAAGTTTGACCGCTTCATCAAAATTATATTTAAAAGGTTCAAATTTATAATTCTCAAGTACGTTAATTTTTTCTACATGTGAAGTTAAAAACGCATTTCCGATTTCATCAGGCGGTAAACTTAAATCAGGTTTATCGTCAATTTTTTCAAGATTTACGGGAGCATTGTTATTTTGAAAATTAAATGTTTCTGTGTTTTCAATTTCGTATTCGGGAGCAAAAGCCAGATACATTGAGTTGTTAAGTTTTACCAGCGCATTTTGATAAAGCTTTTCCGACTCTACAAGCGTAACTTTTGAATCGCTCAGATAAACCTCTGCATTAACAAGGTCGATTTTAGATTTTATTCCTTCGTCAAAATAAGCCTTTGTGCGCTGGTAGTTGCGTTCGTTAATTTGAACATTAGCTCTGTTGACGTCCATTGTCGCTTTTGCGGCAAGAACTCCGTAATAATTGGTTTTTACGGTAAAAATCGTATCAAGCACAATATCGTTGAAATTATATAATGCGGCAATTCTGTCAAAATTATACATTCTGATATTTGCGTTTGTTTTGCCAAAATTCCAAATTAGTTGTTTAATATTAGCTTCTGCAGAATAAATGTTTGAATTTGAATTCCGTCTGTCGGTTCTGTTTTCTGTTATATTATAACCGGTGCCGACTCCGAGGGTGGGGAAATATCCTGATTTAGCAACACCAAGATTGCCTTTTGCAAGTCCGTAATTGTATCTTGCTTTTTTTATCTGGGGGCTGTTTTGAAGCGCGAGTTGAATACAGTCGTTTATACCAAGCACACTTTGTTTTTCAATGCTGATTTTTTCAACTGCAAAACACGAATTTACAGATAATAATAGAACTAAAATTAGAAAAGCTTTTCTCATAATATTATAACGATTAAAGCATAATTTTTGTTCATTTCAATCGTTTATGAGGGGGAAATTTTTTCGTTATCGACTTGCAATGTTATTATTTTTTGATGTAAGCTGTCTGCAAAATCTTTTGTCTTGTTAGCTTTTTGTCTGATTATATGGATTATGCTTTCTAAATAATAACATTCTTCAGAAGCCATCAAACTTTCATCAAAAGAGTTTTTTAAAGTTTTGGTAAGTCCGTCAAGCTCATCAAGTTTAATAGCGAGATGTCTGTATTTTTCAACTATACTGTCAAGTTGTGTTTGCATATTTCTTTCTCCTATTATAATGTAATTTTTTATAATAATATGTTGTTATAAATACTATTATATTTATATAAATATAATAGTATGAGGAAATATTTTTTGCAACATTTAAAATAAAATATATGAAGAAAAATAAAGATATAAAAGATTTAGGATTTAATATAAAAATAGAACGAATGAGGCAAGGCTTATCTCAAGAACAATTAGCAGAAAAAGCAGAGTTATCAAATTATCAGCATATCAGTAAAATAGAAAAAGGTGATATTGATATGCGCGTTTCAACGCTTGTAAAAATCCTCCGCGCTCTTAAACTTAAATTTGAGGATTTAATTGAGTTGTAACCACTTGAAATTTTTATCAGCAAGATAAGCAATAGCGCTTTTAGATTTGTAAAGCTAATCTTTCAGTGTCCAAAAATCTCTCTGCAAAAGGACTAAGAACGGAATTAATTCCAAACGGCCGACTAACATATTTACGATAAAAATAAATTTTGAAGCTGTGTGCATACTGTCAAAATTACCCATTGGACCTGTTGAAACAGCAACCCCCGGACCGATATTGCCAAGAGATGATATTGCACCTGTCAAGCCAACAGCGGTATTTTGTTCAAGGATTGACATAATTACGGCTGTGACCGCAAAAATCAGGATATAAAAGAACACAAATACAATTATCTGTCTTGCGACTTCGGGTACAATTGTTTTATTATCTATTTTTATATTCACAATAGCATTAGGATGTAATATTCTTACCAATTCACTCTTCATTGATTTGAACACAACAAGCCATCTCGCGATTTTTACACCGCCGCCTGCAGAACTTGCACATGAGCCCATAAACATTACGATAAACAATATTAATTTTGATGTGTAATCCCATTTTTCAAAGTCCACACTTGCAAATCCCGATGATGTTGTTATGCTGATAACCTGAAATAATGCGTCGGTAAAATTGTGGAAATGCAATGAAGCAGTGATTAAAACCGCCATTAATATAACAAGCAGAAAATAAGTTCTGAATTCTTCATTTTTAAACAGAAGCAATGGATTTTTTTGTGCCACTACTTTATATTGAAGGTTAAAACTTGCGCCTGCAAGAAACATGAAAATAAGAACAATCCAAGTTATATGGTTTGAATGATATCCCATAATGCTTTCGGCGTGAGGTGAAAATCCGCCTGCCGATAATGTGGATAATGAGTTGCAAACCGCATCAAACGCAGGCATACCCGCAAATACAAGCAAAATTATTTCCAAAATTGTTAAACCTGCATAAATTTTCCACAATGCAGAGGCTGTATTTCTTATACGTGGAGTAAATTTATCTTCTGTAGGTCCGGGAGCTTCCGCAAAAAACATTTGACGGCCTGCAACCGCAAATTGCGGTAATATTGCAATAAACAGGACGATAATTCCCAAACCGCCGAGCCATTGTGTAAATGAGCGCCAGAAGAAAAACGCGTGCGGATAATCATAATGTGTTAAAATTGTCGCACCTGTTGTTGTAATACCCGATATTGATTCAAATAAAGCATTTATCGGACTTAATCCGTAAAACAAATAAGGTATTGCAGCTACAAGTCCGAAGATAATCCACGATAAAGCAACCGTAAATAGAGCTTCGGCTTTTTTAATGTCATTTAAATTTTCTAATGTATCAGGAACAGTTTTTCTCAAGCCCGCGCCAAGAAGCATTGAAATAACAGAAGCAGTCAAAAACGGTAAAATAGAGCCGAGTTCGCCGTAAACCAGTGCAACAATAACCGGAATAAGGATTACAAGTCCTATGTATATCAAAGTTAAACCGAGTGCATAAGCCAAATAATTTAAACGCATACTAATTTACCTTAAAAAATTCCTTAATTTCAGTCGCGCTTTGAGAAGTTGTGAATATGATTAATATATCCCCGGTTGTAATTAAAGTGTCGCCTTTTGGAATAAGAACTTTATTTCTTCTTAAAATTACACCGATGATTGCTCTTGCAGGAAATCTCAAATCCATAATTTTTTTACCGTTAAATTCAGGTAAAACATTGATTTCCAAAACCTCACCCTGTCCCTGTTCAACTGTTGCAAGGATATCAACATCGTTTTCCTGTAAGTCGTTACGAACTTCATTAATCGCTGAATTTTTTGGTGAAATAGCAATATCAATACCGACTTTTTCAAAAAGGGGAATGTTTAATACTTTGGAAACTCTTGCAATTACACGTTTTACGCCTAATTGTTTTGCAAGAAGCGAGCACAAAAGATTTCTCTCATCGTTGTTTGTAACGCTTATCACGACATCAGCTGAACCGATTTCTTCTTCATCAAGAAGCTTTAAATTTGTTCCGTCACCGTTTATAACAAGAGTATTTGAAAGTTCTTCCGCCAGATACTGACATCTGTCGTAATCTTTTTCGATAATTTTTGTTTTTATTTTTAATGTTTCAAGAGATTTTGCAAGCATCAAGCCGACGTTTCCGCCGCCAATAATTGCAGCTGATTTAACAATTTCTTTTTCGTGGAAAAAAGTTCCCGCTAAAATGTCAAGAGAATGGGATGTGCCCATAAAAATAAGTTTGTCACCTTCTTTAATTTCTGTATCACCGTTGGGTATAAACAGGCAGCAATCTCTTGTTAAGCCTACCATTAATGTGTCTTTTGTAAACCCGCAGTCTTTAACTTTTTTACCGATAATCGGCAAATGAGGCTGAACTTTGTATTCAAGAAGTCTGGCTCTCCCGTCAGCAAAGTTTTCAACATCAAGTGCATGAGCAACTGTAACGATACGGAAAATTTCCTGTGTCAAAAGTTCTTCGGGCCAAATTATGTAGTCAATAAAGAAATCGCAAAAATGTTCGTTGTTTTTTTCAAAACTCAAAGTCTTTTTATATTCTTCTTTGCTTACAAAACAAATTGTTCTAATTCCGCCAAACTTTTTAGCCGAAAGACAGGCTACAATGTTGGCTTCATCAATACCTGTACAGGCAATAAAAATATCTGCATTTTTAATATCTGCACTTTTTAAAACTTCAATATCGGATGCATTTCCCTGAATGAAACTTATATCAAGTTTGTTGAATTCGTCTGTTCGGTTTTCTTCTTTGTCTATAATTGTTATATCGTGGTCTTCAAAAAACTCTGTTGCAAGTAAACAGCCGATTTCTGTCGCACCGTAAATTACTATTTTCATAAACTGAATTATATATTAAGTAAATTTTTTTTACAAGCTTTGTAATAATAAGCAATATTAAATCTTCACGTATTTTAAGGATAATATGCTCGGCAAAATCAGATTTGAAAATTACGAAAAATGTTATCCCTCAAGATTGAAAAGAATGTTTCAATCTAATATTAACTATAGGAATTATAATGCGTTTGTTCCGAATGTAAAACATGCTATTGTGGGAAATCTTCCGCCTGAGATTATCAGACTTTTCCCGAAAGAAACAAGAGCACAAAATATAAAAACTTTTCAGGAAGCTCTTGGTGCAACGGCAGAGTATCTAAGAGAAACGTACAGAAAAATGCAAAAAGATAGGGATTTTAAACTGCTTGATGAAAACTACCGCCCGTCAAAATATATTGTAGGACTTGCAAAAAAAGCAGGAAGAAAACTGAATTTGCAATTAGCAGAAATCTCGGGGGGGGGGCAGTTCCACGCACGTATTAAATATGCGGGGCATGGCGGATTTGGAAATGTTTATCAACTATCTCTTGTAGATAGTGAGGGCAATAAGCTTATGCATGACAAGGCTTTAAAAGTTTATCATAATTTGAATGAAGATTTTTCAGAGTATAAAAGTTCTCATAACAATTATGCCGAAGCAAATTTTTGGACATTTTTTAAACGTGCCTTAGGACATAGTCTTGATAGCTCGCAATTTACTAAACATTATATGTCCGATATGAAAAACGGGTATGCAATTACAGAATTTATTGACCCCGCAATTCACAAAACAACTTCGCCTATTCATATTTGCCGTCTTCTTCATGTGACTGAACCTATTGATACAAAATATAATATGTCGATAATGGGTAAACAGTATGACATTGGAGGCTATGAAAAAGCGTACAATTTTACTTCTGATAAAGTAGTTTTGAGATATTTCAAAAAACTTATTCACAGAAGTCAAAAAGAACTTCCCAGAGTTTTGGGTAAAATTGAAGCTCTTGCGCAAAATCCAAAAACTCCGCACAGAGATAAAATTCAACAGGCTCTCAAATTATTTAAACAGCATAAGCGTATAAATAACCAGGTATTGTAATATTTGCAGAGCAATAATCGCGATAATCGGCGAAAAATCCAAACCGTTAAACGGCGGAATTATTCTTCTAAACAAATTTAAATACATATCAGTAGTTTCTTTTACAAATGCAAACGGTTGTTTGTACCAATCAATCGACGGTACAAAACTCAATAAACATCTGACTAAGATTAGCCAAAAATATATTTCAAAAAGGTTATTTACTACAAATATTATGTTGTTAATCATCTGCATTACCCTTATAATTGTGAGTTTTTCTTAGTGTTTTTGCATTCACAATTATCTCTTGATGACGGAATATTTTCAATCATCTTGAAGAGTAAGTTTTTAAGGTTTGCAAGGTTAGAATTAAATACCTGAATAACTTCGTGGTGAGAAACAGGAGGAACATCACCAACCAAACCTGCGTCGTAGTCTGTGATTAATGAAATATTTAACGGGCACATGTCCATTTCTTTTACAAGGTAAGCTTCCGGGAACGCTGTCATGTTAATAACTTCCCATCCCTGATTTGTAAAGAATTTAGATTCAGCTTTTGTTGAAAAACGCGGGCCGTTGATTACAACAACAGTTCCCTGTTCATGGATTTTAATTCCAAGATCTTTACCTGTTTTAATAGCAAGTTGTCTAAGTTCTGGACAATAAGTTTCAGCCGCAGACGGGTGAGTAACGATAGGACCTTCAAAGAAAGTTGATTTTCTTCCGTCAGTCCAGTCTACAAACTGGTCACAAATTACAAAGTCACCCGGTTTTACGTGTTTTTGCAAGCTTCCTGCAGCGCAAGGTGAAATAACTCTTTCACATCCGACATGCTTCATAGCCCAAACATTTGCTCTATAGTTTAATAAATGAGGTAAAATAGTATGGTTTCTTCCATGACGTGGCATAAAAGCAACTTTGTGTTCGCCGATTTGACCGATAAACAAGCTGTCGCTGGGCATTCCGTAAGGTGTTTCAACTCTTACTTCTTCAATATTATCCAAGAATTTGTAAAATCCTGAACCGCCAAATACACCGATGTCTGCTAATTTTTCCATACATTTTCCTCTCTTTTAGTAATACTTATTATAAATAGTAACATAAAAAACATAATTTTGCACTTGAAAAATTTGGAAAATAGTTTATAATAAAAATATTGAAAAGGAGTTGAAGTATGACACAATTAAGATATGAAAATAGCTTCGGGGGGGGGGCAATCTAAGCTCCTTAATTAAGTTTTCGGGTTTTACATTAGCAGAAATGATGGTCGTGCTGTTAGTTATGACCATAATACTTGCAGCCATGGCACCTGTAATTACAACCAGAATGTCTGCGAATAAAGCTGTAGGAGGAAATTCAAAATCCGAGATATGGAAATATGTAGAAGACTCAGGTGAAACAGATATTTACTACGGCACAACAAATAATCAGCGTGCTATGATAGGTCAAAACAAAGCCGAAACTGTAGAAAATGCAAGGTTAATATTAAATACCTCAGACGATATTCCTAATCATTTGATATTCAGGAAAGGTGATAAAACTCTTGGAGCATTAAATTTTAGCGCTAATGATTTAATTTTATTAGGAAGTATAAAGGCTGATAGTATTATGAAATATAGCCAAATTGCTATAGGTAAAAATGTAAAAATACTTAGTTCCGGTGATATTGTAATAGGTAATGGTTCATCTATAACTGGTTCAACTAGTACTAATTATAGTGCAATTGCAATAGGTGCGCCTGCGTATTCAAAAGGAAATTCTGTAGCAATAGGCTACGGAGCTAGGATTTCAGGTGAATATGGTGATGGGTCTGTTGCGATAGGTAAGCAATCAAGTGCTGATGATAATGCAGTATCAATAAGAGGTTCTTCTAAAAACTACGGAGTAAATATTGGTGGTAGTTCTGGAAAAAGTGGTGTTGCTATTGGGTATGGGGCTAGTTCTTCTTCATTAAGTGATGAAAACTCTGATGCTATCGCAATAGGTGCAAGTGCAAAAGCTTATGCCGATAATGCAATTGCTATTGGAGCAGCAGTGCATGAGCCAACTTTATCAAATCCTCAAACAGAAGCTACAGGTGAATCTTCAATAGCCATAGGCTCTCGAACTAAAGCCAAGGCAGAACAATCTGTCGCAATTGGCAGAGCTGCTGAAGCAACAGCTATAAATTCAATAGCAATCGGATCTGACTTTGGTAATTACAATACAGAAGCCTCAGGTGAAGCTTCAATAGCTATTGGGACAGAGGCAAATGCAAGTGGAAAACAATCAATTGCACTTGGATATAAAGCCAAAGCCACAACCGCTAACACAATTGTCTTGGGAACAGCAAAAGAAACCGTTCAAATTCCGGGTTCATTGACAGTAGCTACAACAAGTTATCCGTCAGATAAAAAACTCAAAAACATCGGCAAAGAATATACATCAAGCTTGGATAAGATTAAACAGCTTAAACCGTTTAACTTCATATATAAAGACGACAAAAACAAAATACCTCGTGTCGGCGTCATCGCACAGGATTTGCAAAAGGTTTTTCCAAACGCTGTATCAAAAGGCAAAGACGGCTTCTTGACAATTCGCATGGAAGATATGTTTTATGCAGTAATTAACGCAATCAAAGAGTTAGACGCAAAAATAACTCAAATGATGAAACAAGAGTCAGAAAAAGATAAGAAAATCAAAGACCTTGAAAAAAGAATTGAGTTTCTAGAACAGAAACTCATGCAATCTCCTTAATCGGAGATATTCATTCCTTGCCCGCGATTTTCGCGGGCTTTTCTTTTGGTATAATATATTAAGTTTACAAATTTTATTATTTCCGTTTTATCCTTAGTATATCAGGCTTGACAAGGTTGTTTATGACACTGCTTTTGCCTTTGGACTTGAAATTTATTTTTTTTGTAATAATATGTTAATATAAAGCATTCTTAAAAGTTTTTGATTTGTTGTAGAAACGGGTCGTTAGGGAATTTTTAGGGATTTCAATGTACAACATAGAGGATTACATTTTGAAAAGACTATTACTGTTTACTTTTACACTGATGTGTGTATTATTTACACCTGTTCAAAGTCAGGCAGCTGACGTAAACTCTGTAAAAGCAACAATAGTAAAACACGCTATTGAAATGGGTGTCGATCCTGCAATTGCGCTTAGTATTGCGCGTACTGAATCGGGATTTAGACACGAGGCTAGAAGTTCACACGGTGCGGTCGGTGTCTTCCAACTTATGCCTTCGACTGCAAAAAGAATGGGGTACAATCCTTACTCTTTGAATGAAAACATTAAAGCAGGGATTACATATTACAAAAAAATGTATAATATGTTTGGCTCTGTTGAGCTTGCGCTTGCTGCTTACAATGCAGGTCCGGGGAATGTCAAAAAATACAATTCTGTTCCTCCGTTCGGTGAAACAAGACGTTTTGTCAGTAAGATTATGACTGATGTTAACAGACAAAAATCTAACCCTGATCCGATTGTAGCTAAGGTTAGACAGGGCAAATACACTGCTCAGGCTCCTGTAAAAGTTACTCCAAAGGTAATGGATGCTAAAGATTTGCAAGTTGAAGTGCTTGACGAAAAACCGATTGAGTTGAGACTTGAAACTTTAACAGTTGCAATTTAGGTATTAAAAAAAGCCCCTTTTTAAAAGGGGCTTTTTTATTAGCTATTGAATGCTTTGAATATCTCTTTTAAAAGTTCGTGGCCTTTAAGTATTGATTTATAATCCAAATACTCATCAGCTGTATGCATATTACATACTGTTGCAAGTCCGACAAGATACGGTACAAATTTTTCGCCTTTGGAATTTGTTTCATTTGCATAAATATGAGTTTCTGCGCCCGCGTGGAATGTTGTAATATCTGGTACAACGCCTGCTTTTTTAGCGGCCGTTTCAAAAAGTATCGGGATAAATTCATCCTCAACTTTTTCAAACGGCGGAAGATGTTCTTCAAACTTTATTGATACTTTTGCGAGGTCTTTGTGGGTTTGTGCAAAGTTTTCAACAATTGAAACCATTTGTGCTTTCAATTCCTCTTCTTTTTTACGGCTTGAACTTCTGATTGAATAGCTTACAGCGGCTTCGGGGTTAATAATATTTGTAACTTTTATGTTGCCTGCTTTAATTCCGCCTAAGTTGCAAGAAGTTACGACTTTTCCGTTTTCTTCAAAGAATGAACCCTGCGGTAGTTGTGAAATCAAATCTGCAATAAGTTTTGCGGCGTTTGCTCTTGTTTTGTCTCCGATATCAATGCCGGAGTGACCGCCTTTGTGGCTTTTAACTTCAATTTCTGCAAGAGTATAGCTTGCGCCTGCTGTTTCAAGCTGTCCTAATGTGTCGCTGTCACAAACAAGAATATATTTTGATTTTATGTCTTTAAAATTAACGTGCCTGATACCTGACATTCCGGACTCTTCATCGCGTGTGAAAACGCATTCCAGTCCCCCGTGTTTTGTGTCAGAATTTGCAATTTCTTTTGCAAATAAAAGTGCATTTGCAACTCCGGCTTTGTCGTCAGCACCTAAAGTTCTTCCTTCTGCGTGAATGTTTCCGCTTTCGTCAAGATAAGTTTTAACAGGGCTGTCGTCGCCAATAACATCCATGTGAGCTGATAAAAGAAGCGGTTCTTTTGTGCTGTCTGTTGCCGGAATGTCTATTTTTACGTTTCCGTAATCATCAAGTTTGCATTCCATATTATTATTTTTGCAATAATCTTTAATCCATTCTGCGACTTTTTCTTCGTGCAAAGACGGTGACGGGATTTCAGCAAGATTGCAGAATAAATCAATAAGCTCATGTTCTTTTTTTAGTTGTTCTAAAGTCATAATTCTCTCCTTTACAGGATTATTCTAACACTTTTTACAACTTTTGCAAGTGGTTTTGATGTAAAAAGGTGGGAACGCTATCGCTTTTCCCACTCTACAGAACTTATGGAACTTTTAAAACTTTAATGGATAATCCTCCGGAATTTTCCAGCCGTTAAGTTGGATAAGTTTTGTATAATTTAAAGAATCTTGTTTTAGGCCTTCTCTTGTACCGTCCCAGGTATTAGGGACAATGTATGGTTCTAATCCTTTATTCAGAAAATATTTTGTTCGAGGTTGGTCTTTCTCTTCGGAAGCTGGCATTAGTGCGAATGCAAAACAATTTTTACCTATGTAAGGATTATCTGTACTTTTTGGGTCTATACAATACCAGTAATCTGCGCCGTACCAGCCCATTAAAGCTATACTTCCGTCAACAAAATAAAATCTCATATATTGAAGATTATTATAAGGATTAATAAAAAAGTCGGTTTTTAAAATTTTTAAATATTTTTTATAATAAGTATTATAAAATTTTTCTAAAACATCTTCATCAAATCCTTTGCCGGATAAAGAGAATTCAAAATTCCAATTTTCTTTCGAACCGTTCTCAAGTTCAGAACGGATTATGCATTGATTCATCGTCGAATAAAATCTTTTTAATTTTGTTTCAACTACGTGTTTTCTGTGATTGGAAATTAAAGCTGGCATAGTAAGTGCCGCGACCACACCAATGATTGCTAAAGTAATTAAAGTTTCTGCTAAAGTAAATGCCCTAAAAAATCCTAAGCCAAGAGCTTCGGGGGGGGGGGTCACAGCACTATGCTTAAATCTTGACATATAAATACCTCCGTCTTTCTATTTACTCATTATCTACTATTATTCATTTTTTGTCAAGTGCGTCGACCCCGAATATATTTTATACATGTTGGTCAGAGGTTTTTTGTCAAGAGTGCCGATTTTGTATAATTAATTAATATCAATAACGCTAACGCCGTCGCCGCCTTCTGTATCTTCTCCGGGGCGGAATTTGGCAACGTACGGGGATGTTGATAAAAATTCTCTTACGGCAGATTTTAATGCGCCTGTACCGTGTCCGTGGATTACTGTTACGCAGGCAAGGTTTGCAAGGCTTGCTTTATCAAGATAGTTTTCTAAATCGTCAAGTGCGTCCTCTACTTTTAGACCGCGCAAGTCAAGTGTGTTTGAGATATTTATACGGCGTAATTCAAATGAGTTGAACGAATTAGGTTTGTATACATTTTGTTTTTTCTCATAAGTCGAGTCGTATGGTGCTAATTTATTGCATTTGATTTTTGTTTTTATGTTGCCCATTTGCACTGTTACGTATTTGTTTTTGTCCGGCAAACTCAAAAGGGTAACAGGTTGATTAAGTTCTTTTAAAATTAATTTATCATTAACTTTAACCGATGACCAGTCGATTTCTTCATAATGCTGTTTTTCGTCATATTCGGAAAGTTTGCCGCGGAATTTTTGTTCTGTTTGGGCAAGTCTTGCATAAGAACGGCGTGCAATTTTTTCTGATTTTTCACGGCGCAGTTCATCAAGAATATCTTTGATTTCCGCTTTAACCGATAACAATTCGCGGTCAAATTTATCTTTTATATTTTTTACGGTCTTTTTCTTATCTTTTTTAACTGCTTCAAGTGAAGTTTCATATTGCTGTTTAAGCGTTTGAGAAGTTTGTTTCAGGGTTTCGGCTTCTTCAAGATTATGAGCAAGTTTTGCTTGTGTTTCCTGTAGTTTTTCCACAACCGCAATTGACGGGTCTTTGCTTGATACGATAATTTCTTTTGCTTTTTGTGCAAGTTCTTTGTCAAGTCCAAGGTTTGCCGCGATAGAAATAGCGTTACTCAAACCGGGGATACCGATTAATAATTTGTAAGTCGGCTTTAGTGTTTCAGTGTTAAATTCTACAGATGCATTTTTGAAATACGGGTTAGTGTATTCAAGTGTTTTCAATTCCCCGTAGTGGGTTGTAATTGTTGAGGTAACCTCTTTTTGTGCAAGTTTTTCCAAAATTACCTGAGCCAAAACTGCCCCCTCTACAGGGTCTGTGCCCGCGCAGATTTCATCTAAAATTACAAATGTTTTATCGTTACTTTCGTTTAAAATCTCAATAATATTTGTCATGTGTGATGAAAATGTGGAAAGGTTTTGCAGGATACTCTGGTCATCGCCGATGTCTGCAAAAACTTTTTCAAACGGATAAACTTTTGCGGCAGTGCAGGGCAGAAACATTCCCGCTTTTGCCATAAGTATAAAAAGTCCGATAGTTTTTATTGTAACTGTTTTTCCGCCCGTGTTGGAACCTGTAATAACAACTGATTTGTAATTTTTTCCGATTTCAAAATTGTTGGTTACAATATTTTCAACATTTAATAACGGATGTTTCATGTTATCAAAATTGATAATTTTTTGAGTCACAATTTCAGGTTCAACAGCCTGTAATTTTACCGCATATCTTGCTTTTGCAAAGTGAAAATCAATTTCTGCAAGGATTTTTTCACTTGATGAGAGTTCTTTAATCTCATCTTTAACAAGATTTGTAAGCCCTGTAAGGATTTTAATCATTTCTGCGTGAATTTGTGATTTGATTTCTCTGATTTTGTTATTCAGTGGAACTATTTGAGCAGGTTCAATGTAAAATGTTTTGTTTGTTGCAGAAACATCATGAACAATCCCCGAAACTTTGCTTTTTGAAGAAGCCATTACCTGAAAAACAATTCTGTCATCGCGTGTGGTGTAAATGTTTTCTTGCAGGTGTTTTGAGAATTCTGCGGAATTTAAAAGAGCGTTTACAGTTGTTTTTAAATTCTTTTCATTATCTCTTAATGCAGCAAAAAGCCCTTTTAATTCGGGAGTTGCGTCCTGTCTTATATTTAAGTTTTCGTCAAAAGTGTCAAATATTTTGTCTTCAAGAAGTTTGTCGGTCAAAAGATTTTGTGCATATTCTTTTAATATTGCATCGTCATCAAGATTATCAATTAAAAATTTTTTAACCAATCGTGAAGTTTTTAATGTTTTTGCAATGTCAATCAACTCATCTTCCGATAAATAGCTGACACCGATATTGATTCTTGAAATATCAGCTACAAAGTCAATCGGAATGTCGTTTGGCATATCAAGGATAAATTTAGCTTCGCGAGTGCATTGAAGTTCTTGATTTATTCTTATGATGTTGTCAAAAATTTCTGCATTAAGGCATAACTTTTTGCTTTGCTCTGTTTTTGCAAAGTTAGAAAGTTTTTCGAGAATTTTATCAAATTCTAGTGCTTTTTGGCTTTTTGACACAATATCCATAACATTATTTTACATGGACAAAATTCATTTGCAATTTATTGGTATTTCTATTAGAATTATAGTAATAATAAGGGGAGAAAAACAGTGATTGAAAGACAACGAGTTGTAGAGCAGGATAAAATTCAAAGACGTTCAAATTTTGACGCGGTAGAAAGCAATTTGACAGAAGAACAGGTTAAGCTTGAGGCTTCAAGATGCCTGAACTGCAAAAATCCGCGCTGTGTTCAGGGATGTCCCGTTAATATTCAAATTCCGCAGTTTATTCAAGCGATTAAAGACGGAGATTTAAATAAAGCAGGTGAAATTATCCGCCAGACAAGTATGCTTCCGTCTGTGTGCGGTCGTGTTTGCCCGCAGGAAAGACAGTGTGAAGGAAACTGTGTTTTAGGGATTAAGGGCGAAGCTGTTTCAATCGGTGCGCTTGAAAGATATGTCGGTGATAATACAAAAGCAGAAATGCCTGAAATTAAGCCGTCAGGTAAAAAAGTTGCCGTTGTTGGCTCAGGCTGTGCAGGCATGACAGCTGCTTGCGATTTGAGAAAAGAAGGGCACGAAGTTGAAGTGTTTGAAGCTCTTCACGAACTCGGCGGAGTTTTAAGATACGGAATTCCTCCTTTCAGACTTCCTCGTGTAGTTCTTGACCGCGAAATCGAAAACTTGAAAGCAATGGGTGTTAAATTCCATACGAATGTTATTGTCGGAAAATCAATTACTTTAAAACAATTAAAAGAAGACGGATTTGACGCTGTATTTATTTGCTCGGGTGCAGGTTTGCCTAAAATGCTTAATGTAAAAGGTGAAAATCTTAACGGAGTTTTCTCTGCAAATGAATTTTTAACACGCGTAAACCTGATGCATGCAGGGCAGCCCGACAGTCCTACACCGTTGAGAGTCGGTAAAAAAGCAGCAATATTCGGCGGCGGTAATGTTGCTATGGATGCGGCAAGAACTGCTGTCCGCGTCGGCTTTGAAGAAGTTTATATTATTTACAGACGTACGGAAAAAGAACTTCCCGCACGTTTGGAAGAAATTCGTCACGCAAAAGAAGAGGGAATTGTATTTAAATTCCTTTATGCTCCAAAAGAAATTTTAGGAGAAGACGGCTATGTTAAAGCAGTTGAATTGGAAGTTATGGAACTTGGCGAACCTGATGAAAGCGGACGTCAAAGACCTGTTTCTACCGGCAAAACTGAAATTATGGAACTTGATACCGTAATCGTTGCTTTAGGTACGGGACCAAATCCGATTATTCAGCGTTCTGCAGTTGCCGAGGGTTTGGAAATTATTACCGATAAACGCGGGTATATTACAGTTGATGCAGATACAAGATGTACAAATATTGATTGTGTATATGCAGGCGGAGACGTTGCGCCTGTCGGTGAGTCAAACGCGATTAACGCAATGGGTGCAGGTAAAAAAGCCGCAAAAGCTATTAATGAAAAATTAAAGTAATGAGGATTGAAGTGTGAGGAAGATATTATGTTTAATTGCATTTCTTTCTATGCTGCAGGCTTGTTGTTTAGCTTTTGATCTTGATACCTCTGTGGATGATGAAATCAGAAGAAATTATAATCCGTCTGCTCTGGAGCAGTCTTTGCCTGCACTTCCGAAAGTTTCGCCGACAAAAACTCCCACATCTACTCCGCCTACATCTACTACTCAGGCACCTCCTAAAAGTTTGCCTGTGACTCAACCGTCTAAACCGCATATCGGGGTTAAAAAACTTCCGAATGATTATAAATATGATAAGTCTACGGCAATTAGAATTCCGAAAGGTACAAAGTTTAAAGTTCGTTCAAGCTCTTACCTTTCTGATACAACAAGAACTGGTGCAAGATTTTCTTTCACTACATTACAGCCTGTTACAAAACGCTATGTGACAATTCCAACAGGCACTGTTTTTAATGCTGTGGTAACAAATTCTCATCCGCCGCAGGCAACAGGAAACGGCGGTTTGCTAGAAATTGCCGTTGATGGAATAAATTTTAGGGGCAAAAATTATTATGCTCAAGGAAAAGTTACAAAAGCAAATCGTAAAAAAGTTTTTGTTAATAATATAAAAGGTAAGCGCCAATACTGGAAAGGCGTTGCTAATCAGGTTGAAAAAGGACAGAATTTTTATAAGAAAACAAGAAGAACTTCAGCAAAACTTACTGATAATCCAATAACATTAATTGTCGCTCCTGTCCCAACAATTGTTGGAATGGGAGTTTATGCCGTAAACCTTGTCGGTTCTCCGTTGTTTTCTATAGGTTCAAAAGGCGGCAGACTGACAATTCCTGCCGGTTCTGAATTCGAAATTAAATTGCTCGATGATATTTATTTAGAATAAATTTTAATCCCAAAACGGATAGTCATCAGGAATTTTCCAACCGTTAAGTTGAATTAATTTTGCACCGTTTTCAGGGTTTGTTTTTAAAAATTCACGTGTGCCGTCATAACCGTTGCTAATATATGGCTCAACTCCTTTATTTGCAAATTCTTTTCCCCTTGGCATTGCAAGCAATGAACCATAAAATCCGAACGGAAACATATTTTTTCCGACTTTTTTATGTTTTAATGCATTAGAGTCAATAAAATATATATAATCGTGCCCTCTGTAACTCATTGCAACAATACTTCCGTCAGCAAAATAAAGTAAGTATGAACCTCCCCAAATTTCGGTAGTGTATTCTGTTTTAGTAACTTTGATATAATTTTTCAGGTATTTATTATAAATTGTTGCCAAACATTCTTCTTTAAATACATTATCACTATATATAGAGTCGCATAAATTAAAAAAATCTTTTATCCATTCTTCTTTTGGTCCGTTATCAATTTCAGATAATCTGAAAGCCTGATTTATGTTTGAATAAAATCGTTTTAATTTCGTTTCAACAACGTGTTTTTGATGTTTTTGGATAAATGGTGGCATAGTGAGTGCCGCAACTATTCCAATAATGCCTAAAGTTATCAAAATTTCGGCAAGAGTAAATGCAAAAGAAGCCTTAAAAAATCTTAAACCGATAGCTTCGGGGGGGGGGCAATCTCAGCTCTATTCTTAAATCTTGACATATAAATACCTCCGTTTTTCTTTATCCATTATTTACTATTTTTCTTTTTTTGTCAAGTACGCAAATTTTGCATAGATTTTGCAAAATTGGTCAGGGGCTTTTTGTCAAGCGCGTCGACACTCACATTTGGCTTATTTCTTCTTAAATATCCACCAGCCTTTGCGCTGTTCGCATTGCGGTGTTTGATTGTAAATATAATGTTTAACGGGAGAATGTGCTGCAAACACACTTTTTGAAAGCGTATTAATATATTTTTGATTAAGGTGAGCATAATCAAAAAGAATTACCCCGTTTGCGTTTACTTTACGCGCTTCATGAATTTGTCTTATTAAATCCTCTTCCGAACCGCCCATAAAGGTTACAAACAAGCCTGCATAGAAATCTGTAGTGCCTGATTTTAGGTTAATAACATCTGTCATCATTTTGTTCGCGGTCTTCGAATCGCAGGTCAAAAATAAAGGTGTAAAAGCATTTAAATAACCTCTGGTAGACCATGTTTTCCAGTCTTGCTGTTTAGTATTTAACGCTGCTTGTCTGTCGGGAAATATTACTGCACTTATGTAAGTATTTGTACTTCTTCCGATTGAACCGACTTTTTTGACCATATTTGTAATCTGTTCACGTCTGTAATTATTCCATTCAGCCCATAATGCGTCGCTTTTTTTTATGTTTATCGGGTCTTCACCGTAAATCATTTTAAAATTTTCTCTTGCATAATCGGTGTATCCCCAATTGTTAATTTCCGAAGTTGAAACACAATTCGGATATCTTATATAATCTAAGTTAATGCCGTCCGGTTTGTAATCTGTAATGATTTCAGTTATAAGTTTTGTCAAAAAGTCTTGAACATAAGGGTTTGCAGGGTCTAAGAAATATGCATTATGTTCTGATGTTGACCTTGATGGTTCTACAGATAAATAATCTTTTTTTGTCTTATTTCCCCAGGATGGATTTTTTGCAAGAATACTTTTGGGGTTATCTTTTGGATTTTGTGGACCCGCATAAAAAGTCTCAAACCAGGTATGAACTTTCATATTTCTTTTGTGAGCTTCTCGTATCCAAATTGCAAGTGCGTCAATTTCTGCAAATTTTTCATATTGAGGTGTAAACCCGTATGCTTCCATTGTTTTGCTCGGGAAAATTGTTTTTCCATGAAAATAAGTTTCCAAAAATATGTTATCAATTCCTGCTTGCTTAAGCTTATTTACTGTTGCAATTATATCCTCTTCGTTTGTTTCTGTCGGTCTGACCCAAATACCTTTCAGTTCTCCGTTCTTATAAGGCAAAACACTTTTTAAAGCATCATTTGCGGCTTCAATTGCAAGTTTTGAATACTTTTGAACTTCATCCGGATTTTTTCTTGCTTTTTTTAAATAATCTTTTGCATCATTTATATAGCTGTATGGAGTTTTCCAGTTATAATCTGGGCTTGTTGTTCTGTAATAAGCAACCATTTGTTCAGCTTCGGCTATTTTCTTTTCTGATTCAAAGATGTAGCTTTCTGATGTTGTATAAGTATAAATAAGTCTTGCCTCTTTATCTATATATATTTTTGTTCCAACTTTTATTGCCGAATTCATCCAAACTTTTGCACGTCCGTGACCGCTTATTACAAGTCCGTTTTGAGGTATAAATGAGTCTGCTCCGGATAATTCCGTAACAGTATTGCCTTCAACAACAGCTTCTGCACCAAATTCGTTTGTATTTGTTCTAATACCGTATTCGGGAGTATAGATTACAAGCTGGTTAATTCCTCTTGCTCCGGGGAGATAACTTCCGGTTCTGTTTGTTAGAGCTGTCGGGTTTACTGCATTAATTAAATTTTTTGTGTAACTGAACATTACTTCATTTTTTGCAGGTTCGTAGGGTTTAAATACAGGAGCAAGAATTTCTTCGGGAATTATGTTTTCACATTCTTCTTCCACTGCAACAGCAGGCTGTTCAAGCAGAGCAGGTTTTTTCCTTGCAGTAAGCATTTCAGAATTAATTTCTTCTGCCTGAGTTACTGTTGATAATGTTAATATTGTAAGCAAAGTAAATATTGTTCTAAATTTCATCGGACTCTTCCCTTCATGCCCTGATAATATAATACAACATAAAAACTTTTTGCGAAAGAAATTCACAAAAAGTTTTTAAATATTTTTTATAATCAAGTCTTATAAATCGTGAAAACTTGGTGAAGTATGAATGTCATGATCGTTCATGAATGAGTGATCATCAAGTGACGGGTCAATATACATAAAGACTTTTCTTACAAATTTCACAAAAGGCTGGTTGTATTCTTCTTTTTCAACAGGTTCTGTTAAAGGTTCTCCGTTAGCCTGTGCTTTGGACTTATTCACGGTAATAGTTAAAGCTGAAGAATAGCCGTTATTTTTCAAATATTCTGTACTAGTTGTATCTTCAACCGTCAACTCTGCAAAAGCAGGGATTGATATGAACGCTGTTAACATTAAAATTACTAAACTTTTTTTCATTTCCACCTCGGTATAATTATAATACTTTTTTTAGCAGTTACAAAAATATTATAGTTTCTTTACAATAAATCTTCCATATACTATATAGATGATTTTGTTATAATTTCTTCCAATTTTTCAAGAAGTTGTTCTTCCGGAACCTTAGCAATAATTTCGCCTTTTTTGAAAACGATTCCTTCTCCAACACCGCCTGCAATGCCAAAATCTGCGTGTTTGGCTTCACCCGGACCGTTTACGGCGCAGCCCATTGTCGCTATTGTGATAGGTTTATCAAGATTTTTAAATCGTTCTTCAACTTTTTTGGCAAGTCCGATTAAATCAATTTGAGTTCTTCCGCATGTCGGGCAAGAAATGAAATTTACGCCTTTTTCACGCAAACCTAAGCTTTTTAAAATTTCAAAGCCTGCTGTTACTTCTTCTGTAGGGTTTTCTGTCAGAGAAACTCGGATAGTATCACCGATACCTTCTGCCAGAAGGGTTCCTAAGCCAACCGAAGATTTAATCAAACCGCCTCTTAATGTTCCGGCTTCTGTTACGCCCAGGTGAAGAGGGTAGGGTATTTTTTCGGCAATTGAACGGTAAGCTTCAATTGTAGTCAATACATCCGAAGATTTCAATGAAACTTTTATTAAGTCAAAGTCTAAATCTTCAAGAATTTTGATATGACCCATTGCGCTTATAACCATTTTTTCAGACAACGGAATGTCTTTATCTTGAAGTTCTTTTTCTAAAGAGCCTGCATTAACGCCAATTCTGATTGGAATTTGCTGTTGTTTGGCAAGTGATACAACTTTTTCAACATTCTCGCGTTTGCCTATATTTCCGGGATTTAGACGTAAGGCGTTAATTCCGTTATTTATACATTGAATTGCAAGTTTGTAATCAAAGTGAATATCGGCAATTAAAGGAACAGGAGATTTTTTCACAATATCTTTAATCGCATCTGCCGCGTCCTTATTTAAAACTGCCAGTCTGACAAGTTCACAGCCTTTGGCTGCCATTTCGTTAATTTGATTTAATGTGGCATTGACATCTCTTGTGTCTGTGTTGCACATTGATTGTACACTAATCGGTGCATTTCCGCCGATTTTTACATTTCCTATAAAAAGCTCTTTTGATTTTCTTCTGTTTATCATATTATAATAATAGCACAAATAGGAGAATTAGTTATGAAAGTTGCAATTTTATCTGATATTCACGCAAACTGGCACGCTTTAGAAGCTGTTATGCAAGATTTAACAAATCAAGGTTGTGAAAAAGTTTTATGTCTTGGTGATATAGCAATGGCAGGACCGCAGCCGAGAATGGTTATTGATTTTGTTAGAACTCAAAAAGATTGGATTGTAATACAGGGTAATACAGACAAATTAATCGGCGATTTTTCTCCTAATGTTATGGAAGATGTTAAATCGGTATTTCCGGTTATGGCACACGCGCTTGCAGATGATGTTTATTTTTTGGAAGACGATAAGAAAGAATATTTAAAAAATCTACCGCCTCAAAAAGAATTTATGGCTGAGGGTGTAAGAGTGCTTATGGTGCATGGTTCACCGAGAAGAAATAATGAAAATATTATGCCTGATATGCCATTAAAAGAGATTGAAGAAATGCTTAACAATACAAATGCTGATTTAATTTTGTGCGGTCATACTCATATCCCTTGCGGTTATCAGACAAGTAAAAAACAAACAGTTGTAAATGTTGGAAGTGTAGGACGTCCTATGACGGAAGACGCTAAGGCGTGTTACGTAATTGCAGATTTCCAGGACGGCGGTTTTTCTATAGAACACAGATTTGTTGATTATGACAGAGAGTCAGCAGCAGCAATTATGCGTGCCCGCGGTTTTGAAGGTTCTGAAACTCTTGCACAGATGATTTTAAACCCAAATCCCGTAAAAAGACATGGTTAAAAATATGTATTGAAAAATTTGGAAAATAGTTTATAATAAAGAAAGAAGTACGGAAGACCGGATGTGAAGAAGTCAAGCTAAGATCAGTGCTTCGCACATTTAAAACGTATGTCGGCTTTACTAAGCCGACAAAAACATATAACAACAAATAGCGAAAGGAGCTAGAAAGATGAAAAAGTTATTTAATCAGAATGTCGGGGGGGGGGCAATCTAGGCTCCTTCGTCGCGAAGATAGGCTTATTACCGTTTACAAAGCAAACTTTTAATAGCTTATCCTCAAAGAAAGCAGCATTTACTTTGTCCGAGGTCTTAATCACATTAGGCATCATTGGTGTTGTTGCGGCATTGACTATGCCAACATTAATTCAAAATTACAAAAAGCATGTTGTTGAAACAAGATTGAAAAGGTTTTATTCAACAATGAATCAGGCGATAGCAATGGCAAAAATAGACTACGGTGATTATCGTGACTGGGATTTTTGGCTTGATAATTCTTTTGATGATGACGGAAATCTTATTAATAAAAGCGATAAAGTACGTAAAAATGTCGAAAAATATTTTATGCCTTATTTAAATATTGTTAAAGTAAAAGAAATTGTTGATAATCATAGCAATAAAAATTATTTGTATTATTTTCCTGACGGAAGTGCTTTTCTGTTTGGTTGGTATTCAACAAATGATATTTTTTATTATACAAATAATCCCGAAAAGTGTATGAATTCTGAAAATTCAAGCGGCAAATGTCTGTTTATCTTTCAATTTAATCCTTTATACTGTACCGTTAACTGGATAAAATCCTGTAATAAAGGTATTGAACCGTACAAAATGTGTTGGGCAAATAATGATATCAATTTTTTATATACAAGTCCGACATACGGCTGTAAAGCAACAGGCGGGAATTATTGCGCAGCGATTATTCAGATGAACGGCTGGAAGATTCCTGAGAACTACCCTGTCAAATTTTAGAAATAACACAAATTTTGGCGAAGAGGGTAAAAACTACCCAATAAAATTTTAAGTTTCAAAAAACCGTCTTTCAAAGGCGGTTTTTTAGTTTTTTTGGCTTTTTTATATGTTTGTGTTAATATGCAGTTAAGGAAGTCATTATATGTATATTAATAAAGAACAGCTTGTTTCTTATATCAAAAAATTAAATGAACCTAAAGTTCTTGTAGTTGGCGATTTAGCTATTGACGAAATGATTTACGGGGACGCCGAAAGGATTTCAAGAGAGGCGCCTGTTTTAATTTTGCGTCATTCGAATACGAAATTAATTCTTGGTGCTGCTTCAAATGCAGCTCACAATGTATCTGCCTTAAACGGAGGAAAAGTTAGCGTTATAGGCGTTTGCGGCGACGATTTTCAGGCAGGACAATTGAGAGAGACTTTTGAAAATGCTAATATTAATTGCGGAAGATTAGTTGTTGACCCGTCTAGAAAAACAACAACAAAGACCAGAATTTCAGGTTCTATTACAACTTCAATTACTCAGCAGATTGTCAGAATTGATAGACAGACTGACGGATTTTTAAGCCCTGAAATTGAAGAAGAAGTTTTGAAACAAATTGAAAGGGCAATCCCTGAACATGATGCCGTTATTCTTTCAAACTATCATATAGGTACGCTTACTCCGTCTATTATTCAAGAAACCATAAGACTTGCTAATCAGCATAACAAAGTTATTGTTGTTGATGCGCAAAAAGATTTGGACGTTTATAAAAATGTTACTTCTATGACTCCGAATTTGCCCGATACACAAAAATCGGTCGGGTTTTCTCTTGAAACAGAAGACGATTTAAAGCGTGCAGGTGATAAATTGTTGAAAGAAACAAATGCAAAATCAATATTGATTACCTGCGGGGCTGACGGAATGTTTGTTGCAAGGGCGCATGAAAATTATACGAAAATTCCCGTATTTAATAAATCGGAAGTTTTTGACGTTACGGGTGCGGGAGATACCGTTACTGCCGTTTATACGCTTGCTCTTGCGGCAGGAGCTGACCCTGCGTATGCTGCGATTATAGGTAATGTTGCTGCAAGTATCGTTGTAAGACAATTCGGTTGTGCCACTACAACTATTGATGAAATTTTATCTGCCGTTGAAAACTTATAAACGGTTAATATGGAGAGAAACTTTATGGAAAAAATAAAAGAAATTTTTAGTAAAATCAGAACAGTTGACTATATTATTATAGTAGGTATTCTTCTTGCTTTAATTGTCGGATTTTTTACTTTTAAAAATTTCAGACAAACTGCGTCAAATCAAATTGAAGCAACTTCTAAAATTTCGTTTCAGGTATTTATTAGAGGCGTAACTTTGACAGGAAACGAAATTCCTTTGCGTGCAAAAGAAAAAACTTTTATAAGTATCAGAAATGTTCCGTATTCTGACTTGGACATTTTAGCGGTTAAAGCTGACAGAAAGAAAATTGTTCTTCCAACTATTAACAGCAAAAAAGTTGTAATTGTCGAAGATGTTTCACAGGCAAATATGTATGATATTACCGTAACTCTTACTGATACCGCAAAAATTACAAAAGATGGTGCGGTTGTAGGCGGTAACAAGATTAAAATGGGCTTGCCTATTACTCTTGAAGGTGTGGATTACAAATTTACAGGCACGGTTTCTGATTTGAAAGTTATGCCCGAAACAGATGATAACAAATTTCATGACACTATAAATACAAACAACGATGTTCAATAAGATAATAAGATTTACACAGAGCAAAACAGAATATTTGTACGAAAACAGCTTGTTTTTGCAAAATATTGACAAATTTATTTTTGCCTCGATTATTGCTGTTTTCTTTGCTTCGACGGTAATGTCATCTGATATTATCGGTTTTATTGCATTAATTACTGTCTTTTTGACTTTCGTAAAAATTCTGACAAAACCTGAAGAAAATCTGACTTGCAAAACTTTTGAATTATGGCTTTTAGCTTACTTTATGATTGTTGTGATAAGCCTTGCAGGCTCAACTTTGTTTCATTTGAGTTTGAAAGGGTTTTTTAAAACTTTTACATACCTTGCATTTTATTGTTCAACTGTTCAGTATTTGAAAAGCAATAAGGATAAAATCCCTTTTATATTCGGTGCAATCGGCTTGTGTGTAAGTTTTGAGGCAGTTGTAGGATTTTTGCAAAACTTTGCGCATGTTGAAGAAATTTCCACCTGGCAGGATGTTTCACATCTTAATCCCGAACAGGTAATGACACGAGTATATGGGACGTTAAAACCGTTAAATCCTAATTTGCTGGGCGGGTATTTTGTTGCGGGAATTCCTGCGGTTTACGGATTGGCTGCATATTTTCTTAATGAAAAGAATTATAAACGTGCAATTACGGCTCTTATATTGGCACTGGTGTCTACAATAACATTGTTTTTAACAGGATGTCGCGGCTCATATATCGGTATGCTTGTTATTATGACAGGAATGTTTGCTGTTTCTGCTAAATACCTGTGGAACAATTACAAACAGATTTATTTATCTCTGGTAGGCGGGGTTTTTGCGCTTGTAACTTTTGCTATACTTTTAAGCTCGTCATTGAGGGCAAGAGTTTTGTCGATTTTTGCCATGAGGCAGGACAGTTCAAATTCTTTCAGATTTAATGTGTATCAATCGTCTTTTGAAATGTTTAAGGATAACTGGCTTTTGGGAATTGGTGTCGGTAACAAAAATTTCCGTGAGATATACGGGTTGTATATGAAAACGGGATTTGACGCATTAAGTGCTTATAATATTTATCTTGAAATAGCTGTTGAAAGCGGAATTTTTGCATTAATTGCATATCTAGGATTTTTAATCACATTAATAAAAAATTCAGTGAAATTCATATTAAAATCAGCAGAGACAAAATCAGTTATATTTGTATCTGCTGCGTTAATTTCAATATGTGCCGTAAGTATTCATGGGCTTGTAGATACGGTATTTTTTAGACCGCAAATTCAATTTATATTTTGGACAATGGCTGCAGTGATTAGTTCTTTGCTTTCTGATAAACAAGTTTACCAGGGATAGTCTTTAGACATTTGCCAACTATCTTTTAATATGAGGCTGGCACAACTTACTCCTGCATATCCCGATTGATTATCTTTATTGCAACCGTGTTTAAATGTTGTGGAAATAATTTCATCTCTGGAATAATCGTTGGCCATAGGAACGATTTTTCCGCTTTTAAAAGGAATTATCATTGCAAATACGTCTTTGCCAAGCATATTTGGTCCTTTTCTATGACCGTTTATGTCTATTGATATTTGCAGATGGTGGTCGTTATAATCAATCGGGTGAGGACCGTGTGTCCAAAAATAAATTGAAGTTCCGTTGTTTAAAACCGCACAGCCGCAAACTTGACCAAAGCCTGATATTTTATAATCAACAGCCTCATTGCCTGCAATGGTTTTTGTGTCAGCCCAGCAATCTTCGGAAGTTGGTATGGATGTTTTTATTGTTTTTAAATATGGAAAGAGATAGTTTTCAGCAAATGCTTGAGTATTACCTAAATGATTTTTGTCAGGCAGTGTCCAGTTTACGGTTTCGCCATTAAATGCTTCTGACATTTTTATTGCCTGTTGAACTGTTGCCATGTCTTTTTGGAGTTTGGAAACAGTTTGTTTTTTCTGGTAATTAGCAATCAAAGACGGCATTGTAAGAGCGGAAACAACGCCGATAATGCCGAGGGTTATTAAAACTTCTGCCAAAGTAAACGCGATTTTTTTCGACATTCCGGCAGGGTAAAAAAACTCTGCCAGAGTAAAAGCATTAAATTTTTTCATAATCAAACCTCAATATTATTATACTTGTCTATATATAAATAATGTAATCTACTTATATATAGACAAGTATAACGTGCTTTGTTACGTATGTCAATATACAATATAATGGATAAATGATTATTAATGATTTAAATGATTTTCAACTTGTGAAATATCTGCTTAATAAAGAATATATGCTTCAAAAAGATTTGTCCGAAAAACTTAATGAAAAAAACGGCAAAGATACTAAGCCTGCAAATTTTTCTGCAAAATTGAAACGAGAATACCTTACTTATCGTGAATTAAGACAGATTTGTGATATTTTGGGTTATGATTTAATAATTGAAAAACGTAAATGATTGAATTATTTATTCTATTTATGTTAAGCGTTAAACATTTCCTGTTGAACTGTTTCTGTCATCTTCAAGCTGTTTGATATCAATGTTGTCATTGTCGTCAGCGTATGTGTTCATAACAGGAACGTCGATTTCTACATTTACATCAGCGTCAACCATTTCTATATCAGCTTTTGCAAAGTCTTTTGTTTTGCCGTCTTCCATTTTGACGGAAACTTTTCCGCACATAAAATTCAAATTGCAAACTTTGCCGAGTCCGTCAGGCGTCATAACAGAAGAACCTATTGGCGGCATTCCTTTTGCTGCGTCAATATAGTTTGAGTATTCATAAGTCAGACAGCACAAAAGTCTTCCGCATGTGCCAGAGATTTTTCCCGGGGCAATCGGCATTCCCTGATCTTTTGCCAGTTTTACGTTAATCGTACCGAATTTTCTCAGATAAGAGCAACAGCAGAATGGTTTACCGCAAACGCCGCATCCTTCAATAATTGAAGTTTCATCGCGAACACCTATGTGGCGCAGGTCAATTCTTACGCGTGTAAATGTTTGAGTTAAGTCTTTTAATAATGCTCTGAAATCAACTCTTTCAGGAGCTGTGTAATAAAATGTTATCTTACGTCTGTCAAATGTTATACGGCATTGAACAAGGTTCATATTTAGTCTGTGTTGTTCAATTAAAGCTTTGCATTTAAAGAAAGATGTAACTTCTTCTTTTTTTATGTCATCAAGAGTTTGCAAATCTCGTTGAGAAAGTGTTCTGATAACCTGAAAAGCTTCCGGTTTATTTTTGCAGTTTTGCCAGCAGGCTGAAACTTTTGAATTTACAATAAAAGCTTTTAATGCTTCTTCGCCTTTTTCAGTTCTGACAAGCACCATTTCACCGTCTTCTATTTTTAAAGTTTCTGGAACAATAAGGGGATGAAATGTGTTTTTTAAGTATTCAACAGCGTATTTATACATATCTTTCTTCTTCTTTTAACTTTCTGTTCATAAGCTTGTCAAGCAAAGCCTGCGGTGTAATATCTGTGTAAACGGCTTCATAAATTGCGTTTGAAACGGGAACTTCAATATCGAGTTTTTTGGCAAGTTCGCAAATTGCTTTAGAAGTTTTAACACCCTCGGCAACTGAACCGAGTTCTGCTAAAATATCGTTGATTTTTTTACCTTTTGCAAGCATAGAACCGACAGTGTAATTTCTTGACATAGGGCTTGAGCAGGTTGCAATCAAATCACCCATTCCCGATAAACCGTATAAAGTAGACGGATTTGCACCGAGATTGATACTTACACGAACGATTTCTGCCATTCCGCGGGTTAAAAGTGTTCCTGCGCAATTGTCGCCAAGCCCCATTGTGTGTGCAAAGCCTGATGCGATTGCAATTACGTTTTTCAATGAACCACCGAGTTCAACGCCGATTACATCAGTATTGGTGTAAATTCTGAATTTTGACGGTACATTCATTGCTTTTTGAACAAATTCGGCAGTTTTAATATCTTCACAAGCCGCGCAGGCTGCTGTCGGAAGCCCTGCAAGAACTTCTTTTGCCAATGTGGGACCTGAAAGAATTACAAGTTTTTGTTCGGGAAGAACATCTTTTATAACCTCAGACATTCTCATTAATGATGGTAATTCAATACCTTTTGAAGCATTTACAAGAACCTGTTCACTCTTTATTCCTGCTTCTTTAAGTTTTTCGCAAACATCTCTTGTGCCTGATGTTGCAACAACAGAAAGAATTATGTCTGCGCCTGAAATTGCAGATTTCAAATCAGAAGTTATTTCAATTTTATTATCCAATTGAACTTCAAGTGGTTTAGAACAATGTTTGTTTTTGATTAAATCTTCTGATAAATCCTGTTCTCTTCCCCAAACCGTAATTTCATCAAAATTATTTGTTAATAACCACGCTAAAGTTAAACCCCAGCATCCAGCTCCCAATACCGTTAATTTCATCTGCTTACCTCATATATATGTAATAATTTGCGAAGGACTCCGCCATGTTTTTTTAATTCTAATCTTGCCTGTTCAACTTCAAGTTTCATTGAAATTGCAACGATTGCGGTTTTTATTTCCCAATCGCATTTTAAAAGCGCCGCCAAAGCATCGCTGTGTGAAACATCAGCAATTTGTGCGACAATTCTTATTGCTCTGTCTTTAAGTTTTTCGTTTGTAGCTTTCAAATCAATCATAAAGTTTTCGTAAGTTTTTCCTATTTTTATCATTGAACCTGTTGAAAGCATATTCAAAATCATTTTTTGTGCGGTTCCGGCTTTTAATCTTGAAGAACCCGCAATAACTTCGGGCCCGACTTCCGCGCAAATTACAAGACCTGCTTCTTCTGCAATTTTACCTTTAGAATTGCAAGTAATTGCGATTGTGCGGCAGTTTATGTCATCTGCTCTTTTTAAAACACCAAGTAAATATTTGGGGTTTCCGCTTGCAGAAATAACAACAGCAACATCATTTTCTGTTAAAATTTTAGCGTCTTCATAACCCTGTTCGAAGTCGTCTTCTGCGCCTTCAACAGCAGTTCTGAAAGCAGTGTCGCCGCCAGCAATAATTCCTTGAACCATATCGGCAGAAACGCTAAAAGTCGGAGGACATTCGGAAGCGTCAAGAATACCGAGTCTGCCTGAAGTGCCTGCTCCGAAATAGAACAATCTTCCGCCTTTTAAAAACTGTTTTGCAATCAAATCAATTGCTTGAGCGATGTGTTCAGTTTCTTCTTCAACTGCAAGCGCGACAAGCCTGTCTTCCTCGTTCATTTTTTTTACCATTTCAACAGTCGAAAGAATATCAATATCTTTCGTGTTCTCGTTTCGGTATTCTGTGATAACTTCGCTCATATTGTACTCCTTTAAACACTAAATCAGTTTATATAAATTAACCATTTCAATAGCAGATTTTGCAGCGTCTGAACCTTTGTTTCCTGCTTTTGTGCCAGCTCTTTCAATCGCTTGTTCAATATTGTCTGTTGTTAGTACGCCGAAAATTACGGGAACACCTGTTTGAAGGCTTACTTGTGCAACACCTTTGGAAACTTCCGCACAAACATAATCGTAGTGCGATGTAGAGCCTTTAATTACAGCACCGAGTGTGATAATTGCACTGTATTTTCCTGATTGTGCAAATTTTTGAGCAGTCAAAGGAATTTCAAATGCCCCCGGTACTCTAACGATATCTATATTTTCGTCAGCAACACCGTGGCGTTTAAGTTCATCAACAGCACCGTCAAGAAGTTTTGAACCGATAAAATCGTTAAATCTTGAAAGAATTATACAATACCTTTCATTCCCTGCAACTAACTGACCTTCGTATGTTTTCATATTTACTCTCCTTTGAGCATATTATACGATATACAAGGACAATTTACAACAGTACGTAAAGTTATATTATGTGTAAATTATTAATTGCCGATACATACAAGATTATTATAACAGCTGCCTTTATTGCCGCAGGATGTAGAAACGGTTCCTTTATATAAGGCTCTAGCGCTAATGTCACTCGCTTCCGTTGATGACCAATAGCGTCCTGTTCGATTATCTAAATAATTTTCTTTATATAACTTTTGTAAAGTTGATATATCAGGCATTTGCATTCCAATGTTTTCGCAAGCTAATTTTGCACCTATCCAATAATTTGTATTGCACCACATAAAAGTTGGCCTTGATTCATTATACTTTGGATCTAAATATTCATATTCAGAGCCTGCGCAAGTACTAACGGAATTGTAAGTTAAGTTATTAGTGCAGGCATTGTAAGAACCGCAACAACGCCAATGATGCCTAAAGTTATCAATACCTCTGCCAAAGTAAACGCAGTTCTTTTTGGCTGTTTGGCAGGGGCTGCTAATGTGAATGCTTCTATGTTTTTCATTCGTGTACCTCCTTTTAAAACTCTATTCTAATGTTAGTTGTAAAGTATTATTCTGTTTTTGTGTAGTTAAACTCTATTAAAATTTACATTATTGTAACAAAAGGACATAATATGAATAATATAAAAAAGAAAATTGGGAATAATGTTAGGCGTTTGCGCAGATTGAAAGGCTTGAAGCAGAGTGAACTGGCAGAACTTGTCGGTGTTGAAGACAAGACGATAAGCAGAATTGAAGTAGGCGGAAATTATCCATCTATGGATTTGCTTGTTCGAATGGCTGACGCTTTAGATAGTGAACTTACCGAATTCGTGAATTTTTCAGACAAAGTAACAGAGAGCCTCAGTGAATTCACAAAAGAGGATATGAAAGTTATAAAAAAATTTATTTCAATTCTTAGCGAGAAATTTTAAAAATTTTTATTTCTAAAATTAATAGTTTATATAAAGAACGGTGAAAATATCTTATATAAAATATATAAGCCTGCAAGAGTAAGTAACAGCCCGCTTATTTTCAAAAGCCAATCCGAAAACTTATAAAATCCTTTCCAGTTTTTTAAATGTGAGGTTAAAAAACCTGCAAGAATTATAATTACGCCTTGTCCCAGCGAGAATAAAAACAACATTATTATTGCTTGAGCTATACTTGCAGAAAGCGAAGCAAATGCCATAATTCCTGCCAAAATCGGAGTAGAACAAGGACTTCCCGCTAATGCAAATATTGCACCGAGAATTATCGGATACAAAAATGTGTTTGTTCCATCATTTTTCGGCATTTCTTTAATCATTACAGGTAATTCAAAATCAAGAACTCCCATAAGTTTTAAACCCATTACAAGAATAATTCCCGCAAGGATTATGCCGAAATATCCTCCGGCAAAGGATACAAATACTTTTCCCGTAATAGCGCAAATTATGCCTATTGCCGAAAATACTATTGCCGTACCTAGTACGAAAAATAACATTTGTACAAATGTTTTTGACGGTTTGTTATCTGAATATCCGCCAATATATCCTACTATAATCGGTAACATCGCAAGAGAACATGGGGCTATTGAAGCCACCAGTCCTCCAAAAAATGATAATGCAAATAGTAACGGTAAACTTCCTTCACCTGTAAATAATGCTGCATAATTTTCCATTATTCAAGTCCTTTTAAATAATTGTCCATCTGTTCTTTAGGCACTTCGCCTTCCAATCTTTTAACCTGTTGTCCTTTTGAGTTTTTCAGGATAATTGTAGGTACAAGTGTTACGTTATATTTTTTTATTTGCTCTTGATTGAATGCATTTTGGTCTTGAACCTGAATTTCTGTCAGGGTAATTTTATCCTGATATTTCGGGAAAATTTCTTTAAAAACTTTGTTCATGGTCTGACAGTCAAGACACATTGCAGATGTAAATTTAATAACCTCAGGTTTACCTGTTTGAACAGTTTTTGCGGTTGTTGAATTTGAAGCTGTCAACATCCAGTATGCCATTAAAGGTATAGCAAAAATTAATGAAATAATGATTAAATTTTTTCTCATGAAATATGTCCTTTCTCTTTTTATATTAGCATAAATTAAAAAGAATTTTTTCAAAACCTCAATCGGGTAATTTTGTGGTATAACTTAATTATGAAAAAAGCAGTAGTAGCATTGAGCGGCGGAGTTGACAGTTCCGTTACGGCAAAACTTTTACAGGATAAAGGATACGAGGTTATCGGGCTTACGGGTAAAATGGTAAACTCACAAGCAGCAGAAACTGTTGTAAAAAATGCACAAAGAGTTGCTGATAAACTTGGAATTGAACTTCATGTTTTTGACGCTGTTGAAAGATTTAATGAAAAAGTTATAGATTATTTTATAAATTCATATAATACAGGCAAAACACCAAACCCTTGCATTATGTGTAATCAGTTTATTAAATGGGGGATTTTGTTTGATTATGCTATTGATGTTTTGGGTGCTGATGTGTTTGCAACGGGGCATTATGCTGATATAAGAAGATGTGCTGACGGTATTTATAAGCTTTATCCGGCTAAAGATGAACACAAAGACCAGTTGTACTTCTTATATAGATTGGGTCAAAAACAACTTTCAAAGACTATTTTTCCACTATATCATTATGAAAAAGCAGAAGTAAAACAAATGGCAATTGATTTTGATTTGCCGCCAAAAGATTCAAAAGAAAGTCAGGATATCTGTTTTATACAAAAACCCGTTACAACCAAAAGTTATTTGCTTGATAAGTTTGGGGCGCAAAAAGGTGATTTTGTTGATATTTTAACAGGCAAAAAATGGGGTGAACATCAGGGCTGTTATCAATTTACGATTGGACAGCGTAAAGGTATTGGAATTGCAGCTCCTTATCCTCTCTATGTAATTGATATTGACCCTGTAAAAAATATTGTTTACGTCGGAAGAGAAGAAGATAATTATAAAAAAAGTTTGAAAATTGAGGATTTGAATTTTAGTTATACACCACAGAAAAGAGAGTTTGACGCTTGGGTGAAAATTCGCTATAACATGCCGCATAAAAAAGCTCATGTAAGACTTTTTGACGATTGTGCCGAAATTGAATTTGATGAACCTATAAATTCAGTTACCTGCGGTCAGTCAGGTGTTATTTATGATTTAAATGATAAACATTTAATCGGCGGCGGTATTGTTTCAAAATAATTTCATGTGAAACAGCTCTTCTCATGTAACGGATTGTAAATGTGTGTTTAAAAATGACCGAAATGCAGCTATAATGCCTCATAGCATAGCATAGCATAGCATGCAGGCAAAATTGTAAAGTTTGTTCTGCTTGAGTCGATATTAATTACATAAGGGAAAGGCACATGACTTCAAGTTCAAGAAAGGAAACTTTTTTGAACTTTTTTTTATTTACTTTTAATTTTTACGGCGTTATCATGTTAAAAGAGGGCAAGAAAAATGTATAATCCAAAATCAAAAAACGCAGAAGAATTTATTTCACATCAAGAAATTCTTGATACTTTAAAATATGCAGAAGAAAATAAAAATAATTTATCTTTAGTAAATCAAATTTTAGAAAAGGCAAAACTCGCTAAAGGTTTGACTCACCGTGAAGCTTCGGTTTTGCTGGCATGTGATAGTGAAGAATTAAATAAACAGATTTTTGCGCTTGCCGAAAAAATAAAAAAAGATTACTACGGAAACCGAATTGTTCTTTTTGCACCGTTGTATCTTTCAAATTATTGCGTAAACGGATGTGTATATTGCCCTTATCACGCTAAAAATAAACACATTCCGCGTAAAAAACTTACTCAGGAAGAAATTAGAAACGAAGTTATTGCACTTCAAGATATGGGTCACAAAAGGCTTGCTATAGAAGCGGGAGAGGACCCTGTAAACAATCCGATTGAATATATTTTAGAGTCAATAAAAACAATTTATGACATTAAACATAAAAACGGCTCAATTCGTCGAGTAAACGTAAATATCGCGGCAACTACCGTTGAGAATTATAAAAAACTTCACGAAGCAGGAATTGGAACATACATTTTGTTTCAAGAAACTTATAATAAAGAAAGTTATGAAACGCTTCATCCGACAGGACCTAAGCATAATTACAAATACCATACGGAAGCAATGGACAGGGCTATGCAGGGCGGAATTGACGATGTAGGATTAGGTGTTCTTTTTGGATTAGAAAGCTACAAATACGAATTTGCGGGACTTCTAATGCACGCTGAACACTTGGAAGCCGTATATGGTGTCGGTCCCCATACTATAAGTGTTCCAAGAATTAAAAAGGCAGATGACATCAATCCTGATGAATTTGACAACGGAATTGATGATGATATTTTTGCAAAAATTGCAGCTTGCATAAGAATTGCAGTTCCATACACAGGCATGATTGTTTCAACAAGAGAAAGCGCTGAATGCAGAGCGCGTCTGTTAAAACTTGGCGTTTCTCAGGTTTCCGGCGGTTCAAAAACAAGTGTTGGCGGATATTTTAATCCAATGCCCGAAAAAGAAGAATCAGCGCAATTTGACGTATCAGACAGACGTCCTTTGGATGAAGTTATCAAGTGGCTTATGGAATTAGGATATTTGCCGAGTTTTTGTACAGCGTGCTACGGAAGCGGCAGAACCGGAGAAAGATTTATGGAAATCTGTAAAAGCCAGCAAATCCAAAACTTCTGTCATCCTAATGCGATTATGACATTGAAAGAGTATTTGGAAGATTACGCTTCACCTGCAACAAAAGAAGTCGGAGAAAAACTTATTGTGCAAGAGATTGAAACTCTTGGCTGTTTAAAAGAAAAAGTTAGTGAAAATATTGTTAAAATATCAGGCGGAGCGAGAGATTTGAAGTTTTAAATAGTCTTGAAAAATCTGAAAAATAGTTTATAATAAAAAATGTAGGTCGGCTAAGCCGACAGAAATAAAAAGGAGAATTGAGTATGCACAAAAGAATTAACCATGTTGTCGGGGGGGGGGCAATCATAGCTTAGCTCCTGCTTTTACACTGGCAGAGGTTTTAGTCACGCTCGGCATTATCGGCACAGTTGCGGTTTTGACTCTGCCGTCGTTGATTGTAAAACATGAAAAACAAATTACTGTTACAAGGTTTAAAGAAGCATACAGTATTTTGGCACAAGCCTTGGTAATGGCTCAAAATGACCATGGAGAGTCTAAAGCTTGGCCAAATTTGGTTGGTAAAGAATTTAATGAAGAGGGCAGGGAGAGTGTTGTTGAGTTTTGTGACACATATGTTTTGCCATATCTGAGCGGGGCAAGAGTTTTGGGTTATATTCCAGTAAAAGATGTCACATATAATAAAGAAGGTTATAAAGACCCTTACGGTAATAATTTTAAAGGCTCTGCATTAGATACAAATTTCAAAAATTACACAATTGAATTGAAAAATGGTCAAATTTTATATTTTGCATATTTTAAAAGCGGCGGCGGTATTAATACTTTTTCAATGCTTGCTGTTTATGTTGATGTAAATGGGCATAAAGGTCCGAATAAAGTTGCCCGTGATGCTTTTTTGTTGTGGTACAGGCTAAATGAAGGAATAATTGTACCTTACGGTTATGGGTATAGTTCAACTTTTATTAAAGATAATTGCAGTAAAAACGGCACTCATCCTAGCTATGATTGGTTCCAGTTTTGTCCGTCTCGTATTGTACAAGACGGTTGGCAAATTTCTAAAGATTATCCGTGGTAAAAAGGCGGGAATTTATCCCGCCTTTTATTGTTATTCATTTAATAACTTTTCTGCTAATTCAGATTCTGTTCTGCCGTTTAGAGTTTTGTTTATTTTTTGCAGCTTTTGCGCAATGAGTTCCAAATTATCAGTCCAGATAAAGTTATCAAGAACGTATTTTTCTGCTTTGTCAAAATCTCCCTCGATTTGAATTCTTACGATTTCAGCAAGCATTTCTTTTGCAATTGGTACGACTTTGTCTATATTAACGTGGATTTTGCCGTCAACAATGTTATAAGCTCCGCGTTCAGAGAAATATTTGTTCTGCATTACTGTACGAACTCTGTGCGCTTGACTCAGTGTCGGTTTAGATTTTAGGAAATTATCTGCAATAGTGGTTACGATAATTTGTTTACGCTGTTCTTCTGTGTACATTCCAAGTTCCGTCAATAAATCTACAAAGGCAAGTGCACCCATATCAGCTTTATTTTCTTCAATAATATTTCTATATTTGCCTAAAGTTTCGCAAGCTTTTTTAGGTCCGAGAGAATGCGCGTTTTCGTGCCCTATTGTAAACCAGTGGTCAGCTTCGTCAAGATAATATTGATGTTGTTCTTTATCTAAGATTTCATCAAGTCTTTCCTGTAATTTTTTCATATCACTGATAAAACGGATTTGTCTGTGGTAAACATTTCTTCTGCCTCCGCCTATTGTGAGAGAAAGTTTGTCGTCGTTAGGAAGGTTTTCAGCAAGTGTGATTCCTCCTCTGTATTCGCCCACATCACCTGTTACAGCAACTAAGTCAACATCAACCATTGTTTGTTTTGCGTCCTTGTCCGGAGAAATGTTTTGTTCGTATTCATCTGAAAACGGCATATTTTTTGCAAGTATTGGCAGGAATTTTTTTATTGCCATAAGTGCTTCTGTGCCTTTTTTATTTACGATTCCGACTCTGCCGCCTAAGAAATCTTTTGGAATTGGCGTAATTCCGTGTTTTTCAAGAAGTTCGGACAATTCTTTGTTCTCTACGATTGTTCCTGTCATTTCATCTTCGTAGTTTTCGCGGGTAATTGTAAATTCAAGTGGTGTGTCTTGAAGTTCTGCCCATTTTTTATCTGCATAAGCATCAAGCATCGGGTCAGCTTCGCGTAAAGCTTTTGCCTGTAATTTTAAGTATTCGTTAAAGTCTGAGTTTGTAGAAACTTCTGAGGCTTTATCGATTTCATCAGCCATTTTTGAAAAATCTTCTTTGAATTTGTCGATATAATCTATTCCGATTAATTCATCACCGTTTCTTTCAACAACTGAGCGTTGAGTTAAGATTTTTTTCACATCTTCAATTTTTCCGTTATTAATCATTTTTGTTAAAATTGAATGAAATTCTTCTTTTGAAAGGTCTTCGGGATAAACGCCTTTTCCGGGTTTTTCTTCAATACCTTTTGCAAGATTGATTTTGTTTGACAATGTGTCGATTGCGTTTATGCCTTTTTGAGCGTCAAAAAGAATTTTAGTAAGTTCGGCTTGCTTGTTGCCTTTTTCGATTTGTCTTTCCAAAAAAGCTTTGAAGTCAAGATTATGATGACAATCAATTTGCATATTGATTTTTTCTAAAATGTAAGCTGCTTTTACAAGATGTTTAAGCGCTTCTTTATCTCCGTCTGCAAGCTCAAGGTATTCGCGAGCGTCAACCTTTAACATTTTTTTGGTCATCAAATAATCTTTATGCGTACGTTTTTCAAGTTCTTCCACTGATAAATTAAATTCAAAGTCTCTCATATTTTTCTCCTTTTTGTTTGCATTTTAGCATACGCAAATTTTTGTGTGACCGCACAAACGGTGGATTATTTGAAAAAATTTTTGTTCTTGATATAATCAAGGTATGAAAGATATGTTAGATAAAATTCTTCAAATTGAGAAGAAATATAATGAATTAGGAATTACCCTGTCTGATCCTGCGGTTATACAGGATTATAACAGGTTTAGAGATTTGTCAAAACAAAGAAAGTCAATGGAAGAAACCGTTGAACTTTATTACGCGTGGAAAAAAGCTACTGATGCCATAGAAGAAGCTAAAGAAATGATACATATGGAAGCTGATGACGAAATGAAAGCTTTCCTAAAAGCTGAAATGGCTGAAAATGAAGCAAAACTTCCCGAATATGAAGAAAGAATGAAAGTTCTTTTATTGCCCCGCGACCCGATGGATGATAAAGATATTATGCTTGAAATCAGAGGCGGTGCCGGAGGCGACGAAGCAAATATTTTTGCAGGCGATTTAGCTCGTATGTATATGAGATTTGCCGATAAGCAAGGCTGGCAGACTCAGGTTTTGAGTAAAACCGAATGCGAAGCGGGCGGTGTTTCTGAAATTATTATTTCAATGAAAGGTGACAGTATCTATTCAAAATTGAAATATGAATCAGGCGTTCACCGAGTACAGCGTGTTCCCGCAACTGAGTCTCAAGGCAGAGTTCATACCTCAACTGCAACAGTTGCGGTTATGCCGGAGGTTGATGACGTTGAAGTCGAACTTAATATGAACGATGTTGAAATTACAACTGCACGTTCAGGCGGTGCAGGCGGTCAAAACGTAAACAAAGTTGAAACTGCGGCACGTGTGTTTCACAAACCGACAGGTATTATGATTTTCTGTACGGAAGAGCGTTCACAGCTTCAAAACAAAGAACGTGCTTTGCAAATTTTGAAAGCAAAACTTTATGATATGGAAGTTCAAAAACAAATGCAGGAAATTACCGACCTGCGCCGTTCGCAAGTTGGGACAGGTGACAGAAGCGAACGTATAAGAACATACAATTTCCCGCAGGGCCGTTTAACTGACCACAGAATTAATCACAACTTAAATGTTAATACTGTAATTGACGGCGATTTGGATGAACTTTTAAGATTGCTTATTGAACACGACCAAAAGTTGAAATTAGAAAAATTGGCTGAGGTGAATTAGTGGTTGATAGAAAATGTGTCGGATGCGGTAAAATTAAAGACAGGCAAGAGCTTATAAAAATTACTAAAACAAACGACGGCCTTTTTGTAAACCCTGATAATAAAAAATTTGGCAGATCAGTATATCTCTGCTATAATAATGCGTGTATAGAGTCAGCATTTAAAAAAAATAAAATTGCAAGAGTGCTGAAAACCTCTATACCCGAAGATTTGAAAGGAAAATTAATAAATGAGTTTTGAAACAATTAGAATAAACGAACTGGCAAAAGAATTGGGATTATCCAGCAAAGAAGTAATCGAGAAATTTGCACAAATTTCTATTGCTGTCAAAACTCATTCCAGCACCGTAACTATGGAGCAAGTCAAAAAGCTGAAAGAATTTTTAGCTTCAGGCGGTGTGAAAGAGGTTAAAAAACCTAAGGCTTTTGTTGTTAAAAAAGCAAAAGAAACTCCGGTTGTTGAAGAAGCTAAGCAAGAAGTTAAAGAGGAAAAAACTGTAGAAGTTGAAAAGGCTGCTGCTCCTAAAATTGAAGTAGTTAAACCGAAACAGCCAGTCAGCCGTCTTGAAATTGTAAGACGTGCACCTCAAAAACCTGCTGTTGAACGCCCGGAACGACCCGAACGAGAAGGTAAAAAGTTTCCTCCCCGTTCAGATAGACCTGCGCGTGCTGACCGTCCTGAAAGATTTCCACGCGGTGAAAGACCAGAAAGAGGTGACAGACCTGCACGTCCGCCAAGAGAAGGTGCTAGAGACGGTGCTGCCAAAAAACCGTTTGAAAAACCGTCAGGCGAAAGAAAACCTATCCAAAGAACTATAATTTCTCAAGATATTTATGATAATAAAGGGCAGGGTAGAAAACGTCCAGCTTCTGATGCCAAGAAAAAAGGAAAAGATTATTCTAAAAAAGAAGAACAGGAAAGAATTTCCTTAGAAAAAGCTGCGGCGCAAAAACATAAAAAACGTTCTCACAAGGAGGCAGAAGCAGAACAAATAACACAAATTGTCGTAAACAGAGCTATGACAATTAGTGAATTATCTGAAAAAATTCAAAAAACACCTGCTGAAATTGTTAAGTTCTTAATGCTTAACGGTGTTATGGCAACAGTAAACCAGCTTATAGATATTGATGTCATTAAAAAGATTTGTGCAGAATATGAACTTGAGGTTCTTGATGAAGACTTAGAAGCTTTCATGGAAGAAGAACTTGAAAAAGAAGAAAAAGTTAAAAAACTTACGGAAGTTGATAAAAAATTACTCAAAAAACGTGCTCCTGTTGTATCAATTATGGGTCACGTTGACCACGGTAAAACAACTTTGTTAGACAGTATTCGTGCTTCAAAACACAAAATTGTCGCAACCGAAGTTGGCGGTATTACACAATCAATCGGTGCTTATACAGTTTATCTGGATGATACAGAGAACAAAAAAATTGTATTTGTTGATACTCCTGGCCACGAAGCTTTTACCGAAATGCGTGCACGCGGTGCGAAAGCAACAGATATTGCAATCTTAGTTGTTGCGGCTGACGACGGTATTATGCCTCAGACAATTGAAGCTATTAACCACGCAAAAGCTGCGGAAGTTCCTATCATTGTTGCAGTTAACAAAATTGATAAAGCTGGTGCTAATCCTGATAAGATTTTACAGCAGTTGACAGAACACGGTCTTGTTCCCGAAGAATGGGGCGGAGATACTATTACAGTTAAAGTATCCGCTTTGAACGGAACAGGTATCGATGAACTTTTGGAATACATTTTGCTTGTAGCTGATGTTCAAGACTTGAAAGCTAATCCGAAAGCTGAAGCTTCAGGTGTTGTAATTGAAGCAAATTTGGACAAAGGTAAAGGGCCTGTTGCAACATTACTTGTTCAAAACGGTACTTTACGCACCGGTAATTGTATTGTTGTCGGTACTGCCTGCGGCAGAGTCAGAGCTTTGTTATCAGACAGCGGTGAAAGAATTCAAAAAGCTGAACCTTCTACTCCAGTTGAGATTTTAGGTTTGTCAGAAGTTCCTCAGGCCGGTGATTATTTTGAAGTTGTTCAGAACGAAAAAGAAATGAAATCAATTGTTCAGGAACGTAAAGAAAAAGAACGCGACAAACGTCTTGACGCAATGCTTCCTGCCCACGTAAGACGTGAGGCTGTTGCAGGCGAAGATGATATTCCGCAATTGAACTTGATTATTAAAGCCAATACAAACGGTTCTGCAGAAGCTGTATCGCAGGCAATTGCGCAGGTTGAATCAGATGAAATTAAGACAAAAATTATTCACGTTGGTGTTGGTGATATCTCTGAGGCTGACGTAATGCTTGCATCCGCTTCAAATGCCTTGATTTTGGGCTTTACGGTAAAAGAAGATGCAAACGCTCTTGCTGCGGCTGAACGTGAAGGTGTTACAATCAAAAAATACGATATTATTTACCAAATTCTTGAAGATATTGAAAAAACAATGCTTTCGCTTCTTGAACCTGAAATTAAAGAAGTTGAACTCGGTAAAGCTGAAATTCGTCAGGTATTTACTATCGGTAAAACTACAAAAATTGCCGGATGTTACGTTACTGAAGGTAAGATTGTAAGAAGTAAAGATGCAGTTCTATACCGTGACGGAAAAGAAATTTTCCGAGGTGCAATTGACCAATTGAAACGATTTAAAGATGATGTAAAAGAAGTTGCTCAAGGTTTCGAATGCGGTATTTCATTTGCAAAATGGAACGATTTGGAAATTGGCGATATTATTGAAGTTTCAACAACGGAACAAGTTGAACGTAAATCATTATAAAGGACAAAATTAAATGATACAGCCTATACATTCCCCTTCAAAAAGCATAAGCTTTAAAGCTAAGCCATTGCCAAAAACAGTTATAATTACTTCAAAAAACGGAAAAGATATAATAAAGGACGAGTTTGTCGGATACTATTATCAAAGAAAACCGTTTTTGGAATTGGCATTAGACATAATAAACAGCTTAGCTGATATCTTAAATCGTTTTATTAAATAAAAAGATTTTTATTTCAGTTTTCTGGGATAGTTATCGGGAATTTTCCATCCATTATGCTGGATTAGAGCAGTACAATATGCTCCCAATTGTTTGCAGTTCGTAAATAATGTATTCTCTGAACCGTCCCATTGATATTTATTCGGCTCCAAATTTTTATTATAATGGTATTTATTGCTATTATTGTTTCTTAATGGTTGGAAGTAAAATTCAAAATGACAGTTACCTACTCTTTGAGCATATTCTTTTTCTATACATTTTTCTGCATTTTCAGGATAAAATTGTATATCCCTGTTTTCATGGAATGCGTATGAAAAAGCACTTCCGTCTTCCAGATAATATACAATTCTTTTATTATCTTTGTTATTGTATCTGTCATTTACTGCTTTTTTTGAAACTATTTTCATATATGGAGCTAAATATTTTTGGAAAGACTCATCAATTTTATCAGCTTGATTTATAGCATTTCCATCTTCATCGTATTTGTCATCCTGAAAATATTGCCAGGTACTGATTTCTCCATTATCAACAGTTGATAATAATATTGCTTGATTAAACATTGAATAGAATTTTTTTAATCTTGTTTCGATAACCTGTTTTCTGTGATGCATAATAAGAGTCGGAATAGTTAATGCGGCAACTACTCCAATAATTCCAAGAGTTATTAAAACTTCAGCTAGAGTAAACGCATTAAATTTTTTCATACAATCTCCTTTTATATATGTGATGATGTATATCATTATTATAACATATTTGATAACTTTTTCAAGCCATAGTAATAATTTAAAT
>CAJUPC010000002.1:0-17254 GCA_910588555.1 Candidatus Gastranaerophilales bacterium
ATGATGATACTCATGATTATTCAAGTGATAATGTTGGGATTATTACGGCTGACGGCACACCGATGATTTTAAGTTACAACAAGAAATGTGAAGCGTTAGACCCCATGAAAACGTATGGGTGGTCTACTTCTAACGGTAAACCTGAAACTAATGCAACGGCCGGTTGTGTTGCGGCTGTGTTTGAAATCAATGGTCACAGCAGACCGAATACGTTTAGAAAGGATGTTGTTGCATTTAACGCTAATGGTTTAGGAAGCGCTTGTTCAATAGAAATAGACGGCAAATGTTTTGGTGCTCCGTTCGCTGTAACTCCGATGACGTATGCGGAATGTGAGGCGGAAAAGGCAAATTTAGGCATACAGGAATGTTGTGCTACAATTTATTGTAATAATACCGATTACTGGGCTGGAGCTGTAAAACAGTGTAATGGAGTACAAAATATGCCAACACTTGCAGACCTTGGAAAAATTGCCTCACTACTTTACGAGGGCAATCCGGCAATAGGCGCCCAAGTAGACAAATCAGGATTAACTTACAACAACAAAGCAAGTCAATATGGTCTTCCTGAACCGGGCTTCGATGTTTGGTCTGGTGAGGAGGACGCCTTCAAGTTCGCGTACAGCAGGCACTTCGACCACACGAACACGAAATGGTACTCCAGCTACCGCGACTTCTCCAGCTATTTTGGGTTGTGCATACAGGAGTAAGCTTTCAATAACAGGTCGAGAAATTTCTCGGTCTTTTATTTTTTAAACAAGTCTTTTACACTAAATTTTTCTTTATTCTGAAAATTGACAAATTTTTTCGCAATCGGGTTGGTAACCCTTTTTTCAACAGGTTTTTCTTCAAGTTGTTGAAGCTTTTCATTCTCGATTACTTTAAAATCTCTCATAAATTTATTATACCTCTATATTTATAAAAAAGTAATCATTAGAAAAATTGACATTTTTTTATATAAAAAGTATATAATTTTACAATACGTTACAATAAAAATAAAACCGGTTATAAAACCGGTCTAATAATGAGTAAATGTGTAGTTATAAGTTAAGCAATTAGTGTGTCAACAATATCTTGAACTCCTGCAATGGTTTCCACGCTCAATGGTTTGTTCAAATATTTAACCAATTTGTCGTGGTTTACACCTGTAATATTTGCCATTGCATAAGCAACAAAATCTTCTTCTTCAATGCCTTGCAATTCATTCAATGATTTCATAAATGCTGAATTTGCAAAAGCTTGTTCAAGTCTTTTTTCTGTTGCAGCGTTTGATGTATCAAGTTTTCCAAACTGTGCAGCTTTATTTTGTGCCGCAAGTACATCCAATGCATTCGCTTCAACTTTTTTGGGCTGAAATTCTTCTGCCGGTTTTACTTCTTCTTTTTTTTCTTCTTTACCTGCTTTTTTTGCCTGATAATTTCCGTAAAAAGCCTGTAAGTTTTCTAAATTTTTCTGGTTAATTCTGTTCATTGTTTCCACTCCGTCATTTACTCACATGAAATTTATCGGCAATGCTGAACAGAAACTTTAATATATTTAAGGAAATATTACAAAAACTTTACAATAAAAAAGACCGACTTTTTATAGTCGGTCCTAAAATATTTCCAAATCTGATTAGCCGTTTAAATCTAAACTTACATAAGGTGTTGCAAGCAAGTCATCTGCCATTTCTGCCGTAATTTTTCCGTCTAATTGCGCCAAAAAATTCATTGTTGAAGGACTTAACTCTTTCGGTGCAGACATTCCGACTTTATTTGCACTTTTGAATGAAATATTATCAATTTTATCAGCACCGTTTGTTTTTTGAATTCCTGTTGTGTTGTTTACATTGCCAGCACCGAATAGTTTACTGATGTTCATATCCGTTCTCCTTTATACTCTTTTTCTCTATTTCCTTAAATTAATTCTCTATGTATATATAAAGTATTTTTGTATTGAAAAATTGCGTAAGACGTATATATTTTATTAACAAATCTTAACAATTACCTTTTTAATATCTAGCCGTTTCGCTTTAAATACTGTACAAAAGTACACCTTCGACCTTCGGGTAATAGCAATTAAGTATATAATTTTGATATTATTTTTATGTCAAACAAGATTTTTTTAAAAAAGAGGCTGACAGTATGAATGACAAGAAAAATAATTTGACTCCAAGACAAATGGATGTTGCTATTTGGATGGCACGCGGAAAAAGCAATAAAGCAATTGCGAAAAAATTGTTTATTTGCAGTTCTACAGTAAAAGCACATTTGACCGAAGTTTACAAAAAATTCGGTGTTACAAACAGAACAGAAGCTACAAGAAAGCTGATTGATAAAGGAATTATTCCTCCTCAAGACTCAGAACAGCCATAAAGGCTTCTTGAGGAACTTCAACCCTGCCGACAGATTTCATCCGCTTTTTGCCCTTCTTCTGCTTTTCCAAAAGCTTTCGCTTACGAGAAATATCGCCACCATAACATTTATCCAATACGTTTTTACGCATTGCTTTAATATTCGTTCTTGCAATTACTCTGCCGCCAACTGCCGCCTGAATTGGGACTTCAAACAGCTGGCGAGGAATAATATCTTTTAATTTCGATGTTAATTTTTGTCCGATATAAAATGCACTATCTTCATGACAAATAACCGATAACGCGTCTACGACTTCACCTGCAAGCATAATATCAAGTTTAACAAGTTTTGAGCGTTTGTAGTCTTTAAACTCATAATCCATACTTGCATAACCTTGAGTACGAGATTTCAACTGGTCGTAAAAATCAGTAATAACTTCACTAAGCGGAATTTCATAATCAAGGCTTGCGCGGACTTTGTCAATATAAGACATATTAATAAATATACCGCGTTTTGTCTGTGCCAAATCCATAAGTGTTCCGACGTAATCTTTCGGAGCAATAATTTGAACTTTTACATACGGTTCTTCAATATAATCTCTTAACTGCGCGGGCGGAAGATTTGCGGGGTTGTCGATTTCAACCATTTCACCGTTAGTCTTGTAAACATGATAAACTACAGACGGTGCAGTTGTTACAAGAGAAAGACCATATTCTCTCTCCAATCTTTCCTGCGCGATTTCCATGTGAAGCATTCCCAAAAATCCGCAGCGGAAACCAAAACCAAGTGCTGAAGATGTTTCAGGCTCAAATGTTATACTGCTGTCATTAAGCTTTAATTTTTCCAATGCCTCTTTCAAATCCGCATAATCATCATTATCAACCGGATACATGCCGGAAAATACCATAGGCAACGCTTCTTTGTAACCGTCTAACGGTTCGGCCGCAGAATTTTCAACAGTTGTAATAGTATCGCCTACAAATCTTGTCAATTCCTTAATAGAACCAGCGAAATAACCTACATCACCGCATGTTAATTCATCAACCTGAACTCTTACAGGTGTTTGATAACCCAGTTCCACAACATCGTATTCCTTACCCGAAGCCATGAATTTAACCTTATCGCCAAGTTTCATTTTGCCGTCGATGATTTTAAAGAAACAAAGTGTTCCGAGATACTGGTCATACGCACTGTCGAAAACCATTGCTCTAAGAGGTTTTTCAGAATTATCAACAGGCGGAGGAATAAGTTCCACAACCGCTTCCAAAACCTCATCAATCCCTATACCCGCCTTTGCACTCACAGGAATTGCAAGAGAAGCGTCAATACCTAAAACTTCTTCAATCTCTTCTTTTACGCGTTCAACATCGGCAGAAGGCAAATCAATTTTATTAATAACGGGAATAATTTCCAAATTTTGTTCAATTGCAAGATAAACATTTGCAAGCGTTTGCGCCTCAACCCCTTGAGTTGCGTCAACAATTAACAATGCGCCCTCACAGGCAGCAAGAGAGCGGGAAACTTCATAAGAAAAATCAACGTGACCCGGAGTGTCGATAAGATTTAAAATATAATCCTTACCGTCTTTTGCCTTATAATTCATCCTTGCGGAGTTTAATTTAATCGTAATCCCGCGTTCGCGCTCGATATCCATAGAATCCATAATCTGGTTTTGCATATCACGCTGTGCGACAGTTTCTGTTTTTTCAAGCAATCTGTCGGCAAGTGTGGATTTACCATGGTCGATATGTGCAATTATACAAAAATTTCTTACATTCTCTCTGTAATTCATAATTTATATTATAAGAGAAAAACATTAAATTTCAAACCGTTTGCACGTTATGCATTAAATCGCTTAAAACATTTTTCCACGTTTTTGGAAATGATATTTTTTACGGTATCGTATTCGGTTGTTAATGACGAAATTTCCGTGTCAAGATTTTTCATCTTCATATCAATTGTTTCTTCTTTAGTGTTTAATTTAGCTTTTTCTGTATTGTATTTTGCTTCTGCTTTTGCAATCAAAGACTCATCGGGAATTTCTTTAATATAAGCGTCGGTTGCATAATTGCCCTGATAATAATATCCGTCATCTTTTACTTTAGAGATAAACTGCATACCATTTTGAAGCATTTCTCTCAAATAATCGTTTTCAACAATTCGTTCGTTTTCAGTCCAACCCTTAGAACAAATCTGGTTAAACAATGTATCATAGAAAGTTGCCTGACCCAAATCGTCACTTGAAACATCAGAACCGACTTTCCAAACATATTCAAATGTATTATTTGTATTTGCAAGTCTATTTGCTTCTACAATTTGTCCTTTATTAACATAAAAAACTTCCATACCGTATTTATCTGTTTTTGAAGTACCATTCATGTAATCTGCAAAATATGTTAAATAAGCATTTAACATATTGCCAATATCTAATCGGGCTTCAGATTTTTTATCTTCAAACCAACCAACAACAGCATTTTTATATGAATTACTTGTCCACCCTATATGTTCAATTGCAGCTGCGTTACCATGATTAGAGTTTGTACCAATTCCTATAAAACCGCCGCTATTAGACCCTTTCCAGTTGAAAGCATCACCATTATTACTTGAAGTAATTATATTACCGGTATTATTATCTGTAGGTATGTAAGTCTGTTCAATCATACGTCGGGCATAAGCTAGTGCTCCAAGAGCAAAATTATCTATACCCAAAACTTCAGTAAGTATCTTATCCATATTGTCCATTAAACTTGGGAGAATATTTGTTTGAGCATTTTCGAACATTTTCTGATTAACATAATCTTCATCATTTTTACTCCATAGATAAATACTGGCTTGTTCAGAACCATTAAGCAGATTAGCAAGGCTGAATGTTACATTTTTACCACCTTTGCAATCCTTTACATTGACTTCTTGTGATCCCAAAAGTTTCATTTCATTATCACCATCTGGTACCCAGCTTTTATCCAAAGTAATATTTATATTTGCGCCGACTTCCTTTAAATGGTTAAGAAAACTTTCATAATTACCCTGCTCTGTTACCGTAGCAACAGTAGCACCGCCGCCAAAACCTGCTGCCTGATTATATGGCAAACCGGTAATTTTATTTGCCATATCGGTTGTAATAGTACCTTGTTCTGCAAGACCCATGATAAACAGATTTCGCGTAACTTCTGACGGCAAACAGCCTAAACCTTCTTGAGGGATACCTGCCTTACGAGCAGCAGCTGCAAGTTTACTGTTTAAGGTAACACGACCCAAAGAATCGGTAACAGTTATAGGCATGTAATCATTCAATGCTGAAGGACTCATCAATAAACTGTATGATAAAGCCATGCTCGTATCACCTTTACCATAATAGTCATAAACCAATTTGGTCATCTGCAAGGAGTCTTGATATTCGTTTGAAAGGTCAGCAAGCTCCCGAGCCATTGCGATTTTCTGGTGAGATAAACGCATGGACTGGAATTCACAGTCTGATTTTCGTGCTGTGATACTTAGTAATCTAGCTTGTCCTGCTGCTAAGCCCATTTTTTACTCCTATTTTCGTAATAAATGGGTCGGTATATTTTTTTAAAAATTCACAATTTTGCCTGCATGCTATGCTATGCTATGCTATGAGTGATTATACCTGCATTTCAGGCATATTTACATAGCAGTTTACAATTCGTTACATGTGAAGTTTCAAGTCAAATTGTCAATTTTAATGCTCAAAATTCAATAGTTTAAAACCGCGTTTTTTCTTTTCGGCTTCAACATCAGGCAATTCATAACATTTTATACATCTTGCTTCATAAGTTTCATCCCCGCCAATCATAATCAACGGTGAATTTTTATCCGCAGGCTTACCATCAATAAGTCTTTGAGTCCTAGTCGCATGCTCCGAACCGCATTTCATACAAACAGCATGAAGCTTATCTACCTTGGTTGCTATACACATTAATTCAGGCATACTTCCAAAAGGTTCTGCCTTAAAATCAAGCTCCAAACCCGTTCCGATAACCTTTTTGCCTTCATCCATAAGTTTTGAAATAACTTTTACAATATTTGAGTCAAAAAATTGAAGCTCATCAATTGCAATAACTTCGTCATCAGGTTTTACAACGCTCATAATCTGAATTGCATGTTTAACCTTGATAGCGTCAAGCCACAAACCGTTTCTTGACTCAATGTAATCACCCTTTGCGCGTGTATCAACATCAGGAGAAATTACTTTAACTTTTCTTTTTGCAATAATAGAGCGTCTTATTCTTCTCAAAAGTTCTTCTGTTTTGCCGCAGCTCATCGGCCCTGTTATTAATTCAAATGAATAACCGTAGTTCATTTTTGTCCCCAACAAATCTATCCCTTTTAATTATACATTCCTAAAATTTATTTTAAAAGTTAATGTAAAAATTAGTTAAATTTTCAATACTTTGTCTCTTAGCTTTTTTACCCTCTGCGCTAATATTGGTCATACTTTTAGGACTTTGTCGCGCAGTTTTTTCAACCCCGCACCATAGAAGTATCTTAATTGCTCGGGGAAGTTATCCTCAATATCAATCATGTACATATCATGAACAGAAAATGCCTTGATAAGAAAAACTATTTCAGGATTTTTTGTCCAAATAACATCGGGATTATAGTTTTTTGACGGGTTTGTAATCCCGAATAAACCCTCGTTATCATCTGCCGCAAGAAATATAAACTTACTTCTGTAATGCTCCAGCATCATTATGCCCGAATGCTCAAATACAGTTCCGAAATTGCACACAAAATTGTCGTATTTAACTATTTTTATGTCCAAACCGCGGTGATATGCTTCTAAAAGATGCTGTTCAAGGTATTTAAAATCCTCCTCAAAAAGAGAAATATAAATATTTTTCTCTGCACTTTTGATAATCTCGATTATTTTATCAAGAATTTTAACTCTTCCCGTAATATTTAAAATCGGCTCGGTGTATTCTTCTTCTTTAATATTGGGAAGTTTTTTCTCAAGAAAATTAATAGTAGTATCTATTTTTCTTTTATATCTTTTGGTAAGTTCTTTGGGTTTAATCGGTGTGTAAGTAACGGGTTTGGTATTTGACGCAATTGCAATATGCATACTTTCCAAAACTTTCAAAGTATCATAAGCTCTTGACTGCGGGATATTGGCAAGTTTGCTGATTTCGTATCCCGTTGCGGGGTATTTTTTCAGCATTGCAAGATAAACCTTTGACTGGTATTCGTTCAATCCTATTTCTTTAAGCTTTTCAACAATTTCGTCCATTTACAAAAAATCAATCCTTTAACTTCCACTTTTCCTGCATTCTAAAAAGTTTTCCTGTGCGTTGAAGATTTTCTATAACATAATCAATGCTTTCCAATAATCTTTCACTATCACTCTCTTTTCTTACTGCCACTGCATAAGGCTCTTTTGAATACCGTTTTGGCAGTACATGTACTGAACTGTCTTTTACTGCATAATTCATTAATATAGAGTCATCGGCAACAATCCCGTCGGCTTTTCCGGCTTTTAAAGCCTTATATGCTTCACGATATGTTTTATAGCCTATAATTTCTACCTCAGGAACATTCGTTCTCAAAGTTCCCTCACTTGTAGAACCAAAAATAACAATCAGTCTTTTCCCTTGAAAATCTCTTAAGCTGGTCATATTGCTTGATTTATTAACAAGAATTGCCTGTCCTGCATAATAGTACGGGGCAGAAAAATTCAAAATCTGCAGTCTGTTATTGGTAATTGACATTGTTGCAGCGAGCATATCTACTTCGCCTGAACTAAGTTTGATAATTCTGTCAGAAGCTGTAACGGGAACAAATTCAATCTTTTTTTCACTGCCCAAAATGCCTTTTGCAAGCTGCTTTGCAAGCTCAATATCATATCCTGTAAGGTTTCCTTTTTGGTCCCTGAAACCAAACGGTGCAGTATCGTCACGAACTCCGACAATAAGTTTTCCTCGTTCTAATATTTTTGTCAAATCATCTTTCGGCACTTCCTTTTTGACGCAAGCCGTAAAAATAAAACAACATAATAATAAAAGAATTATATTTTTAAACATAAAAAACCCTCTTTTTATGCAATTTTACTTTAAATAAGCAAAAAAAGTCAATCATTTAAACAAATAGCCCGCTTGAATAACCGCTTACGGCAATGTTTATCACAACGAATAAAGTACATAATCTAGTATCAGTTTTTTAAAAAAAATTTTTTAGGGTTTTTAGAAAAAAACTCTCAACACAAGGAGGTAAAAATGACTATTAAAAAACTTACTGTGGCAGCTGCAATTGCCGTTGGAATAGCAACGTGTTCCTTGAATCAGGCAATGGCGGCTTGTCCTTGCGCAATCCCTGAAACACCGGCACCTTGCGCAGAAGCGTTACCTGTAGTAACAGGACCGGCATGCCCCTGCACACAAACACCAAAATGCGACAAATGCGAAAAAGCATTACCCGACTGCGACTGCCAAAAAGCAGATCCGTGTAATGACCCGTGCGACCCGTGCGAAAAAAAGAAATCTGACTGCGGATGTAACGATGAAATCAGCTGTGACAAACCCGCAGAACCGGCTTGTGCAGTTTGTCCTCAAACAGGTAAACCGTCAAGAAATGATATGAAACAAGTTTACGGTTATCCGAACGCAATTTATGGTACAAACAATTACGTTGGTGAACCTGCAAACTCTATCCTTTCTACAGAAAACGTACTTAACGGCTGTTCTGCAAGCAGAATGTCTTCTCACATCAACGGTACAACTGTTTCATCAATGGGACAGGTTACAGGTGCGGCTGCTGAAATGCCTTGCTTAAATGAAGCTCCGACCCGTCACAACGGTATCATGATTGACAGAAACGAAAGATTAATGGACGGCAACAACTGCCCTATCGATTTTCAATCAACAAACTCAATTGACGCGGTAAGAAAATCTTTCGTACCTTACGAAATTCCTAACCAGATTATGCAGACAACAGGTGCTGCCGCAAACCTTGGCGGATGCCAATTTCCCGACGTGCCAAACGGTTTTTGGGCAGCATGCGACATCGACAAATTAGCTATTAACGATGTTGTTGTAGGCTATCCTGACGGTTACTTCAAACCGAACAGAAACATTACACGTGCAGAATTTGCAACAATCTTGGTAAAAGGTTTCAACCTTGACAAATGCGATATGCCTCGCGAAGGTTTATTCAAAGACGTTCCGATGAGCAACTGGGCTAACCCTGCAATTGCTAAAGCTGTTGACGAAGACTTGTTAAAAGGTTATCCTGACGGAAACTTCAAACCCAACCATCCTGTAACAAGGGTTGAAGCATTGTCAACAATTGCAAAAGGTATGACTTGCGACATCGACCAGTGCAAAGCTGACGAAATCTTAAGCAAATATGCAGACGGCGCTTCTGTACCTAACTGGGCAAGAATTCCGGTTGCAAAATCATTGGAAAACGGTGCATTAAAAGATATGCCTAATCCGAACATGATTATGCCTAACAAAGAAGCTTCTCGTGCAGAAGTAGCAGCAATGATGCAAACAGTTCGTGTAGCTTTAGGTTACGACACTAACCCGAAAACTGCTAACAACATCTGCCCTGCTTGCCCTGTAAACAAAAACGCTTTTGTTGAACAGGAAGAAATCGTAAAAATTCCTACATTGAAAGTTAAAATGATTGACCAGTTGACTGCAAAATCATCTCACGTAGGTCAATACTTCAGAGCAAACACTCTTGAAGACGTAACAATCAACGGTGTAACTTATCCTTGCGGTTCAACCGTAACAGGTCAGGTTGTAGAAGTTATCAGACCTTCAGGCTGTGATAAAGGTGCATTGAAACTTTCATTCACATCAATCAAAAACGGTGATTGCAACACAAAATTACCTAAACAAATCTTGCAGGCACAAGTAAACAAATCAAAACAGGTAAACCCTGTAGCAAGATTGGTTGAAGCACCGTTCACACTTGCAGGTTCGTTAGTAGGTATCGCAGGCAGAACAGTCGGCGGTGTAGTAACTAACTTAGGTAACGCTGTAGAAAACGTATCAAACGACGCAGGTTATATGTTAGGTCACGTATTCCAGGGACAATTCGGTGCAGCTGCACGTAACCTTGGTGACGGTATCTGGGAAACAGTTAAGGCTCCTATCGACGTAACAAGAACAGCATTATCAGGTACAATGGGCTTATTCCAGACAACAGGCGACGAATTTGCTTACCTTGTAGACCCTCGCGGATACAAAATATCTGCAGTTAATCCAAGAGAACACATTACTATTGCATTCGGCTGTAGCGAATAGCGCGAGCGAGCATAGGGCACTCTGCCGAACAAACGATTAAGTATCGTTTGTGAGAGGAAATGGTGTTGGCTTGTGTTCAACAAGACAAGCAGAGCCGTAGACCCGTTTAATGCGAGCAAGCGTAATAACCGAAAAATAACAAACAAAACAGTAATTATTTTCAACGCCTGTGGAAACCGATATTCTTAAAGAATATCGGTTTCTTTTTTTTGACACTTGACAAAAAACCCCTGACCAACATGTATAAAATATATTCGATGTAGGCACACTTGACAAAAAACGAAATATAGTAAATAATGAGTAAATAGAAAAACGGAGGTATTTATATGTCAAGATTTAAGCATAGTGCTGTGATTGCCCCCCCCCCGACACTATCGGTCTAAACTTTTTTAGGGCATTTACTTTAGCGGAGCTTTTAATCACTTTAGCAATCATTGGTGTGGTTGCGGTTATTGTGTTGCCTAGTTTAATGACTAATGTTAATGACAGGGTTAATGCAGAAAAAATTAGAAGTGCGAAGTACAAGTTTACTAAAGCTACGGACCACATGAAATCTCTTGGACTTATTGGTCCTTATTCCAGTACGGACGCGTTTGTGGATGAACTGCAAAAGTATTTCAAGATTGCTAAACGTTGTGATGCAGAGCATATTAGAGCGTGTTGGCCGACGGATACCGTTAAATTAGAAGACGGGAAAGAATGGAAAATTGCTAAAACCAAAACAGGCAAACAGTTAAAAATGAATACCGATGATACACATGATTATACAAGTAATAACGTAGCAATTATTACTGCTGACGGTACACCGATGATTTTAAACTACAACAAGAAATGTGAGTCATTAGACCCTATGAAAACTTATGGGTGGTCAACTTCTAACGGTAAGCCTGAAACTAATGCAACGGCAGGATGTGTTGCAGCGGTGTTTGAAATAAATGGTACATCAAGACCAAATACATTTAGAAAAGATGTTGTGGCGTTTAACGCGAACGGTTTAGGAAGCGCTTGCGCACTGGAAATCGATGGCAAATGTTTTGGCGCTCCATTCAGTCCAACACCGATGACTTATGCAGAATGCGAAGCTGCCGTAGCAGAAGGTAAATTAGGAATAAAAGCTTGCTACTATGACAACGACTACTGGGCAGGTGCAGTAAAACAGTGTGGCGGTGTTGATAAAATGCCAACCAAGGCTGATTTAGGTAAAATTGCCTCTCTCCTTTACGAAGGCAATCCAACAGTAGGTGCTGAACAAGATGTATATGACCTAACTTACAACGGCAAAGCCCCTGAATATGGACTTCCTGAACCGTACTTCTACGTTTGGTCTGGTGAGGAGTACAATAGCGGCGGCGCGTACAACAGGTACTTCGACACCACGGGCACGTACTGGAGCGACTACAGCCGCGGCTACTCCCTCAGTTTGGGCCTGTGTTTAGGTGAGTAATTATTCCAAAGAAGTTTTGCAAGTCGGGTTTAATAAACCCGGCTTTTTTATTAAAACCCTACTCCAACGGCAATGTGAACGTCAATTGAGTGTATTCTTTCGGAATACTTTCAAATTTTATTGTTCCGCCATGCGCTGTTACGATTTCTTTTGCAATGTGCAAACCAAGTCCGCAGCTTATACTTTTTTGTGTTTCACTAAATGTAATAAATTTATCAAATATGTTATCCTGATATTCTTTTGAAATACCGTCACCGCTGTTTTTGACATATACAATTATATTTTTTCCGTCATCCTCTGCCGAGATATACACCTTAGAATTTTTGTAACTGTATTTTAACGCGTTTATTAATAAGTTATGAATTACACGTTTTAATTGTTCATAATCAAATAATATATTTTCATACTCCGTTTTATATGACACATCAAGTGTTAAACTTCTTTCCGACGCCATATATTTAATTTCATCACAACACTCTGTGAGAAGTTTTTTCAATGAATTTGATTGTTTTGTAATTACTAAAGAGCCATTATCTGTTTTAAACTTTTGTATGATATTAGAAACAAGATTTTGAAGATATTTTGACGTGCTCAGCATATCGTACAAAATTTCTTTTTGTTCTTTATCAAAATTATCTTTATCAAGCAAAAATTTCAGTGCCGAAATCTCTGCCTGAACCGGTCCTTTCATATCATGCGTAACCATTGCAAGGTACGAGTCTTGAAGGTGCGCAATTTTTTCTTTTTCTTTTTGTTCCCGCAAAAGACTGCTGATTTGAGTCTTAATTATATTTATATTAAACGGTTTTTCTATATAAATATATGAACCCAGTTCAAAACTTTTGAGTTTATTTTCGTTATCTGAAAGCGCAGAAACAAATACTATAGGCGTTGTGGAATTCACACGCGTCTTTTTAATCATTTCTGCGAGCTCATAACCCGACAATTCAGGCATCATTATATCAAGCAAAAACAAGTCAAATTTTTCACTGTCAATAATTTTTGCGGCCTCTTTCGGTTTTTGAAAAATCGTTAAATTCAAATCAAATGGTTTTAAAGTTTCTTCCAAAAGTTCCGTATTAAACGGATTGTCATCCACAATCATTACTTTAAGATTTTTCAAATCTTCAAAATTATATTTATTATTTAAATAACTTTTTTCTTTAATCCTTGTCAAATCTGTGTTATTAAGCAAGTCATTAATAACTTCTTCTTTAACGGGATATTGGATAACATTTTTTATGCCGCACATATTTGCGGTTATAATATTTTTACGCGAGATTTCTTCGCATGCAACCCAAACTTCAAGATTAGGATAAGATTTGCAAATCTTTTTTATTTTATTAATGTCTTTAAAATTTGTTTTTATAATGCAGAGTCTTTTATTTGCAAGACCTTGTACTCCCTTAAGCTCTCTGCAATCATTAACATATACAATTTCTTTTGCTGCCTCATCCGACAAAAGTTTTTTCATAATATATCAATGATATATACTGATTTTGAATTAACAATTACCCATTCAGGCATATTTTTGATAAAATTTTTTGTTAATGTTAATATGAAATTATGGCAAATACAATCGAAGAATTAGTTTCGCAGATAAAAGACCGCCTTGATATAGTCGAAGTTGTATCGGAACAGGTTATTTTAAAGAAAAACGGCGGACATTACTGGGGATTATGCCCTTTCCATAAAGAAAAAACCCCGTCTTTTTCCGTAAACCCAAACCTCGGGATTTACAAATGTTTCGGCTGCGGAGAGGGAGGCGACGCGCTTACCTTTATAATGAAAACTCAAAACAAAGAGTTTATTGAAGTTATCTCCGAGCTTGCCGCAAAATTCGGACTTGAAATGCCGCAAAAATTCAACAAGCCGCAATCAAAAGAACTTAAAGATGAAATGATTAAGGCTTGTACAAAAGCAGCAGAATTTTATAATTTAAGACTTTTAAAAGACAAATCTCCCGAAACAACTAAGGTTTTGGATTATCTTACCAAAAGAGGGATTACAAAAGATATTATCGAAAAATACACTATCGGACTTGCTCCAAAAGAATATGCAATGTTTTATAAGAAATTCAGAAACGAATATTCTGATGAAGTTATGGAAAAAGCTGGTCTGACAATAAAAACTAAAGATAATGAATATATTGACAGATTTAGAAACAGAATAATTATTCCTATTCAAAACGAATTTGGAGAATTTGTAGCATTCGGTGCACGTGCAATAGAAAAAGACCAGAACCCTAAATATTTGAACTCATCTGACTCTTTAATCTACAACAAAAGTAAACTCCTTTTCGGGCTTTATACTGCAAAAGAAACAATCAAAGAAGATGACAGCGTAATTTTAATGGAAGGTTACTTTGATGTAATCTCAGCTCAGGCTCACGGAATTGAAAACGCCGTTGCCTCCTGCGGAACATCTTTAACCGCTGAGCACGTCAAACTTTTATCAAGATATACACCTTCAAGAAGAATTTATCTTTCATTTGATACGGACGCGGCAGGTCAGAAAGCTACAAACAGAAATGCTGAACTTATCAAAGAAGCCTTTCAGGGACTCGGAAATATAAAACAGTTTGATGAAAGTTATATTTCAACAGCAGATGACAGATATTCTTGCGAGATAAGAGTTATTGCACCGCCCGAAGGCAAGGACCCTGACGAATTTATCCGCTCTGTCGGCGCAGAAAGCTACAGAGAATATATGAAACACGCACCTTTGTTGCTTGATTTTCAAATAAATGCGATAATGAAAGAAAGACCCAAAACACCTATTGAAAAAACTAAAACGGTCAAAGAACTTATTCCGCTGTTGAAAGAAATTCAAAACGAAATTATCCAATCAGAATACACAAGAATGATTGCCGAAACTTTGAATATTGATGAAAACGCGCTTGCCCGTGAAATCAAGAAAGCAAGAAGTTTAGACAATCCCGCAAACAGCGGTGTTGAAAGAATTGTTAAGAAAAATGTATCAATTTTAGAAAAAGCGCAAAAAAATTTATTGAGTGTTTTTCTTGTAACAGGCAGTCCTTTTTCATTTGAACAAATCAAGCAAATGATAGGCGATACCGAGTTTACGGACGAAATATTAATAAATGTAAAATCTACAATTGACAAATTAACATGTACCGTAAATAATGTGAAAGAATTGATTGAAAACCTTTATACCGCTTTCGTCAATGACCCCGAAAAACAAAAGCTGATTACCGAGTTAATCAGTATTTCGGAAACCTTCCAAAACCTTGATGACAACGATTTTTCAATGGTAATCATAGAAAATATGAACAAAATTAATCAATGTCAAAAAGAAAAAGAACAAGAACAGCTGCGAAGTTTATATAAAAGCGCAAACGATAACGAAACAGAAGCCCTAAAAATTCAGATGCAGCTCAGAGATAGAATTAATAACAGATTAAAATCGGAGAAAATGAATGAGTAAGAAAAGACAAACAAGCTCCTCAATCGTAAGTATTATGGATGAAGATAATCTAGACTTAAATGAAATAGATGAAGACGCAGTACTTTCTGCAGACACAGATTCCGTAAACTACATGAATATGGATATCAGCACCGACAATATCGAAGATATTGTAACAGAAAAAATCGGAAGAAAAGTAAATCTTGAAGATATCTATATGGTGAACGGCAGTGAAGAAGAGTCAGATTCTGAATTTGAAGCACCGAAAGGAATAGCTGTTGACGACCCCGTAAGACTTTATTTGAGAGAAATCGGCAGAATTAAACTTTTATCCGCAAACGAAGAAATCGAACTTGCAAGAAAAATTCTTGAAGGCGGTACACCGGGTGCTATTGCAAAAAGAAAACTTGTTCAGGCAAACTTGCGTTTGGTTGTTTCTATTGCAAAAAAATATGTAGGACGCGGAATGCTTTTCTTAGACTTAATTCAGGAAGGCAACCTTGGTTTAATCCGTGCTGCTGAAAAGTTTGACCACGAAAGAGGTTTCAAATTTTCAACTTATGCAACTTGGTGGATTAGACAGGCTATTACAAGAGCAATTGCCGACCAGGCAAGAACTATTCGTATTCCTGTTCACATGGTTGAAACTATCAACAAGTTGAAAAAAGTTACAAGACGTTTGGCTCAAGAACTTTCAAGAAAACCGACCGAAGACGAACTTGCAATCGAAATGAATGTTTCTATTCCAAAGCTTCGTGAAATCATTAAAATTGCTCAAGAACCTTTGTCACTTGAAACTCCTATCGGTAAAGAAGAAGACTCAAGACTCGGCGACTTTATTGAAGACAAAGAAGCTGACGCACCGATTAAAACAGTTGCATCAGAACTTTTGAGAGAAGATTTGGCAGAAGTACTTTGTACATTGTCACCGAGAGAACGTGATGTTTTAAGATTGCGTTTTGGTATGGATGACGGCCGCCAGAGAACACTTGAAGAAGTAGGACAATTGTTCGGCGTTACACGTGAACGTATCAGACAGATTGAAGCAAAAGCTCTCAGAAAGCTTCGTCACCCGAATAGAAGCAAACGCTTGAGAGAATATGTAGAAAGTTAAAAAAGCCCCAAAAGGGCTTTTTTATTGTTACAACTCAAAAATATAGCATATTTATGATATAATTCTGCAATGACAATTACTAAGGAAGAACTTGAGCAGTACAGATATACCTTGAGTACTGAACGATTACAATCTTTTATTCAGAACGAAACTGATACTTTAGATATTATTTTAGAACGCTATAAAAATAATATTAGAATTTCACAGGCTTTGTATCCTGAATTATCAATACTTGAAGTAACTTTAAGAAATGCAATCAATTCAACCTTATGTAAACACATATCTGAAACATGGCTTGAAGATGAAATTAAACAGCAGAAATTTTTATTTACCCATGAATATTCTAAGTTAGTCAAAGCCTACAATGATACTCAACAGGAATATAAGCCACAAGATTTTACCATAGGAAAAGTAATCGCTAATCTTAACTTTGGTTTTTGGACAGGGCTTTGTTCTAAAAAATATAATTCTGAAATATGGAACAAAGGACGATGTTTTCAAGGGATATTCCCTAATTGTCCAACAGGTAAACAGCAAATATCCAATTTTTCAAAAAAATTAAACTCCATAAGGTCTTTAAGAAACAGAATTTTTCATCATGAACCAATATTTAAATACCCACAAAATTTGTTAAATAAGTACAACGAAATACTAGAAATGTTAAATTATTTAC
>CAJUPC010000002.1:17264-77529 GCA_910588555.1 Candidatus Gastranaerophilales bacterium
TACAATTCTAAAAGATACGACAACATTTCTTAATACATATAATCAGTGTATGGAAAAACAAAAACAACAAAAAACCTAGAGCACTATGACAAACAGGAAGTGTTCTCTAGGTTGTACATTATCATTATGTACTATTTTTCAACATTTGTCAAGTGTTAAACTATATTTAATCATGTTTTAACTTTTTAATCATAAACATCAAAGGGATTACCGCAAAGCAAAGAAGCCCGAATATTCTGAATGAATCTATAAAAGCCCACAGCGTTGATTGTTTTATCAACTGTCCGTACTGCGAATACTGTGCCATATATTGAGCTACAGAACCCTCTGTGTATTGCATTAAGGCCCCAGCTGTCGATTGAACGCGTTCGATAAACGCTGGGTTAAGCTCATGCATTTTGCCGACTAACATATACTGATGCATTTGCGCAAAACGTGTTAGCATTGTTGCAACCAAAGACGTTCCGATTGCACTGCCGATATTTTTCAGTAAGTTTTGAAGCCCTGTTGCATTTGTCATCTGGTCATTTCTTAATGTCGCAACAGACAGGTTCATAATCGGAACCATTGAAAGACCCATACCTAAACCCATAAAGAAGTTCGGAACCGCAATATTCATATTAGATATTTGCAAATTCAAAGAACCGAAAACCAAACTTGCGCCACCGATTAAAGAAAGTCCGATTATAACAAACAATCTGTTATCAATTTTGTTTGACATTGTAGCTGTAATAACCATTGCAAGCATACTTCCAAAACCTCTCGGCATCATGGTTGCACCGCTTAAAAACGCAGTATAACCCATCATACTTTGCAAAAATTGAGGCAGAATTGCCAGAGAAGCATACAAAACAGCCTGAATTACAACCTGAATTATCGTACCTGCAGAAAAGTTTCTGTCTTTAAATACTGATAAATCAACAAGGGAATTTTTATTGGTTAACTGCGAATGGAAAAATAAAACACACGCAATCATAGAAACTCCGAATGTCCAGCAAATCCATGGTGCATTAAACCAATCGGCGTTGTTACCTTTATCCAAAACAGTTTGCAGTGTTACAAGCCATATTGTCAAATATAAAAACCCTTTTCCGTCAATTTTTACATTCTTTTGTTTTCTTGCATACGGAGGATCTTCAATAAGTTTTTTTGAAAAAATTGCAGCCACACAGCCAAATGGAACATTTATATAAAAAATCCACGGCCAAGACCAGTTATCAGTAATCCATCCGCCGAGAACCGGTCCGATAATCGGCGCCAAAATTACGCCCATACCGAAAACTGACATAGCAAGTCCGCGTTTTTCTTTCGGAAAAGCTTCAAGCATAATAGCCTGCGAAATCGGCAAAATGCCGCCGCCGCCAAAACCTTGCAAAATACGTGCAAAAATCATAAACTCAATATTTTTTGCCATACCGCAAAGCATTGAAGCTACGGTAAATAATAAAATACTTATAATAAAAAAGTTTTTACGTCCGAAAACCTTACCGAAAAAATCCACGGCAGGAATTACGATACCCGCAGCAATAAGATAAGATGTTAAAATCCACATACTCTCATCACGAGTAGCAGAAAAACTTCCTGCCATGTGAGGCAGCGCAACATTACCGATTGTACCGTCGAGCACGTATATAAATACGGCAACCATAACGGGTATAACCATTATCCAGGGGTTTACAGCGGGTTTCCATTCTTGTTCCATTTATTTTCTCCACAAAATTTAAGAGCCTTAAAGGCTCCTAAATTATTTAACTCTTACTTTCGGTACTACTGACATTCCAGGAACGATATTAAATTCGTTCGGGTCAATTTCTTCCGTAAAAATGATTTTAACAGGAATTCTCTGTACGATTTTAACAAATGAACCTACAGCATTTTCAGGCGGGAATAAACTTGATTTTGCACCTGAAGCTCTTTGAATACTGTCAACTTTACCTTTAAAAGTTTTATTCGGGTAGGTATCAATTTTAATATCAACTTCCTGTCCTGCTTTCATATTGCGAAGCTGATTTTCTTTAAAGTTTGCAACAATCCAAACATCTTCCGGAACTATTACAAATAAAGGTGTTCCGACATTTACATACATACCTTTTTCAACACGTCTTGAAGAAACGGTGCCTGTTTGAGGCGCGTAAATATTTGTGTATTCAAGATTTAATTTTGCTTTATCTTTTAAAGCTTTAATTTCTTTTAAATCAGCGTCAGCAACTTTATTTCCGCCTTGAGAAAGCAAACTTTCTTCTGCTTGAGTTAAATTAGCCTGTGCAGCATCGTATTTTGCCTGAGCATTATCTAAAGTCTGTTTTGAGACTGCGCCTTCTGCATATAAATTTTTGTATCTGTCCAAATCTTTTTTTGCAGTATCAATATTAGACTGCATAGCTTTAAAATTAGCCTGTGCATTTTTTTGGTTTAAAAGAGTTTTTTCATATCTTGCCTCTGCCTGTGCCAGAGCTATCTCGTAATCAGCAGGATCAATTTTAGCAACCAAATCACCTTCATTAACTTTTTGGTTGTCAGTGATTAATACATCAGTAATCTGCCCTGCAACACGAGGTGCAACTTGAACTGTTGTTGTTTCAACATACGCATCATCTGTTGACTGATACATCAATGCGTCATGTATAAAAAATACTGCAGCTATTGCAATTACTGCACCTACACCGAGTGCAATAAATCTTTTAAACGGTTTATGTTCTTGTTTTATTTCTTCTGTTTGTTCAATATTTTCCATTTTTACCTCATTATATATTTGTTTCTACCCTTTGCTCCAATTCAAGCCTAAAAGCTTTTAGCACAGTTTGTACTTTTACCCAAGTTTCATCGGGAATTTTATTAGTAACATTTTCAAAATAGTGCTTAATCTTATTATTTATAAAATTTAGTTCATTATAACCTTTTTCGGTAATCCCCATTTTTTTTACCAGTCTGTTATTTTTGGTGTCAATAAATCTTGTAATAAATCCTTTTTGTTCCAGCGTATCTAAAATTCTTCCTGTATTTGCTCTATCTTTAATAATAAGTTTAGCCAAATCTCTCTGACAAATTCCCGCATTAATAGAAATTGTATCCAATGCGGCGTATTCATCCATTGTAATTCCTATTTCCAACTTTTCAAAAAGTTTTTTGGTCAAAATTTTCATAAGCCTTGATGTTTGTTCAAGCTCATAATGAATACTGTCCGTATAATGTTCTAATTTTTTATCGATACCCATTTTCTATTCTTCATTATTATTATACTATGTGTTGTAAAAAAAATATGTTGCATTTACAACAATATTATGCTAACATACTATTATTGAAAAAGCAATAGTTTATTTGAGAGGAATTGTAAAACATTGAAAAAGATAATAACAACAACATTATTGGCAAGTTTAATAAGTTTAAATATCGCACCTGTTTTTGCTGACTCACCTCAGCCGAAACAATTCAAAAGCATGGTTAGCAAAAATAAAAAAGCTCCCGACGAAAACTATAAATTTGCATATATAAATATGAACTGGTGGGATAATTTTAACGATGATATCTTGAACAGTTATATTGAAAAAGCAGTTATGAACAACTACGATTTGAAAATGGCAACTTTGAATGTTGATGAGTATTATCAAAACGTAAGAGCACAGTTTGCAAGCGAATTGCCTTCTATGACAGCCGGACTCGGACCTGCATTCTACAAAGCTCCCGGTATGACAAAAACAACATCATCTATCGGACTTCCCATGATTGTTCAGTATGAAGCAGATATTTTCTTGAAAAACCATGACAAAACAAAATCCGTTAAAAAACTTTACGAAGGTTCAAAAACAGATGAGCGCGCAGCATATATTGCTATTGCATCAGCTGTCGGAACAGCTTATTTCAATATCGTAAAACTTGATAAAATGATTTCTCTTCAAGAAAATATTGTAAACGCAAGACAAGATATTTATAACCTTATGTTAAGCAGAAACAAAGAGGGTTTAACCTCAACTGCCGATACAATTAAGGCAAACAAAGCTTTAGTTCAGGGCCAAACAGATTTAATCGAGTTGAAAAAGCAAAAAGAACAGCTTCTTCATCAATTCTGTGTTTTAATCGGTGAAAACCCCGAAAATGCAAACACTATTACTAGAAATTCTCTTGACAGTATGAACTATCAGCTTGCAATTCCAAATGAAATTCCGTCAGAAATCATTACACACAGGCCTGATTATCTCAAAGCCGAATTAATGGTTGAAAAAGCAGGAATTGATGTTAGAGTTGCAAAAAAAGAATTCTTGCCGTCAATAAATATTTTAGGCGGCGGCTTGTTTAGTGCAGGCGATTTTGGCAGCTTGTTTACTACAAAAAATATGCTCTTAGGTGTTGCAGGCGGTATTATGGCACCGTTATTTCAAGGCGGTTCTTTAAAAGCTAATTTAAGATTGAAAAAAGCAACTTACGAAAGAGTTTTGCAAAACTACTACAAAACTAACCTGACAGCAATCCAAGAAGTTAATGACGCACTTGTAGCTTCAAGACTCGACAAAGAGAAAATGACGCAGACAGAAAAACAATATAACTTGGAAAAAGATGACTACAAATACAACGAACTGAAATACAATCAAGGTACAATTTCAAAACTTGATTTAATCCAGTATCAGGAAAATCTTTTGACCATAGAAAAACTTGTTGCGCAACAAAAAGTTGAATGTATGGCAGATGCAATAAGTCTATACAAAGCAACAGGAAGCAAGCCTTATGACTATGTAAACTAGGAGCTTGCACACAAAAACATATAATCATCACCTCTTTACTTTAAGCTTTAAAGTAATGTACCGGGAAACCTCACTATTCCCGGTATTTTTTTGACTTACAAAACATTTATCCAAAACTTGCACTTGACAAAAAGCCACAGCCCGAGGCTTGTAAAACTTATACAAAATTGGAACACTTGACAAAAAACAAGTTATAGTAAATAATGAGTTAAAGTACAGGAGGCATTTACATGGCAAAAATTTTGTATAATTTTTCTGAAACCTTTGTGCCATGCTGTGATTGCCCCCCCCCCGAAGCTCTGTAATTTTAAGATGTTCAGGCTTATTGTTCACCGTTTTTTTTATTACAAACGGTGATTTTGTGTTGCAGAGTTTTTCAGGAGGCTTGTATTGTTAATAAAAAATGTTATAATAGTGATACAGTACTTCACCGGAAGAGAAAGGATAGTAATGAAAAAACTTTATGCATTTACTTTAGCAGAACTTTTAATCACTTTAGCAATCATTGGTGTGGTTGCGGCTGTTGTGTTGCCTAGTTTAATGACTAATATTAATGACAAGGTTAACGCAGAAAAAATTAGGAGTACAAAGTATAAGTTTACTAAAGCTACGGACCACATGAAATCATTAGGGCTGATTGGACCGTATAATTCTACTGATGATTTTGTGGATGAACTGCAAAAGTATTTTAAGATTGCTAAGCGTTGCGATGCTAATCATTTAAGAGCCTGCTGGCCCACTGATACCGTGAAACTTGATAACGGGAAAGAATGGAATATTGCTGATACTAAAACAGGTAAAAATCTTAAAATGGAAAAGAATGATTTCAGTGATTATACTAGTGATAATGTTGGGATTATTACTGCTGACGGCACACCGATGATTTTAAGTTATAACAAGAAATGTCAAGCGTTAGACCCAATGAAAACTTATGAGTGGTCTACTTCTAACGGTAAGCCTGAAACTAATGCTACGGCTGGATGTGTTGCGGCGGTATTTGAAATCAACGGACACAGCAGACCGAATACTTTTAGAAAAGATGTTGTGGCATTTAACGCAAATGGACTTGGCAATGCTTGCACAATTGAAATAGACGGTAAATGTTTTGGTACACCGTTTAAACCAACACCGATGAAATATTCTGAATGTGCTGGAGAAAATGCAACATCTTCATGGCATACAACAGAAGCAGGAAGTTATGCTAAATCATTAGGGATAGAGGAATGTTACTTTACTGCTGATTACTGGGCAGGAGTTGTTAAACAATGCGGCGGTATACAAAATTTGCCAACTATGAAGGATATAGAAAAATTGGAAAGCATATTTTATGATAATTACAAATACAATGGGAAAGGCACTGAATTTGGTTTTCCTGAACCGGAATTCTACGTTTGGTCTGCAGATGTACTTGATGCTACGACCACAAGATACATGATTTTCAGAACTGAATATGGCCTCAATTGGAACTCCCAAGCTCGCAATTTTAGCCAGTTTTTGGGATTATGTCTAACTGAGTAATCATTCAATAATTCTAATAGACGGGAAAAGTTTTTTCCGTCTATTTTTTATCAGAACGCTCTCTTACTGATATTTTTATCGGTGTACCGAAAAATCCGAATGCTTCACGCAATTTGTTTTCGATATAGCGTTTGTAATGGTCTTTCATCAAATCTGCATTATTTGCAAAGATTACAATATGCGGCGGCTGAACACCTGTTTGAGTTACATACATAATCTTCAAGCGTTTGCCTTTTGATGACGCTGGAGGATTTAGCATATAAGCCTCTTTAATAATTTTATTTAACAAACCTGTTGAAATACGTTTTGTGCATTCAGAATAAACATCTTCTGCTTCTACAAAGATTTGATTTAGCCTTTGTTTCGTTACCGCAGAAATATAAATTTTCGGTGCGAATTCCAAAAACGGAATATCATTTGCTAGTTTTTTGTTATATTCATTTACTGAATTTGATTTTTTATCTTCTACCAAATCCCATTTGTTAATCGCAATAATCAAACCTTTTCCTGCTTCCATAATAATGGAGGCAATTTTTTTGTCCTGATCGGAAATTCCCTCAGTTGCATCTATTACTAAAAGTGCAACATCGCAATCTCTGATAGAACGTATTGCTCTGTCAACAGCAAATTTTTCAACGCCCCAATCAACTTTTGATTTTTTTCTTATACCTGCAGTGTCTACAATTACAAATTCTCTGTCTTTGTATGTAATATAACTGTCAATACTATCGCGAGTTGTACCTGAAACATCAGAAACAATTACCCGGTTTTCGTTTAACAAAGCGTTTACAATAGATGATTTTCCCGCATTAGGACGTCCGACAATAGCGATTTTTATTGTGTTATCTTCTTCCTGTTCAACTTCTCTTGAAAAGTCTTCTGTAACAAGGTCTAACAAATCGCCTACCCCGCCTGAGCCATGAAGCGCAGATATACCTACAGGTTCACCGATTGCAAGAGAATAAAAATCATTTACCATTAACAAACTTTCGGGATTGTCTGATTTATTAACTGCAAGAAAAACAGGTTTTCCCGATTGTCTTAAAATATTTGCAATATCGTAATCTACAGGATTTACACCCTCTTTTCCGTCAACAATAAAAATAATTTTATCGGCTTCTTCGCAAGCGATTTTAGCCTGATCAAAAATAGAAAGCATAATTTCATCTTCGTCATCAGGAATAATTCCGCCGGTGTCTATTACTGTAAAAATTTTATTTTGCCATTCGACATCAAAATAAATTCTGTCGCGCGTTACCCCCGGCAAATCATCAACAATCGAATTTCTCGACCCGATAAGACGGTTTACAAAAGTTGATTTGCCTACATTAGGGCGGCCTACTACTGCTACAATCGGTTTTCTCATAGGATTATTATAACATAAAAAAAGAGAGGTTTTACCTCTCTCTTTTTTTTAAATAAAAACTTCTGCTACAAGATTTGCCATTTCGTCAAACATATTATTCAAAGGCTGTGTTATATCTGCCATAATTGTTTGTTGAATTTGTTCAACCTCTTGTTCAATCGACGATTTTGTATCAACAATTTCAGGCGGGACTGCAAAGTCTTCAAACTTGCCATGTTCAAGTTGTGTCAAAAGACTTCGTGAAAAATCTTCTGTATTTCTCAAAGACATCAAAATTGCACTGTCAATTCTGAACAAATCCTCTGTGCTGAGTTCTGTCGAAAGCAGCCTCTCCATTCGGTCAATCTCAAATATGTCTTGCATAATACCTGTGGCTGTTGCATTTGAGTCAATGACTTCTTTAGTTTTTAATCCCATTTTAAAATTTTACCTCCAAATTTAACTATCGGTAAATTTAATCACGGACTCATTTCAAAAAAACTTTAGAAAAAAATCTCATTTGTTACATTTAGTTTACAAATAAAATTTTATAAAATTATATCCAATACCCAATGTGGCGGGTTGAGCGACACACACTTCCGAGGCAAAAAGAAAGTCTCGCCAATTGACAAGACTTATAAATATACATTTACCCCACATTCTTTATAACACACAATTGTTTTTTTGTCAAGTATGTCAATATTGAAAATATTTTTAATATATTGGTGAGAGTTTTTTTTGTCAAGCCTGTTAAAAAAAGTTTGCCGCACTTTTCAACAGCAAATATATTATTATATAAAATATAATAATAATATATTTATATATATAGTAATAATAATAAGCTCCGATTATTTGTAGAAAACCAACGGAAACTTTGACTATAACTGATTTTTAGCTTGTAGAAAACTTAGTAGAAAATTTGTAGTAAAAATAACGGTTTTTGTAGAAAACTCTTTTTTAATAAAAACCCTGTAGAAAACTCATGAGTTTTCTACAAAACAGTATATAGTTTTCTACTGTTTTCTACAGAAATTATTATTACGAAAAGCAAATATTTTATATTTTATTATTTCATTCAAATATTGATTATATATAATAATAGTAGTAATAAGGGAGTAATAATATGAAATTTGTTGTAAAAAAAGAAGATTTGTATAACGGTATTAAAATTGTTGAAAGAGCAACGTCGATGAAAGCTTTGCAGCCCGTGCTTTTGAATATATTAATTGAAACCGTTGACAAAGGTACTATCAAACTAGTTGCAACAGATTTGGATTTTACTGTAATTGCTCTTGTTGACGCGCAGGTTGAAGAAGAAGGCAAAATTACGCTTCCGTCAAAAACGTTGAACGAAATTGTTTCTAAATTGAGTGACAAACTTATTACTTTTGAAATGAATAATGAAGAAAATACGGTTAATATTACATGTCAAAAATCAAAATTTGATATTATAGGTATTTCAGCAAACGAATTTCCTCCTGAATTTTCCAATATTGAAATTAACGAAGAAGAAGGTTTTGAAATCGAAATCAGACCGTTTGTAAAAGCCGTTAAACAGGCTGGTTTTGCTGCAGCAAGCTATGAAACAAGCAATCTTTTGTCAGGTATTGTTTGTGACATCTCTTCAAATATTCTTGAAATAGCTTCAACTGACGGAAACCGTCTTGCTAGAATTCGCGAAACTATTGATAATAAAGATAATCACGCAAAACAATTGATTATTCCTTCAAAAACACTTAACGAATTTATTAAAATGAGCAGTTTTATTGATGAAGACAGTGTGAAAATTTTCACTGAAAAGTCAAAAATAATTATTAAATCAGAAAAAACAACAACGATATCAAGACTTCTTGACGGTCAATTCCCGAAATACAACCAGCTTATTCCGAACGAAAGCCCGAAAGAAGCTCATGTAAATGTATCACAATTGATTTCAGCGCTTGAACGTGTATCAATTATGGTTAATGAAAAAACAAGTATTGTTAAATTGGAATTCAGCAATAACAACTTGAAACTTTCAGCAGATACACCTGACTCAGGTAAATCAGAAGAAAATATTGATATTGATTATGCAGGCGAAGAACTTGCTATTGCGTTCAACTACAAATTTGTATTGGAAGCTTTGAAAAACATTGATTCAGACGTTGTTAAAATCGGCTTAAATACACCGTTATCAGCAACAATGTTTAAGCCTGACAGTGAAGAAGATTACGTCTGCTTGATTATGCCTGTACAGATAAGATAGTTTTTTCATCAACTTTGCCAATATTGATGTAATTTTTAAAACTTTAGCGGGTAGTCTTTCATCTACTTTGCAAATATTGGTAAAATCTTTAAAATTTAATAGGGTAGTCTTTCGGTATTTTCCAATTGTTATATTGAATTAATGCCGTGCAAAATGCGTGGTTATGATTAACCGGAGGATTTCCTTCACATCCGGAAAGTAACGAACTTTCTTGACCGTCCCAGCGGTATTTGTTAGGTTCAAAACCTTTGTCTGTATGATATTTCCAGTGTGCAGCATTCCATACTATATCAATTTTTGGTGGATAAAAGCAAAATATAAAGCGGCAGCTGCCGTTAGGGTCAGAGTTTTGTCTGCATTTTAGAGGTTCAGACGGATAAAAGAACCAATCTCTTGTGTTGGCTTCTGTAGGACCGAAAGCACTTCCGTCAGGCAAATATGCAAGGAATGCACCGTTTGGTAAGGTTTCAATTTTTGTAATTTGCATATACGGAAAGAGGTATTTTTTGAACCATTTTTCAGATTCTGATGAACCTTCAATAATGTTTCCTTCTTCGTCTTTTTGTGCGCCTGCTAAATCAGCATACCACAATTTTTTATCGCCGAAATCAACTTCTGCAAGTTTAACTGCTTGATTAACAGAAGAATAGAATTTTTTCAGCCTTGTTTCAATCACTTGTTTTCTGTGTTGTTGAATTAATGTGGGTATAGTAATTGCTGCAACAACGCCGATAATACCTAAGGTGATTAAGACCTCTGCAAGTGTGAACGCGTTAAAATTTTTCATACAATCCTCCATATCATTATTATAACATATTACACCCTGTTTAACAAGTGTAAATTGCAATAATTTTATTGTGCAAATTATAAAGTGTATTTATGTCGTAAAAATACTGTTAATATAATTTATGGAGAATAATATGTTTAAAATAGAAAAAACAGAAATGATAAATAAAACCTTCAGATTGCCCTTAGATTTGGTTGAGAAATTGCAAACGGTAGCACAAAATCAGGGTGTTTCTTTAAACAATCTTGTACGACAATGCTGTGAGTATGCATTGAATAATTTGGAAAAAGAAAAGACAGATAAATCTTAACTGCACATTGTTTCAAATTTTAAATTGTTCTTGTATAAATTATCAATTAATTTGTCAATATCATCTTTGTTTTTTTTGTCAGAGAATTCGATATTGTCGTAAATTCTTGTTGTGTAGTTTTCAATTTCAATAGGTTTGTATTTATTATTATTAACCCAGCTGGTGACTTTACCGCTTTCAAGGTCGATTTTTTTGATAATACTTACAGTTTTGCCGTCACGTTTGTATATAGAGACATTTACGATTTTGCCTGTATTGATATCATATTCTTGAATAGATGATATTTTTGATTCATCTTTGACATTATAGTTAATAGTTCTGACCTTTTTACCGGTTTCTATATCATACTCGTCAACAGATTTGTATAAAACGTAATTTATAGTACGAATTTTCTTCCCTGTAACATAATCATATTCATCAACAGAACGGACTTTTTTGTCATCAAAATAATCAAAATGAGTTGTTTTAACTTTAGAACCTGTTTCAACATCAATTTCAATAATTTTGTCTACAGATTTACCGTTTCTTCTGTAAACGACCTCTTCAACCGTTTCGGGGTTTGAATATAATAGGGTCAGATGTGAGTCGCTGTGCATCTTTCTATACTGTTTTTTAGTTTCGGGAAGTATATTTTGAATTGCGGCTAATAACTTCATTCTAAATTTCTCCTAAATATATAATACATGTAAATAAAAAATTTGCTATTTTATGTAAAGAATTATATATTATTTGACACAAAATAATAAATAACCCGATTGGATATTTATAATATTATATTAGCCTCTCTTTTTTAAAAGTTCAAGAAAAGTTTTATAATCTGTTCCCCAGCTTGCCATAGCGTTCAATACAGGCGCAAGACTATACCCCACATTCGAGAGAGTATATTCCACTCTCGGCGGAATTTGCGGGTAAACTTTTCTTACAATCAGCCCGTCATTTTCCATTGAGCGCAGATTTGTAGTTAAAACTTTTTGTGAAATTCCCGAAACATCTTTTTTTAGCTCACCGAAACGCTTGGTGCCGTTGAGCAATTCTCTGATTATAAGCACTTTCCATTTTTCGCCGATAAGACTAAGTGTCACTTCGACAGGACATTTGGGAAGTTCTTTTAATTCCATAAAATTTCCTTATTGTTCTTTTGTTTCTGATTTTTTTTGTAATTCAGCTTGTTTTTTCAACAAAACTTCCATTTTTTTGATAGCTTCAACTTCGCCGATAGGTTTGTTAAAAGCTTCAGGGTTAAGCGTAACCATTTTTTCCCAGCAGCCGGGAACATTTGATTTTTCGCCGCAAATACAGTTTCTCCATGTATCACCCGTTTTCTTGTCAACAAGAATTGTAAGCATATTTGAGCCTGTTACAACTTCATACCTGTCAGGTTTTTGTACAAAACCTTGAATGCAAATATCAGCAATGATTAATAACATTAAAATAAATAAAATAGTGTCTTTCATAATAACTCCTCTCTTTAAACTTAATTATACATTCAAATTTTGATGTTAGCAAGTATTATACAAACGGGTAATGAAAAATGTTAAATCGGTGTTTAAAATAAATAAAGAATTACCAAAAAATAAGGGGGTAAAAATATGATATTACTTTTAAGATGGCTTTTATTTACATTAGCAATTATGTTTGTTGCGTGGCTTGTGCCGGGTATCGGTGTTGAAAACTTTCAAAGCGCATTGCTTGTAACAGTGATTATGGCTCTTATAAACATTTTTATAAGACCTTTGATAGTTTTTATTACATTGCCGATAAACATTTTAACTCTTGGTATTTTTACGTTGGTAATTAACGCTTTGTTATTTATGTTAGCAGGTTATATTGCTCCGGGATTTTATGTGGACGGTTTCCTGTCAGCATTTTTGGGGTCTGTTGTGTTATCTTTCCTCGGACTTATTATCAATATGGTTACGCTTAATAATGCAGAATAAATTCAAAGGCTCCATTTGGAGCCTTTTTTGTTCTGGTATGAACGAATGATATTATTCAAGTTTTTTTACAGATTTGCCGATAAACTAAAAAAATGAGGTGTTTATATGTTTAATTCTGTAAATAATCCTTTCCAAAACAGGTCTGTATCGTCTTCAACATCGTCTGACAGCAACGGCAAAAGACAAAAAGAAGACCCAAAAAAAGAACTAAAAAAATATCTTGAAGAAGAAGAACCGGATGAAGTTAGAATTGGCGGTCAGCCGATTTTGACCGAAGATGAAGTTCTGGCAATGACAAAAAGCTATATTGCAAAGCTTAAAGACGAGCACAGCGAAAATGAGAAAGCTCAGAAAAAGCTCGACAAATACCTTGAAAATTTTGACATCAAAAAGTTTATGAAGAAAAATCCGAACATGACAAGTCCCGATTTCTATATGGTCATGTTTAATGAAACAGAAAGTTTAGTTAAATAATAATAAAAAAGACGTTATGGTAAGTCAAATCGATATTTGATAAGTTTCTGAATAAGTCGCACAATGGTAAAAGTTAACGCGCCTCTTTAATAACAACTATTGTATCTTCAATTTCTGTTTTTAAATATTCAAGCTGCTGGTCAATTACCGTGTCGTTATACAAATATCCGGCTCCTGTGTATGCAAGATATGGTCTGTATTTTTCAGCCTCTGCGCGCAAATTCGCAACTGATTGAGTATAAGTTCTCAAACCCATAATTTTTTGAAACGAAACAAAATTATATTCGGGCTTATCTTCATATTTTGTGCACAAATAATCAATATTTTTATTCAGAAAATAAACTTTTGCATTGAATTTTTGAACATCATAACCGTTTTCAATACAAGTTAAAATATTTTCTAAAATTGGCAGTAAATCATTTATATCGTTCAAATATGGAGAAGTTTTATCTTCTTTTAGAATAATATTTACAAAAGCAGGATTGTCGCGCGGAACAGGCTTAATCTCGTCAGATGAATTAAAAAGTTTAGAATTTTCTACAACAGGTTTTGCAGTTTTAGGCTCAGATGCACCAAAACTTTTTGAAATATCAGGAAGCGTTCCAATATAACCCTTTCCGCTTTGGCCGACTTCAATATTTTCGGTATTCAAAGTTTGTTTTGCTTCCTGTTTCTTCTTGAAACCCCACGCAAAGCAGCTCGAAGTACTTAAAATTACAGCTAAACCTAAAACTAATAATTTCTTCATAACTTAATTATAATGATTGCTATGAAAAAATCATCATTTAAATTATTTAGTTTTATGTTTAAACCCGAACAAATGCCATTTTTTATGAACAGGACAGAGTGCATTGCTTTCGTTTTCATACATTTTTACGCCGAATGGACGTAAATTCGGGTCTTTTTTATAAAAAGCTTTGTTTTTTTGACAATATTTAATTGTACTTTTTTCCATTTTTCTTATAGTTTTTAACTTAGCTTTTTGTTCTGAATTTAGAATAGATTTAAACTCTTTATCATACTTTTCAGAAGTTTTTTGCATGCATTTTTCAAGGTCTTTAACAACTTTTTCCTGTTTTTTAATAGAGTTTTTGCTGACTTCATGCTCATTTAGTCTTGTAAGAACAAATTTTTCCTGTTCATATTTTCTAAATTGAGCTTTTAATTCATCGTAACGCTGTGCATCAATAACATCTTTGCATTTCTGCTGGTCAGCAGAAAGATTTAAAACATTGTATAAAGCCGCGCGTTCATTGTACATTGAAGTCATCAAGTCAAGACATTTTGTTTGATTTGCGCAGCCGCAATCAGCATATACCATGTTTCCCATTAACAAAAAAATAAATGTTGTTATAAAAAATAATTTCTTCATAGATTAATTATACCTCAATACTTTTTATAGTACAATAATTTTATGGAAGAAATGAATTTAAGAAATTATGCATACGTAGGCGACGCCGTTTGGGAACTTTATATCCGTGAAAAAACAGTAAGACAGACAGAAAATGCAAAAAAACTTCACAAAATAACGACAGAAAAAGTCAAAGCTTCATATCAGGCAGAGCTTCTTCATGGTTTGGAAGAAATTTTGACAGATGAGGAAAAAGAAATTGCCCGTCGCGCAAGAAATCTTCCCATACCTGTTGCCCGTCGTTCCAATCAAGCAGAATACCGTCAGGCAACAGCATTTGAAACACTAATCGGCTGGTGGTATGTCTATGATGAGTCACGCTTAAAAGAAATTTATACAAAAATAGAAATAAAATTTTAAAAAAAGGGGGTTTACAAAAAAAAATCAGCATGTACAATAAATATTGTGACAAGTAAATATATAGCTTTTTCACAAAAAGCTTTGTGGGGGTTTAGCTCAGCTGGTAGAGCACCTGCTTTGCACGCAGGGGGTCAGGAGTTCGAATCTCCTAACCTCCACCATAAGAAACACATTCGAACACATCGAATGTGTTTTTTATTGAGAATTCTCGGGTGCCGTTATTGTCATCATTATAACGATATGCGACAATTCCCCTGTCATTTTCTTCATCGATTATTATTGTATCGATTAAAGTGTTTATAATAAGTCTCTGACAATCGATATCTTTTATATCGTCTTTTCTAAATTGTTCAAGATAATAAATTATGCTATCTTTTGATTCAGTAGGAGCATTATTTTTGAATTTTTCAACTTGGATATTATATTCCAAGTTACGTTTTGCCTCTTCTAGGTTTTCTAGGCGGTCTTTTGTAGTTTCTGTAAAAATACCATTTTCAATAGCGGTCATAATATTTGCAATTTTATTTTCAACATCCTTTTTTTGCTGCAGCATTAAACGAATTTGCATATCGTCTTTTTGGTTGCCCTGGAGTTGTATAATATTTTCAGAAAGCCAATCTAATATTTCAGGAGAAAGAATATCATCACGAGTGAATTTAACAATAAATTCTTCTAGTTTTTCTTTAGGATATGATTTAGACCGGCATGCATCCTTGCCACGCTTACTTTTTTTGTTTGCGCAGGTATAATAATAGTAAGTATTACCATTTTTGCCAGTCCCACTATCACCAGTCATTGGTGCCTTACATTTGCCACAAAACAGCTTGCCGGAGAGTAAAAATTCTACTGCCGGTTTGTCTTTTTTGCGTTTTGATGTGTGCTTATTTTGTTCCATTCTTTGACCTGCCTTTATAAATAATTCTTCAGAAACGATTGGTTCAATAACATTTTTAAATTCAATGAGCTCTTTCTTTTTCTCCTGGGTGATTTCATCAATATAGGCTCGTTTGTATGTGTAGGTACCTATATACTTTGTGTTTGATAAAATACGATTCAAGGAACTTTTATTGAATTTCTGCCCAACGGAGGTTGCTATTCCCCTATTATTAAGATTGCTACAAATATCAACAGCCGGCTCACCGCTGACATAACGTTCAAAAATCTCGCGAACAATAGGGGCCTTAATTGGATCAGGCTTATATTTTTTATTTTCAAGAACAAAACCAAAAGGTACCGTGCCACCAATATGTTGATGTTTAAGGGCTGATTCATAAATACCACGACTAACTTTGCGGCTTAATTCTTTGCTGTAATATTCAGCCATACCTTCAAGGACACTTTCTAAAATTATTCCTTCAGGACCTGCCGGTACATATTCTTTTGCAGAAATTAAACGACAACCTGCTTTCCGCATTTCGTTTTTATATTTTGCTATATCAAACTTATTACGACTGAATCTATCGATAGTATAAACATAAACGATATTATACAACCCCTTTTTAACATCTTTCATTAATTGCTGAAATTGGGGGCGCTGATCTGTTTGCCCGGAGATATGCCTGTCAATGTAATCTTTGCGAATAATTGCATTTTGAGATTTCGCACGTGCGTAACATTCCCTGCGTTGACCTTCAATGCTTGATTCAGATTGATTAGGTCCGGCGGAATATCTACCATAAAAAGCTGCATTTAATTTAGGAGTATCAGACATTGGTACTCCTATTTTTTTTGCGTATCAAATAATATAAGCCAACAGGCCAAAAAATAATCAGTAAACAAATTTTAAGAATTTTCAATATCTGGGTGTTATTATTGATTTTTGATGTTTCTTCTGAAGAAACGCATACACCGGAGAATAAAAGATCCGGATTGTCAACTTCAAATTTAACCCCGTGTTCACGAAGAAGATTTGTAACCTCATCATCTTTTAAAACATAGTGTCCAACCCTGGAATCATATTTATAATTTGCTTTTGGGTTTAATTTTCTATTGAAATATAAAGTACATAAGCGACCATTTTCTTTAAATGCTGGAGAAAAATCATATATTTGGATTTCAGATAAAATTTTAAGGAATAGGTCTGGGAAATTTTTTTCAATAAAATTAATAAGATCATCATAACTTGCAGCTTTTCCTCGATGCAGGCCTTCAAAATTCGGAATTTTTGAAAAAATGAATTCTTTCCGTTTTGATATTTTTTCTATACCATGCTTTGAAAAATATTTTTCAAAACGATAGCTTAAATAAGGTGCGAAGGATAGACACATAATGTTTTTATTTAACAAGTCTTTTAATAATTTAGAATCAGGTATGGTATGCTCCGCTCGAAGAAAGATTTTTAAAATATCGTTCAGCTGAGATTCAGAATAGTTATTTTCAATAAAATTGATTATTTCATTGGGAGAAAGAGAATTATTTATTTGTTCCGGCATGGGCATTCCTTTATTTTTGACAGTTTTTAAGAACGGTTTTTGTAGCAATTTGAGCATGCTTCGTCGCATTTCTGAAAAGTTTTATCAACTCAATTTCTTGAGGAGTGATACGCATTTTATTGTTATCAGTAGTTACTCCATAAAAGGTTGTTATATCAACATTGTAAATTTCGCACAACTGAAGAAGGGTATCACCATAAGGCTCAATTTTGCCGTTTTCCCATTTGCACACCGTTGCAGCGGTTTTGTTTATTTTTTTTGCAACTTGGCGAAGGCTCAACCCTGCATTCTCACGACACATCTTTAGACGCTGAGGTAAGTCCTCTGTTAAAGGATTTGTTGCGTTATTTTTAATGTTTTTCATTTTGATTAACACCTCCATAGTTCTAATATAGCAGTTAATTTAATAAAAAACAAACTAATTTTAATTTTTGTTAAAAAAATACTTGACAAAAATTTGAATAAGTAGTAGTGTTACTCATGTTAATTAAAAAGAAACGAGTTAATTTTAAATCAACACAAGGGAAACCGTAAAAAGTATGATGACAGTAGAAGAAAAAGTACAAGAATATCTAAAATTGAACGGCATAAGTCAAAAATATTTTGCTGAACTCATAGGAATTTCACCTGCGAATTTAACAGCAACTTTTAACGGAAAAAGAAAAATGAAGGCACATGAATTAATAAAATTCTGTGAACATTATGGTGTCACTTTAGATTTTTTCAAAAATGATTCAATGGGAGGTGCAAATGGTTAGAATTAATCCTGCACTTATACCCGAAACCGAAACAAAGCTACTTGCAATGACATTCTTAGATGGGATTAGAAAATTTTATTCAGATCCCAAAAATGTGGAAAAATTCCATGAATGGCAAAGATGTAGGCAAGCAGAAAAGACACTTGCGAGTGTCTAATCAAAATATTACTGAACTTTGAAAATTTCATATCGTAAGACGACTGATGCGGAGTAGGGGGCATGAGTAATCTGACAATTGAAAATGTCTATGGGATGTTCCCGCCCGAAAGCTGTAAACGGCGCAGAAAAATGATGTAAAAATTTGTGTTTTTATATTTGCCGGAGAATGGGAAATTATTCCTCCGGCATCCATAAGGACATAATTCCATTATTGTATGAAAAAGAAAATGGAAGTACAAAAAGAGGTGGCCATTGCGGTCTCGCCACAGAGGAGCCAGATTCACGCATGGAGGCGAGCGGATTATTCTTATACGAAATAGTAAGAAGGTTTATGTTTTTGCACCATAGCAAAAACCTCTTCGGGCAGCGTTATGTTCCCAAATTCCGAATAATAAAGTTTCGCTTGGGGGTAAACCGTAGTGTCAGAAGGTTTCACAAAGTAAAACAAAGAAGGCACTTGACTATTGGAAAGACAATTGGCATTTGGAAAGACAAACGTGAGCAAGCACGAGAACTCAACCGAGAAATAAATGCGAAAACACTACTCGTTAAAAGTGTTTAGGCGGAGTCGCCAGGGAGAAAATATTTCTCCCTGTGGCCGGACCGCAAAAAAAGAATTGTTTTATTGGTTGTCATAAAACCAAAGGCAGGGCAGGGTAAGCGTTATGACTGCCAGAACAAATACTAACGCAGGTCAGGAAAAACCTCAGCTGCACGGACTAACCTCGTAAAAAAATGGGCGAGTTGCAGCACTTATATTGAAACCCAATGAATGGGGATCGTTAAAGAGATGAGGTGTTGGCAACCAAGCCATTCAAAAAATGGTGACTCCGAAGAGAGATTCGGTCTCTGATCCCCGATGTGATGATACAGCTCGGAAAGACGAGTAAGTCGGCAAACTGACTTCAACGAAAGGCCCAGTGTGTCCGAGGTGGACACCACTATGAATGAGGTGTGTTGGATGACACCAACTTCAAAAACAGACATTCTGACAGCCGGGAAAGACCGGCATTTACTGTAAATAGTTTAATTGGAGGTAATTATGGCAAATGGGTATGTTGAATTTGAAGCAACAGAGGAACAATTATTGCAGATTATGGCGAATGCCGTTAATCATTCAAGTCCCGCAGGATTAGGTTTCTTGCACTATCAAATGAAAGACTATAAACCGGAAGAAATGAAAAGATACATATTCAATGAAGGTCAACTATATGCTGATATTGACTATGCAGACGGCAGAATGGTTAAATTAGCTATTTTTAAAGGCGATAAAGATGGAACATATAAAATCCGAGAAGGGTTTAGATCCGATTATCAATCATTTATGCACGAATATCCAACACCAAAAAATTTAATAGCTTCTGTTGGAATTGAAAAGTGTTCATAAATGTAAAAAAGAATGTCTTAATAATCCACCGACATAGGGCTCTGCTTCCAGTAAGTAAAAGCACCGCCAAATTGCAAAATACCGAAGAGTGAACAACCCGAAAAAATTTGGATTTGACAGCCGGGAAAGACCGGCATTGTATTACTTAAATAAGGAAGGAGCGCAGAAATGCCAGAAACAGCAGTGCAGGAAACAGAAGTAAAAACTCATGATGATGTTATCAATGAGGAAATTGAGCAAGAACATGCAGAAGCTGAAGCAAGAAAAGCTGAATCTGAAGAAACAACGGAAACATCAGAAACCGAAAAAACAGAAGAATCAGATTCATAAAACAGAGATACCGAGTAATTGCTCTTAGACAATCGGTCAATCTATCTAAGCGGCGGTGATAGCAAAAGAACACCGGTGAATGTAAACAAAAAAGATATACTGACAGCCGGGAAAGACCGGCTTTTATTATGTTAATTGGAGGAATTTATGAGCAATGTTATTGCATTAAGGACAACTGTACCTACGTACGGAAAAACAAATTTAAGAATTGTTGAATCACGGAAAAACAAAATCAACTTGCGCAAAATGAGTTGGTATAAAAAACTTTATCAACTTTATTGCAAATATCAAGACGATATTAGAAACAAAAAAATTCAAGCTTTGAGGGATGAAGCATACAATTTTTATCTGGACTTATATTTAACCGGAACAAAGAACACGGTTGATATTGCAGACTTTTTATACAGAGAAGGTCTTACACACTGCCAATATGCTGAAAATATGGCAGAAATGGAAATAACAAAAATTATAGAAACCAATAGGGTGGATAAGTGCTACAAGCTTTTAAAAGAAAAACAAAAAAGCAGAAAAATGGCACGCAAGTAGGAGAGAATATATGAGCGAAGATTTTAAACCGGCTTTTTATGCGATTATTCCTGCAGATGTCAGATATGATAGCAGCCTAAAACCGAATGCAAAATTGTTGTACGGAGAAATTACTGCACTTTGCAACGAAAAAGGATATTGTTGGGCCGAAAATGAATACTTTGCAAAATTATATGGGGTAAATTTAAAAACAATATCCTCATGGATATCCCAATTAGTAAGTAAAAAATATTTGGATAGGAAAATGGTTTATAAACCTGGAACAAAAGAAATAGATTCAAGAATTTTAAGACTTCCTATGCCGTACCCCCTACCCATTAAAAATGGGATACCCTCTCCACAAAATAATGGAGAGGGGGAAACACCTCAAAATGAAGATGTGACCGAACAAAAAAGCAAATCTACCCCCTCCACAAAAAAAAGGATACCCCTCCATCAAAAAGCGGAAGAGAATAATACATATGAATATATACATGAAGTATTTAATAATAACGAATTTTTGAAAAAAAATGAAAAATTCATACCTTTAGTTGTGAAATGGGTAACTTATAAAAAACAGGAAAAAAACCAACGATACAAAACAGTTGAATCCTTAACTTCGTGGATAAAAAAATTGATAAAATTTTCCGCCGGAGATTTAAAAATTGCTGAAGAAATTGTAGAAACCTCGATGGCAAATTTATGGGAGGGAATATTCAAACCGAACAGCAACAACAGGACTAAACCGGTAACGGTAAACTTTACTCCACAGGAAGAAAAAGAACAAAAATACGGAGGGTTCTGATGATAGAAAAAAGGATCAATGAACTTGTAAAACTCGGCATTGAAGTAATCGGCCCAAGAGTAAAAGACGGTCACTGTGTGTTTTGCCAAGAAGAGGTAGAAAAAGGTGGATATTGTCATTGTAAAAAAGCATATAAAGTAAATCCACAAACAAAAAACTTGAGAAAATTAATAGACAAATATGCCTATGTTACCGATTTAGGTGAGTTTACACATCTACTTATAACACAAGCTCATTTCCCGAAAAAATTTGCCGGCATGGAATTTTCTGATTACATAACAGAAACTGAAGAACAAAAACATAATCTGCAGCTGACAAAAGAATATGTAAAAAATGCACTAAAACACTATCTACAGGGAACAAATCTTATATTTATAGGAAACTTTGGCAATGGGAAAACAATGTTAATGAGTATTGCCGGAGATGAAATTATAAGAAACTTCGGCATCCAGGTAAAATATGTGAATGTTTACGATTTATCGGAAAAATTAAAAAAATCATTTGAAGATAAAAGTATTTCAACCGCAAAAATAATTGAAGAGCATAAAACCGCACAAATATTGATACTTGACGATATAGACAAAATAAACCCGACACCATTCATTGTTGATTTGATGTATGGAATAGCAAATTACAGAGCAGAAAATAACCTTCCAACTTGGGTAAATGCAAACCATTCAATGAAAGAATTAGAAGAAAACTTCTACGGAGAAGGTGCAATGTCAAGATTTTATGACAACAGCATAAAAGCAAAATTTACAGGAGAGAATTGGAGATTACGATAATGGAATACAAGACAAAAGCAGAACCCAGAGCAAAAGCTGATAATATTTCAGTGTTTTGTTCATACGACAAAATTGTAAAAATTGAAAATGTAAAACCGAATCCGGCTAACCCTAATACCCACCCGGAAGAACAAATTAAAAATTTGGCCCAAAATATTAAATCAATAGGATGGCGATATCCGATAACAATTTCAAACCAATCCGGCATGATTGTAAAAGGACATGGTCGTTTAATGGCAGCAAAATATCTTGGAGTTAAAGAAGTTCCGGTTGAATATCAAAATTATTCATCTGAAGAGGAAGAAATGGCTGACCTTCTCTTTGATAACAGGATCCAGGAATTATCAGAAATCGATAGAAAAACATTACTGAATTGTTTTGAAAATTACGATACCGGCAATATTCCGTTTGAACTAAGTGGCTATACGGAAGAGGAATATAGAGATTTGGCATCGGCATTTGATGAATATGAGCCAAAGAAAAAAGAAGAATCAGAGGAAACAACGGAGGTGCAGCAAAAAGAATCAACTTTCAAGTGCTGCGACTTTAAAAAATGTTGTCCGAGTTATGGACAGAAAGGGTGCTCAAGGGCTTAATTATGGAGAGAAGAGTTGTGGTAGAAATCAGTAAAGAACATATAAGAAGAGATTTTCAAAACTACCGCACCTATGTGTGTAAGGTAAGACAGAAAAAAGATCAGCTGACAGCAGTTAAAGCAAAGTTAGCCGGCTTGCAATCTGCAAGAATTACTGATATGCCAAGAACTCCTGCTCCTCGCTCAGATAAAAATTTATATTTACTCCAGGAAAAGATTGAGATTGAAGATTCACTAAAAAAACTTTTAAGAAAACAAGAAAGTGAAAGAAAAAGATTAAACAAAATCCTCCGAGATTTGGAAAGTGAAGATACAGTAGGATTGCTAACAAGAAAACCCGAAGTGTTGACAGCTGAAGCAAGTGTTTTAAAACTTCGATATATGTGTGGTTTTAGTTGGGAAGATATTAACAAGGCATTTTATTCAGATGATGAAGATTTTGAAATTAATACAGATGTTTATTTAAAAAGAATATTTAGGTATCACGGTCAAGCCTTTGTGGACTTGCAAAAAATGTTGAAGGGAAAATAAATATGGATATTGTGAGAGAAATCAATGGGCGCAAGCAAACCTTTTGTTTGCCGGCAAGTCAATATGTAGCCGGTCTTATAAAAAGGGATATGCACGAAGAGTACGATATCGAAGTTGAATTGACCGGAACCGGAGCTTCTCTTAAAAAATATTCAAAAAGAAAATATGTCGATTATCACGACAGAGAACATGTCTCTTACTTAAAAACCTCTAAACCCCCGGTGCATATCGGGGGTTTCTACTGGGAAGGCGATAAGGATCTTGCAGTATTTTATAAAACTTGTACTGATGAAGAAAACAAAAGATTGAGAAACGAAAGAATTTTATTAATTCCATATGATGTGTATAGACATTTAAGGGATGAAGATTTAATTGAGATTACTGGTGTTGACATTGATAAGACAGGAAAAGAAATCAAAGTAAAGTTCAAAGCTGCTAAAGGTTTCATTAAAAATCACGGACAAACTGAAGAAAACCTAGATGATATGCCTTGGTATGCAATATCAAAAGATAAATTCTCTCGAATAATTGTTAAGGAAACTCCGAAAAATCGAAAATGGAAACCCCGAAGGGGTAGAGGTTAAGTATGGATGAGAAAAAACAAAAGAAATACTTAAACAAATGTCTAAGAGTTTTGAAGGGGAAAAATTCATATAAAATTAGAACCTTTACGGATCTTGCTAAAGCAATAAAAACTTCAGTAAAGACGTTCCGTTTTTATAACCTGAATAATATCCCCGAAATTAAAGAAATATTGCAGAAAAACCGGCATGAAAATAAGCCGATAAAAGTTAAGAAAAAAATAAAACCAAAACTCCCTCAAAAAAATGTAGAAGAAGAGAAAAAACTCCTTTTAAAAAGTGTAAAAGATTCAAGAGTTCGTTCTTACCAAGAAATAAGGGCAAAATTGTTTGGGTATCAAGCATTCAAGAAAAAGAATTATTCAAAATTATCCAAATCAGCAAAAAATCTGATTGATCGTCAGATTTGGATATTGGAATGGGTTTTATTTATGGATAAAAAAGAAGAAATTGGAGGTAATGATGTTAATAATACAGGAGGGTGAAACAAAAAACTTCTGGACATTTAAAGAAGCAAAAGAAGGCGCAAAACCCTATGATGTTTCAAAAGGACAGCTTGCAAAGGCTTTCAGTAATTTGGAGCATTGGCAAGGAAACCCCGGAGGGACTGATTTCTCTACAAAACTTTATAATCTGATGGCTAAAGCTGATGTAGAAAATTTCAGAAAATTGTTCAATGGTTTCCCGGTAAGAGTAACGGCTTATGTTTTATGGCAATGGTCAAAAGATAAAAAAGAGTTACAAAAATATTTTGGAGGTAATGGTGGAACAAATGACTTATGAGGAACTTGAAGCTGCTTACAATGAATTGAGTGAAAATTATTCAACTTTGCAGAAAAAATATGAAGATCTGCAAAAAGAAAGCAAGTTTATTGAAAATCAGTACAACAAAGTAGTGAAACAAAATCAAGACTTACAAAGTGAACTAAGAACAAAAGATAGTGGCAAAAGCACCAAGTAATTGCTTACACCTTCGTATCAGTTTGGCGACCATGCGAAGGAACGGAGGGAGCGAATGGCTGAAATATATCAAAGGTGGACAACATCAGCAATTATGTGCTGGGAAAGAGGATGTATTTGTAAAGGCTGTATTTATGAGAATTTTTTTATAAGCATCAAAGAATGCAGGATGAAAAGTTCTGTTATAAAGTTGGTAAAAAAAATCGGACCACCACCAAATTTAAAAGAAAAAACAGTATTGGAGGATAAAAATGATATTTAAAATTATTGGTTATATTACTATTGCAGAATGGGCTATTGCAAAAGTGGTAACGGTTGCCCTTTGCTTCTTTATGTCCACATTTTTATTTAAGACATCTGTAGAATTGCTTTGCAATGCCTTTGACTGGATCAACAACCGAAAAGGAGATACTACCAATGACAAGTAAAATAGAGTGGACAACAGAAACTTGGAATATTATTACAGGATGCACAAAGCACTCTGAAGGCTGTAAAAATTGTTATGCTGAAAAGATGCACAAAAGATTAACTGGCATGGGGCAAGAGAAATATAAAGAACCTTTTTCAAAAGTGGTTTTTCATAGTGAAGAATTAAACCGAGTAATAGGGAAAAATAAACTGGTATTCGTTAATTCAATGTCTGACACTTTTCATGAGAAAATATCGGATAGTGAAATAAATTGGTTATTGACAGCTTGCCAAGTGCAGCCATTTAATCAATTCCAAATATTAACAAAGAGAGCTTATCGGTTACCAGATTTTAAATACCCAGAGAATGTATGGTTAGGTGTTACAGTCGAAAATTTAAAACATAAGGATAGAATAGAATATTTAAAGAAAACAAACGCAAAAATAAAGTTTCTATCTTGTGAACCTATGCTCAGTGACCTTGGTAAATTAGACCTCACCGGAATAAATTGGGTAATTGTCGGAGGAGAATCTGGACCGAATGCAAGACCGGTTCACCCTCAATGGATAAGAAACATAATAAAACAATGTGCAGCGCAAAAAGTTCCTTGTTTCTTTAAACAATGGGGGGAATGGGTACCGGAAACAATGATGAAAGAACTCGGACTTGATAATTATACCGGCTCCGGGGTGCTGCTGAATTTTGATGGAACAATATCCAACTTTGATGATTTGCGCAACGGTCAGTATTTAATGCTGAAAGTAGGAAAGAAAAAAGCAGGATCGAAGATTGACGGAGAAGAATATAAGGAATATCCGGCATGGAAACAACTTTGGGATACAGAAAACAATTGCAGGAAATAATATGACACAAGAACAATTAAGAAGAGTAGATATAGTAAATTCCTATGCGGCAGTTTACAAAATTGTAATGCCAATTGATTATGGCAGATTTGCAATACTTGATGAAAGAGAAAGAGAGTTGTGTCTGCAATCTGCCGAAGGTTTGATAAAAAAGATAAAAACCGAACAAGAACTGATATTGCGCAACTAACCGAATCTTATATTAAATTGAAAATCAGTTTATTCGGAGAATGGAGGTGCATATGCTGAAGGTTGATATATTGGGCCGGTTGCACATATATCGTAAAAACTAAAGCCTTCTTTTATATCTTGTTATAAATACCAAAATTTAATATCCACAAAGGCTCCGACTTCCTACCCGGTTGTTTATTGGTAAGTTTTACCCGGAGCCTTTTTAATTATGTCCTTTTGTTTCAATATAAGCCTGTATGCATAGATATTATTTAAATATGCGATATTGTGTGTTTGTAAACAGTTGAATACACAAGAAAAAGGAGGTCATTATGACAAACAAAGAAATCACAGTAAAAACAGTACTCAAAACAAAAGCTAATTTTGAAAATTTTATTGAAGAGTATCAACCGGCAGTGATAACATCAACACTGGCAGAATATCCAAAAGCAGACGGTAGAACAGTATTAAAAATATGTGATCTAACCCAAAACATTAATTCATTATTAGCAAGGCTCAATGATCCGGTTGTTAAAAATTTACCACAGGCCCCCTTAGTAGCATGGCTTGTAACTTCAGAAAAAGAAGAGGTTCAGAATTTAGTTGATATTATGAATAAATCAACCGGCAGAGATGATATTAAAACATTTATATTCAAAGCTGCACTTAATGATGATGAGTCAGATATCGATATACAATGCATATTAAAACCAGAATTCAAAGAAAGAAAATCGCAAAGAAATGATGAAACTCCGGCAAAAATACTACAGCATAAATATTGGATTAAATACTCAGAAATAAGCAACAGAAAAATAACCCCTGCACCAAGACACTTCCAAAGTCTATCAATAGGGAAAGGTGGAGTGGAAATATTCCAAACAGTGAACACTGCTAAAAACTATGTAGCAAGCGAAATTTTAATAAGAGATGACAAAACGATATTTGAAAAGCTGCTTGAACATAAAGAAGAAATCGAAAAAGAACTCGGTACACTGGATTGGCAGAAAATTGAAGGCAAAAAATCTTCCAGAATCAGAAAAACGATAGATGCGGATGTCTCAAATGAAGAAACCCTGGAAGAAACAATAAAAGCGCATATTGAAATGGCAAGCGAATTCAAAAGAGTATTCACACAATATTTAAACTAAGATCCGGAAACCCCGGATCTTTTTATGGAGGTAAAAGTTAATGAGCAATGAAAATGCTTATGAATATCTAAGGCGCTTTATATTAGAATCGGTTAAATTATCACCTGAAGAAGAGATGATTTTCAAACAAAGGCTTAAAGCTAATCGTCATAAGGTGGATGCTATAAGAAGAAAATATAAAAATTCTGATAGCTTGCTTCTCGGTTACGATAAAGAATTTCAGAGCTATGAAAACAATACAACAAGAGAAAATGAAATAGCTGAACTATTATGCCAGGGATTAAGTTATCAAGAATGCGCCGAATTTTTGAAAATTTCATATAGTACGGTAAAAACACACGTTAATTCATTATTTCAAAAAGAGTGTTGTAATTCCTTGCAACAATTTATTGTAAAAAGATTGACCGGTAAGTCTTTCCAAAATGGAAACAATTGTGAAATCAAAGAAGATCAGATAACACCACCGGATATCATAAGCGATGCTTATAATTTATTAAATAATTTATTAGGTTAAAACATAATTGGAGGTTAAAAATGTCAGAAAATACAAATTTATCAGATTTAAACAGTTATTTATTTAAACAAATGCGAATTCTTAATGATGAGAATTTATCCAAAGAAGAAACACAGCTTGCAATAACTAAAGCTCAAGCTATAACCAATGTGGCAGAAACAATTATAAAAAATGGGGAACTTGCACTTAAGACCGCAGTCTTTATGCAAAGACAAAATGGAGGTCAAAAGCAATTGCCAAAATTGCTAACCCGCAATTCCGGAGGTGAAAATGGTGAAAAAGTATAGCCAAGAAGTGTATGACTTTGTTGCTGCACATGTTAAAGGAATTACTTGTGAAGAATTAACCAGAATAACAAACGAAGCATTGGGAACGAATTTCACAGTATGTGCAATGCATTCATATAAAACAAATCATAAATTAAAAAGTGGAATGAGATACAATGGCTCAAAAGCTAGATCAATATTTCCTCCGGAAATTGCCCAATTTATAAAAGAAAATGTTGCAGGAAAATACAATAAAGATTTGACTGAGTTGGTTAATAAAAAATTTGGGACCAACTATACGATAAAACAAATTGATCATTATAAAACAAACCATAAAATATTTAGTGGTTTAACAGGATATTTTGAAAAAGGACATGTTCCCAAAAATAAGGGTAAAAAAATGAACCCGGAACAATATAAAAAATGTGCCAGAACAATGTTCAAAAAAGGGAATGTTCTTCATAACCATAGACCGGTTGGAAGTGAAAGAGTTGGTAAAGATGGCTATATGCAGGTTAAAGTTGCAGATCCGAACAAATGGAAACAAAAACACGTTGTTATATACGAGGAACATTACGGATCTATTCCTAAAGGGAATAAGGTCATTTTTTTAGATAGAAATATCCGAAATTTTAATATTGAAAATCTGGCATGTGTAACGAGTGCAGAATTAGTAAGACTAAATCAAAATCATAGAATAAGCGAGTTTCCCGAAGTAACAAAAGCCGGAATCGTGCTTGAAAAATACAGAGAAACAATAAGACAAAAAAGGAAAGAAAATGGCGATAAAAGAAAAAACTAAAGAAGTAGTGCTTTCAAAAGGTATTCAAAGCGGAATGATGACTAAACTAAAACAACAAATACAACAAATTGTAGGCTCTATTGAGGATAAAACGTGTCCACCAAGGTCATTATATCAGCTACCTATTGAAATCGCAGAAAAGTTATTCAAGCTACAACGGACAGATAGGCTAAAGTATTTTGAAGAAATCCAAGAATATATGGCAGATGATTTATATTGGACCATACTTAGAGCTTTGTGGATATATGACGGAATATGCACTGAACAATGGGAAAAGCTGATATATGCCAACAGGAAAAGGCAGCATAAAATAATGAAATCTTCAGAACGTCAAGCATTAAAAATTTTACCAAAGGTTATGCCAATTTATCGGGCATGTGACACAAAGGAAGATTCGAAGAAATTTAACTGGACCACGGATCCGATGGTTGCAGTTAAGATGCATAAAAAATTTATTGCAACACAGAAAATCAAAAAGTCTGATATTTATGCATATTTTAATTCAAGAAGAGAACAGGAAGTAATACTAAAGAAGGGAGTAATCAATGAAGCTACTTGGAAAGATTTATAAGGAATTTGTAAAAATAATGATTTTTGCAATCAGTTTAATTTTATTCCCTTTAATTATTCCCATTTGGATAATTTGCGAAGCAATGAGCAGAGTTACAGAAAAGCAACTTGAAAAAGTTGAGAATGGAGAAAAAGAATATGGCCAGAAAAAAAGAAATTAAACCTAAAAGAAATTGGAGTAATATCTGTCACTATTCTTCAGATATTGAAAAGGTCAAAAATCTCAATGAAATATACCGATTTGTATATTTTAAACCTAAAAAACGACACCACGAACCAGGCTGTGCAGAGTGGGTTTATATAGATATATCTCTGGATGATTTAATTTACTATGATAACGAAATCTGTAAGGCAAAAAGACAAGTTGCTGCTAACTATGAATTTATTGCAAGATTACGATGCACCGGAATCAAAGATAAATTTGGAAATCTTATGTTCGAAGGCGATATTACAGAGTGCAAACTGGGCAGTAACAATTATGAAACAGGATGCGTAACTTATTGCAGCCAAAAAGGTGGATATTCAAAAGGTTATACCGACATTGGTTCTTATCAAAAATATACAGAAATAGTTGGGGATATTTTTACAACCCCGGAACTTGACTGGCCCAAAGGATCGCACTTAAAAGAATTTGGAGTGGATAAGCTTCAGGAGTTATAACAATGGCTACAACATTTCGAGAAAGACAGTGGTTAGAATTTTGTAAAGAACAAGGTCTTCCTTACACAGAAAAAGACTTAGAAAAAGCAAAACAAAAGGAAGCTGAACTTCAAAGACAACTACAAGAACGCAAACGAAAAAGAGAAGAGAGAAGTGCAAAAATAAAACAAACACATGCGCTGCATCAAAAATTAATTAAACTAGGGGCTGATTTTATAATGAAAAATCCGCCTACAAAAGGGAATATGTATTGTTCAAAATGCAACATTATAGTAACAGAAATAACAACTTTTGCCTCAGAAAAGCCCGATGTATTAGGGTTTGCAAATGATACAAATACAGTAATGCTTGAAGCTAAAATTTCAAGGGCTGATTTTTTAAAAGATGCAAAGAAACCATTTCGGCAGAATCCGGAAACCGGCATGGGAAACTTCAGGCTTTATATAGCTCCAGTCGGATTAATAACTCCTCATGAGCTTCCTGAAAATTGGGGATTAATAGAAGTTGACGAAAAAGACAAGTGCAAAATTATTGAATATGCAAAAAGGCAAACAAGTAATATTGAAAATGAATTTTTGGTGTTGAAATCTGTTATTCGAAGAAATGGGGAATCTTCCCCAGGAATAATAATAAAAAATTATAGAAAACCACTTAAATAATTGGAGGAAAATAAAGGTGATAACTAAAATATGGCAGCATAAGCAGGAAATTGATTTATTCTTGCATAACGGTGAATGTACCCAGGAATATGTAGAAAATAATTATAATTTAATTGCGCAGACAGAAGATGAACTTCCCGACTGGTTCAATAATTTTTCTATTAATGGACAATTATATGATGTGCATTCAAAAATAAGGTACAAAGACACGGATTATAAAATACAGAATGTGTTTGCTTCCCCTTACTGGCTAAAACCATTAAAAGAAATAAAGCAGAATCCCCAAATAGAAAACAGAAATAATGCAATATGTCCGGCATGTGGATATGTTGATTATAATTGTTGGGAAAATGAATGTCCGGATGAGAATTATAGATGCCCTCAGTGTAAAACTCATTTATTGTTGGAACATAGATTTGAATATGGATACAGTGAAAGCGATGCCCGTTTTTATCAAAGAACCACATTCAAAAAATTACATCATCCACCAAAAATAAAGGCAATTACAGGAGGGAATAATGGATAGAATATCAGCTTTAAAATTCAGTAAAGAAATTCAGCAACACGAATTTGATAAAATTATTCACGACATTATAATGGGTAAAAGTGTTTTTTTTGCGGGAGGTATATCAAGTGGGAAAACAACTCTCAATCTTAAAATGCTTTGTGAAATGTATGACAAAATTTCACTATTGCAAGAAAAAATAAAAGCTCCATACGCGTTTGTTATTAATCCAATAACATTCAAGAATCTTGAATCTAAATTGCTTACAATAAAACAACCAATGAATATACCTTTGCAAGAAAGATTTAATGGCATTCCTATATATACAAGCTCTAAAGTTTTATTGAATATATGTAGAATTGCATGGAGTAAGGAAGAACTTGAACAAATATTAAAAGGAGAGAAGTAAAAATAAAAAGTGAGGTCAGGGAAAATGAATTTTTGCACTAAACAAAATGACGGAGTTGCACTTTGTGTATGTAAACACAGACCTTGCAACGAAATAAAAAAATACAAAGAAGCCATCAATGAGATTAGAGAATCAATTATAGAACGTCGCTGTGAAACTTGCAAAGAACACGCAATTAACAGTGATTGTGATGACTGCACTATTGGCGAAATTACGCATATAATTGATGAATTGCAATTTTCGGATAAAGCACCGGTATGAAAGTTATAAAATTCAGAAAGTGGCGCAATTACAATAAAGAAGATTATAGGATAGAACCTTATTGCAAGGGAGAATGTCCTTATTGTCTGGTCAAAAAAGATAATGGCCAGGCTTTTTGTTATGGAAGATTTGAACGTCTTGAGGATGGCGCAAGTTTTAATGCTGCCGGATTGGAATGCACAAAAGTGATAAATATTTGTTTTAGTGAAAAATTTAAATTAATAGAGAGGTAAAAAATGAAGGATCTAGTTATTTTGGCAATTTTTGTAATTGTAGTTGCTGTAATTTATGTAATCCGTTTATGGAGCTATTTTAACAAAGGAGGGAAGTAAAAATGAAAGCGATATTAGGTAGTGTTTTTATGATGATAGGTTGGTTAATATTACTTTTACAAATAAACAATGATGCCATAGCCGGTATCGGAGGTTTTATTTTAATCATAAGTAGTATTTTAATGTGGGAAGGAACCAAAGCAATGGATTTAAATTTGGAAAAATCTATTTTAGAAAGCGATATAAAAGAAATTCTAAAAAGAATATTAGATATGGAGTTTCAAAAAACAAATGATGGTTTTGGATGGAACAAAGAACAACTGACAGAAATTAAAGAAACCGCTGAATTACTTGCAGAAAGAGTGAATCAGCTTGAATGTTTTGATTTGGAGGAAAATGATGAGTAAAACAATTGAACAATGGAAAGAAATATTGTCAAACCTTGCGAATCGTTTGGCTGATTATAGTGCAGATTATAAGTATGTAGAAAACGACATTTTAAATTGCTACGATGAAGATGAAACAAATGAAAATTTGCTCTGCCCGTTAGCGATAAGGTTATTTATACCAGGAAGTGAATATTACCTCGGAGAAGAATACGGAGAAACCTTATATTTAAATAAAACCGGGGATGCGTTGGTAAGCGAATATGACTTCGAATTTACAGAGGTTGATGATCCGGGGTGGATATTTATTGGCTATGCTGATAAATTAAGACAACAAATTTCAAAAATGAAAGACAAAATCGAAAATTTAGAATACCAAGCTAAAGAAAATAAAAATTGGACCGGCTTAATTGATACACTAGGAAATAGAATTTATTTTGGGAATATTGTTCACTGGACCGATGGCGGAGATGAACTTTCTCTTGAAGAAAGAATAAAAACTCGCTGGGATAGAATTGCAGTTGTTGAAAAAGATGGTATTGAAGTGGTCTTTAAAGTATTTGATAGCCCTGATGAATGGACTAGAAATTATAAACAAGAATTCAGATATGGCAATTTTATTTACACAGATACACAAAAATATCTTACGGTTGTTGCCGGAAATCGTGAAGAATACGAACAAAGAATTAGAAATGCCGAAACCTGTATGACTATTGTTTTGAAAATGAGAGAAGAAAAAGGAGAAAAAGATGTGGGTTAAATTATTACTAATTTTATTATCAATACTATCCCTACCAACAATCTTGTTTATATTTTGCTGTTTTTTATGGCGAGGTAAGGAGTGTGGATGCATAACTTGTAAAAATTTCTATTCCGTAAATGCCTTTAATTGGGGAATGTGCAAAAAATTAAATGACACAACCTTGCCAGGAGATTTCTGGTGCAAATATTATGAGGAAATAGAAAAATGAGCAAAAAGGATGGAATTCTTGATCTCCCTATAAAAAAGGAATGGTTTGATAAAATCAAATCTGGAGAAAAGACACATGAATATCGTAGAGTCTGTCCTCATTGGTGCAGGAACATAGGAATAGAACCAAACGATTTATACAATGTTGATAAATTTAGAAAAGTTAAAACCGCACGTTTGCGCTGTGGTCAGATTGTAAAATCAACAAATAAAGAAAAAACAATGCTCTTTGAAATAAAGAGCATTTCTTGTATAGATGGAATAGAAACTGACCTTAAATATAAAGGGTTTGTTTTTGATATTGAACTAGGGAGAAGGCTATAGTAATGAAAAAACTACAATTGGGAATGAAATCAAGATGCAATATTGGTGCAATGATAAAAGAAGCAAGAATTGCTTTTGATAAAGCACTCGGAATCCCGGTAGATTTAACTTTACCTCAAAAAAATTTTTCGGAAGAAATAAAAAAAGAATTTAAAAATCAAGATATGCGACATTTAACTGTTGACATGCGTATTGATGAATCAGGAATAAAAGATATGAAAATAGAGGAGAAATCATGCAAGATGCAATAATATGTGATTTAGATGGTTGTCTGTTTTATACAGCTTGGATATTTGATGAAATAAAAAAGCAAGGATTATCGGGGGAAGAAAAATGGGATTATTTTCACCGGCATGTAAATGATCCAAGATCTCTCACATGTATAGAATTTAAAAATTTTATAAAAGAAATGCTTATAGAAGGAATATTTGTTATTTTTATGACCGCAAGAAGTGAAATTATAGCAAATGAAACAAGGAGTCGATTATTTGAAGAGTTCCCCGAATTAACTGCCAAAAATCATTTAATTATGATGCGAGAATACAATGATTTTGATGATGCTGATATTGTAAAAGAAAAGATGCTGCGAAACCTGCAAAAGCAAAATAAATACAGTTTTATAATGGCTATAGATGACGAACTAAAAAATGTTGAAATGTTTACACGGAATCATATAATAGCCAAACAATGGAAAATAAACAATAATCTAGATCCTAAAGTAAAAGAGAAGGAGGAAAACTGGCATGATGACCTCGTCACACCAAGTAACAGTTTTTGAAGCAATAAATAAAATAAAAGCTGAGAAAATGACAGATGAAGAACTGATTACTTTTGAAAAGGCAATAAAAGAAGAAAAGAAACAAAGAGGAATCGGTGGAAGGTACGGAGGGGATGAACATTATAAATCCGGAAGAGATGATTATATGACACCACCTGATATATTTGAGCCACTGCTTGAACTATTTCAAAAAGACAAATTCGATATAGATGTCTGCTGCACAAAAGAAAATATACCGGCAAATATACATTACACAAAAACAGAAAACGGACTGCTTCAGAAATGGAGCGGTCTTTGTTTTTGTAATCCTCCTTGGAATCAAACACCAAAATGGGTAACTAAGGGTTTCAAGGAATCAACGAATTCGGACACGCATATTTGTTTTGTCATTCCTTCTAATAGATTTGAAACCGGCTATATGCAGGATTACATAATAAATAACCCCAATGCTTTGTGGCTAATTCTACCACAGAAAAGAGGGTTTTATTATTCCAGGGCAGGAGGATGTGCCGCCAATTCCCTCAGTTGGTGTCGCTATTGCAATAATGTCACCGAAAGCAAAAAAATTACAAAAAGAAATAAATGACAGAAATCTGTTCAAAGCTACAGCTTTTATCGGAAACCTTTAATATCCCTAATAAAACCTCCAAAAAGCCCTCATTTTTACAGTTTGTAAAGATTGAGGGTATTTTTTTATATAATTAACTTGAAAAATGTTGACAAAAATCAAAAGATGAGTTATAATAAGAATATGGAAAAGCAATTTACAGCACAATATACACAAGATGCAGAAAACGAACTAAGAAGTCTTGATAAACAAAACCAAAAAAGAGTCTTGCGCACCGTTGCAATCTTTGAAGAATTAGGTAAAGACGGTGTAAACAGCAGACCTTTAAATAAAGAAGGCTTATTCGAATTAAAAAGCGACAAAGTTCGTATCTACTTTATGTATCACGAAAATAAAATAATAATTATAGGGCTTATCGCATTAAAGAAAACTCAAAAAGCTCCGGAAAGATACAAAGAAATTGCAATGACCAGAATTGAAAAATATAAAAGGAGGTAATTCCATGGATAATATGAAAACCAATGATGATCTCATTAAAGAATTATTAACACCAGAAGAACAAACTGAGTTGCGCAATGAAGTTGACCAAGAAGTAAAAAAATTCTGGGGTGGTTATCGTGAAGGTTCCGGCAGAAAGAAAAAGAATCCGGATAATGTTCTTCAGTTCCAAATTAGAGTATCAGAAAAAGAAAAACAATTTATTAAATATGCAAGAAATCATAATATTGACTATGATAGCTTAATGCAAGGCTAGGTTTAAAATTCAATAGATTTTAATTCCCTCATCCATTTTGGATGGGGGAATTTTTTTTGCTTATTTTTGTTTAAATCCTAAAAATGTGTCGGAAAGATTTCAAACAAATTTTTCTTAATTTTAGCGAGTTTTAAGAATTTTTGTATGAGAGTAAAAGAGAGTTAAAAATATAAATATTTATAAAATGAGAGTGATTGACAGTTGGCGGTAGTGAAATAGAGCAAGAAACTGTTGTATTGTTAAAATGTTCAAAAAAAGATTCGGTTAGTTGCTGCAGAAAATCTGCAGTTTTTTGTTACTAGGAGGAATCATGAGTTATTTTGAAAAAATAAAAATCGATACTTCCGATGTTCAACAAAAATTTAACAAATTATCGAAGGCACTGAGCGATCCTTCGGGTGTATTCAGTAAAACGATAGGCGATATGCAAAGACGTGCGCCAGGAAAAGTTGCTGATGCAGTAAGAGAAGTTTTTAGTATTAAAAAAGCTGATGTTATGCCTACAAAGAAAAAGACGGATCTCAAAAAAGCCGGAACAATTAAAATTACAGGGCAAACTATCGCAGAATTAACACTAAATTATGAGGGCCGAGTTTTAACCCCGCTACATTTTGGAGTGGCACCAAAGACTCAGCCTAAAAAAGGGAAAAAATATTCAGTCAAGCTGAAGGTAAAAAAACAACAAAAAGCGGTTAAATCTCCGACCAAAGAGGGAAAAGTTCCTTTTGTGGCTCCTGCAAGAAAAGGCAGTAGCAGGATAATTCCTTGGCTAAGAGATTCCGATGGAGTGATTAATCCGATGAAAACATTATCCTTGCCTCAAATGGTTGATAACGAACAGGCAAGAAATGTGATGAATCAAAGTTTGGGAGAACTTTTACATTCCAGATTTAATCATCACTTAAAACGATACCTCGGAGAAAACACAAAATAAGACCTCCAATTAACAATACCGGCAAAGCATTTCTGCGATGCCGGTATTTCACAATTAAATATTTTGAGTAGATAGTGGCGAAAGCAACTTGTGAATTGCTTACACCTTCGCATTAGTTTGGCGACCATGCGAAAGTGTTACTTTTAACCTAGTAAAAGCACCGCCTTAACCACCGTATCACAGCGGTAGGAAAAAGGAAATATTACTATGGTTAAAAACGCAACAATCACTGTCAATGAGCTGTTTAGTGGAATAGGAGCTCAAAAAAAGGCACTGCAAAGAATCGGTATTAAGCACGAAATTGTAGGAATTTCAGAAATCGATAAGTACGCAATCGGTAGTTATGAAGCTATGTATGGTAAAACATACAATTACGGTGACATTAAAACTATTGAGAGATTAAATTATGCAGATTTATGGACTTATTCTTTCCCTTGTACCGATATCTCAGTAGCCGGAAGGCAGGAGGGCATAAACGAAAATACCCGTTCGGGATTGTTGTACCAAGTGCAAAGATTATTGGAAATAGCTAAAACAGATGAAACACTTCCGAAATATTTATTATTAGAGAATGTCAAAAATCTCGTAGGCAAAAAATTTAAGCAACAATTTGAAGAGTGGATAAAATATCTTGATGAATTGGGATATAACACATATTGGGAAATTCTAAATGCTAAAAATTACGGAATACCTCAAAACCGAGAAAGAGTTTATGGAGTAAGCATCCGAAAGGATATAGATGATGGAAAATTTAAGTTTCCGGAAAAAGAGATTTTAAATAAAAGACTCATTGATGTTTTAGAAGAAAATGTTAGTGAGTCTTTTTATTTGAGTCAAAAAACATTGGAGTATTTTATAAACAACTCTTTGAACAACGAACAAAAAGGAAATGGTTTTAGGTTCAAACCTCACAATCCGGGTAAAGCTGAAGTTGCATTTTCTGTAACAACAAAAGCCGGATCACGAATGGATGATAATTATTTATTGAACAAGCAAATAGGCGATAAACCTTTTTTCTGCTTCGATAAAGAAGGAATAAAACAATGTACTATTGTTGCAAGCAGAGGGAGAAATCCTCAAAATCCTTCAGATAGACAAAAGGGTAGTCCGATGGTTCAAAGATTAGAACCAAATACGCAGGGTATCTCAAATACACTAACTACGGTGCAAAAAGATAACCTTGTGATGGAATATAAAATTGTACAAGTTGGAAATATCAGAAAAACGGAGAGGTTTGGAGGGAACCCGACAGATGGAAGAGTTTATTCAGATGAAGGAATATCTCCTACAATTTGCACTCACTCCGGGCCAATGATATTTAAAAATCTGCGCATAAGAAGGTTAACACCTTTGGAATGTTGGCGATTAATGGGATTTGATGATACAGATTTTTACAGAGCGCAAGCTGCAGGAATCAGTAACACGCAATTGTATAAACAAGCCGGAAATTCCATTGTTGTAGATGTGCTTGAAAAAATCTTTGGCAATTTATTTCTAAAATAAATAAAACAAAAAAAATACAGTCGGGGTTTTGCTCCGGCTGTATTTCATAACAATGAATTTGAGTAGATAGTGGCGAAAGCAACATGTGAATTGCTTACACCTTCGCATTAGTTTGGCGACCATACGAAGATGTTACTTCTAGACATACTAAAAGCACCGCCTTAACCACCGTATCACAGCGGTAGGAAAAAGGAAGTAGTATTATGTCTAAAAATCAAACACTTGATGTAGCTGAACGTGCAAAAATCAACCAAGTAAATGTATTTTGCGCATTTGATGAAATCGTAGAAACGGAGGCCTTAAAAGAAAATCCTAAAAACCCGAACACTCATCCGGAAGAGCAAATAAAATTGCTTGCAGATATTATTAAGCGCACAGGTTGGAGAGCTCCAATTACAGTCTCTACAAGATCGGGTTATATAGTAAAAGGTCATGGAAGATTAAAAGCAGCAAAACTTGCAGGCTTTGAATCCGTACCGGTTGAATATCAAAATTTTACAAGTGATGATGAAGAAAATGCGGCACTTCTTGCAGATAACAAGATTGCAGAATTTTCAGAAATTGATTCCAAATTATTGGCCCAAATGTTTGAAGATTTTAACTTCGAAGAATACGGAAATTTAACAGGATATTCAGAAGATGAATACAAAGAACTTATTGACGTGATAGAAGAAGCGCAAGAAGTTGCTGATTTAGATACAATCGTACTGCCGGCAGAAAAAGGGCAAGCTTTTACAAAGCTCGGAGATTTATGGATATTAGGTAGACACCGTCTTGTATGTGGCGATAGCCGTGATACAGACACTTATATTCGATTAATGGAAGATGATATTGCAGATATGGTCATCACGGATCCACCTTATAATGTCGATTATGAAGGGGCTACCGGATTAAAAATCGCAAACGATAATCTAAGTGACAGCGAGTTTTACAAATTCCTTTTAGATTGTTTTACTCCAATGAGTAAATTTTTAAAAGCCGGTGGCACAGTTTATTGTTGGCACGCAGACAGCGAAAGAATAAACTTCCAACGTGCATTAGAATTTGCAGGAATACTGATTAAGCAAAATCTTATATGGGTAAAGAACTCTTTTGTAATGGGCCGTCAAGACTATCAGTGGAAACATGAGTCTTGTTTATATGGATGGAAAGAAGGAGCTGCGCATTACTTTACAGAGAAAAGAAATATACCGACAGTAAATGAATTAAAGACTATTGAATTTGATAAGCTGAAGAAAGAAGAATTGGTTGAACTAATGAAGAGAATGTTAGATGTTCCGTCTACAATACTCAACTTCAACAGACCAACCAAGAGTACATTACATCCTACAATGAAGCCGGTTGATTTATTTATTGATGGGATAGAAAATTCATCTCGGCCCGGACAAATAATAATGGATGCCTTTGGTGGTTCAGGAACAACCATCATAGCAAGCGAGAAGTTGGGGCGCAGGGCAAGAGTAATAGAACTCAGTCCTGAATATTGTGATGCAATAGTTAAAAGATATTTAACAGTGTTCGATAACACAACAACAAAATGTATAAGAGAAGGAAACGAAATCAAGTCTCCTTTAAAAGCCATAAGTGAATAAAATTCATAAACGGCTAGACGGTTCATTAAGGCTTGTAAAAATTTATGAATGAGGGTTAACCTACAATCACTCTGAAAAAATCAATACAAGCCTTTCTGGAGTGTCTGAGGAGTATAAAAAATTCGGGTAGGTTCTGTCAGAGAAATTTTTTCTTTGTGGTGCTGGCGAGCCCAGAAACAATCTATTTTTTGAAAAAATTTTTCACCCCGTTTCGTTTCGTTAGCACAGAAAAAATATAGGGAAATTTTATGGATGTTAGTAAATTAAAACCAACAGAATTTCTAGCAAATTACTTTGGTATAAGTGCAAGAAGAGTTCAACAGCTTGCGCAGGATAATATAATTCCAAGTGTAAAAGAAAAAGGAAGTTATTATTTTGATCCACCAATTGCAATAAAGAAATATATAACTTTTCTGCAAGACTCATTGCAAAAGAGAAATCAGAATAGCGAAGAACAAGAAACTAAAAAGTTTGATGCAGAAATACGATTGAAAGAAGCAAAAGCTTCTCTTGTAGAATTGGAATTAAACGAATTAAAAGGAAAAATGCACCGCTCTGAAGATGTACAAGCATTGATTGAAGATCTTGCAGCAAACATTAAAAGTATGTTGTCAGGTCTACCGGGAAGATTAGCAATGGATGTTGTCACATTAAATACTACTGCCGAGGTGTCCGAAGTGATCGAAAGACATTGTTTTGAAATATTAGAAAAACTTTCAGAGTATGAATATGATCCTCAATATTTCAAAGCAAAAGTCAAAGAACGTGGAGGATTAACCAGTGATGACGATTCAGATTATTGATAAAAAAATTTAAAACTCCTGCCCAAATCAAGAGAGATTTAAACAACACAATAAAACCGGCACTTGAATATTTCAAACCTCCGGAAAAGCTTACTGTTGATGAATGGGCAGATAAACATAGGGTACTGAGTCCAGAATCATCGGCAGAACCTGGACCGTGGAGAACCTCAAGAACACCATACCTAAGAGAGCCGATGCGTGCCTTTAATGATCCAAAGGTTAGCAGAATAACCATGGTTGCAGGTTCTCAGATTGGTAAATCAGAGCTTGAATTAAACATAATAGGTTATATTATTGACCAGGCCCCAGGATCAATTTTATATATTCAGCCAAACCTTGAAGCTGCAAGAAAATTCTCTAGACAACGTATTGCACCAATGTTTAGAGATAGTAAGCGATTAAAAGATAAAATCCGCAAAACAAAAACAAAAGAAAGTGGTAACACTATTTTGCAAAAAACATTCCCAGGGGGAGTGCTTACAATTTGCGGTTCGGAATCTGCTGCAGCATTATGTTCAACTCCAACAAGATATGTAATTGGTGACGAACGTGATAGGTGGGCAACCTCCGCAGGAGATGAAGGCGATCCTTGGGAATTATCTCAAGCAAGACAAATAACATTTTATAATAGAAAATCGGTTGAAGTTTCAACTCCAACCACAAAGGATGCAAGTAACATTGAATCATCATTCAAAGAGGGAACTCAAGAAAGATGGTGTCATCAATGTCCTCACTGTGGAGAATATACAAACATTGTATTTGATTATATAAAGTTCGACTATACCAGTAAAATTGTTAAGGGTAAAGAATTTTATAATGTTACAATACTTGGTTTTGCCTGTCCTCATTGTGGATGCATAACTTCAGAAGAGGATATGAGAAAGCAACCTGCAAAATGGATTGCAGAAAATCCGGAAGCATATGAAAATGGGCATCGTTCTTTTTGGTTAAATGCATTTACAAGCCCTTGGACTCCTTGGCAAAGGATTGTAAAAAAATTCCTTGAAGCACGCAAGGATCCCGAACAATTAAAAGTTGTATTCAATACTTTGTTCGGAGAATTATGGGAGGACCGTGGAGATCTTGCAGATGAAGATGAAATGCTTGACAGAAGAGAAGAGTACAATTCGGAATATTTGCCGGATGGTGTTCTCGCTTTGACGTGTGGAGTTGATACTCAAGATAATCGTTTGGAATATGAAATTGTTGGTCACGGACTCTATGGTGAAACCTGGGGAATTAAAAAAGGCTACATCATGGGTAGACCGGACTCTCCTCAAGTTTGGAAACGATTAGATGATGCAATTGATCATATTTATTATTTAAAAAATGGTCGAGGGCTAAAGGTAACAATAACATGCGTAGACTCCGGCGGACATTTTACTCAAGATGTTTATGAACAATGCCGCTTGAGAATGAATAAACGTGTATTTCCAATAAAGGGTAAAGGTGGAGATGGAATTCCGTTCGTAGGAAAACCAAATAAAGTTTTCATCAAAGGCGACAAAAGGAAATCAGTTTGGCTTTATTCTATAGGAGTTGATGCCGGAAAATCTATCATTATGGATAACCTTCGTGTACAGGAACCAGGAGCGAAGTATTGCCATTTCCCAATAAATGAAGGTCTGAATTATGATATGAACTTTTTCAATGGATTGTTATCAGAAAAGATGGAGCTTTCAAAAACGAAATCCGGAAATCGTTGGTGTTGGGTAAAATTACCCGGACACCGTTCAAATGAAGCTTTAGACTGTCGAAATTATGCACTCGCAGCATTTAGAATATGGGATCCGGATATGGATGCAATTCAAAAACGATTACTTGAACCGATAACCAAAAAGGTAAAAGCAGTCCATAAACCTAAAAAGAGAGTAACAAAAAGCAAACTTTTAGAAGGTGGTGAATGGTGATTAATAAAAAAACGATGATTGAAGAAAAAATAAAAACCAAAAAACTAAGATTGGAGGCATACCAACAACGAGAATTAACAATGTTGTCACCTGCTGGTGTCCAGTCTTATGGAATAGGTTCAAGAAATGTGGCACGATATAACACTGACCTTGGAACGGTACGTGCAGCAATTAAAGAGTTAGAAACAGAAATCGAAGAACTCGAAAATTCTTTAAATGGCATAAGACCTCGCAAGGCTTTTGGGATTATCCCAAGAGATATTTAATCGGAGATTATGATGCAAAATAAAACATTGATTAAAATTAAAAATAAGGGATATTCTCAAACCGGTGCAAGCATAACCAAAAGAGCATTAAAGGGTTTTGATGCGCAAAGCGGATCTCCCAATGAAGATATAAACTACAATAACAGGACCTTACGACAAAGGTCTAGAATATTAATGGCCTCTGGCGGAATTGCATTATCGGCAATTAATACAAATAGAACTAATGTTGTAGGTATAGGTTTATATCCCAAAAGCAGAATAAATCGTGAATATTTGGGCATGAGCCTTGAAGAAGCTGATGCTTGGCAAAAACATACAGAAATGGAGTTTTCATTATGGGCCAACAACAAAAGAGCCTGTGATGCAATTGGGATAAATGACTTTTATTCTATGCAGCAATTAGTTATGACAAGTTGGTTGGCTTCCGGCGATTGTTTCGGTTTGGTCAAAAGATATGAACCTACTAAATTAATGCCTTACAGCTTGCGAATTCATGTTATCGAAGCAGATAGGGTTTCAACACCCGGAACAAGCGGTATGGGTGGAAGAACTGACGGCAAACAAAATGGACATAAAATTTTTGATGGTGTTGAAATATTAGACAATGGTTTAATAGATGCATACCACATTAGAAATACATATCCAGGAGATCTTAATGCCGGCAAAACGGAATGGGTAAGGATTCCTGCTTATGGAGAAAAATCGGGATTGCCGAATATTCTCCATGTTATGAATTCAGAAAGACCGGACCAATACCGTGGAGTTCCATATTTAGCACCGGTTGTAGAAGCAATCAATAATATAAGACGATATTCTGAAGCTGAAATAATGGCTGCAATCATTGAAAGTTTTTATACTGCTTTTATTACAACCGAAAGCGAATCTACCGAAATTCCTATGAATGAAGCAATCCCAGATGATGAATATTCTGTTTCTGAAGATGAAGATGAATACGAAATGGGGCCAGCTACAACAATCAAATTGAAACCCGGAGAAGGTGTAACATTCGGAGATCCTAAACGACCGACCGGAGGATTTTCAACATTCGTGAGAGCCGTTTCCACTCATGTGGGTGCAGCCTTAGAATTACCGGCGGACTTATTAGAAAAAGCCTTTAATTCAAGTTATTCAGCAGCAAGAGCTGCACTACTTGAAGCCTGGAAGGCTTTTAGAATGAGGCGCAGATGGTTTCGGTCTGATTTTTGCGATCCAGTTTATGAAATTTGGATGTATGAAGCTGTTGCACGTGGCCGAATTATCGCCCCTGGCTTTTTTGATGATCCGCTAGTTCGTCAAGCATATTTGGGCTGCATATGGATTGGACCATCACAAGGAATGTTAGATCCAACCAAGGAAATCTCGGCTGAAGTTATGGCTTGCGAATATGGATTAAGTACATACTCAGATTCAGCTACAAGATTGAATGGCTCAGATTGGGATGGAAACATCAGCCGTTTATCAGTTGAATTTGAAAAACTTGCTGAAGCAAGGGTAAAAAGTCCAGACGTACAAGAACTTATAAAAGAATCGATAAAAGAAGGATTGAAATCGGAGGGAAAAAATGGCTCAAGCAATGATTCAAACACCAAATAAAACTCCAACAAAATTTTGGAATGTGGCCAATTTTGATGGAATAAATGCAGAAATCACAATGTACGGAGAAATTTGCGATAAACAACCGGTTGATTGGTGGACCGGTGAAGCACTACCAGGAGAATACATTACTCCGGAGGGTTTCTTAGAAGATCTGCAAACAATAAAAAATGCGCAAAACATTACTATTAAATTAAATTCTTGTGGCGGAGATTTGTATACCGGTCTTGCAATATGCCACGCATTAAAGGAATTAAATAAAAATATAATTATTGACGTTGTGGGTGTTGCAGCAAGTGCCGGCAGTATTATTATGTGTGCCGGTAATACTGTAAGAGTACATGCAGGCTCAATAATTATGATACATGGAGTCGCTGCAGAATTAAGAGGGTATTGGGGATTGGATGATTTAAAAAAACAAGTCCGTTCTTTTGATACAAGCGAAAATGCAATTGCAGAAATTTATGCAGGAAAAACAGGAATGGCAGTTGATAAACTCCGTTCAATGATGGCAAAAGAAACTTGGATGACAGGTAGGGAAGCTTTTGAAAAAGGGTTTGCTGATGAACTCATTGAAGATGAACCTGTGCAAATTAATTTTGTAAACAAAAGTGTTCTTATGTCAAATGGTATCAAATTGAATTTTGAAGGTCACAGCATACCTAATGACCTTATTCAAAATAGAGGAATTACAAATACAGGAGGAATCAGAACAATGGATCAAACTCAAGAACTATCAAATTTCTTGGACAAATTGGGATCAGGTATTCAAAATGTATTTTCTAAAATCACAAATTCCGTAAAGACTGAAGGTGATGAAGGAAATGCTGGAGAAGATCCTAAACAACAGAATTCAGCAAAACCAGGAGTAGAAAAAACAAATCAAGCCGGAGGATCATTACCGGAAAATGAAATCGAAGCAAGAGTTCAGGCTGCAGTTATTGCAGAAAGAAACCGTTGCCAAGCTATCGATGCCTTACCGGCAAATGTAAGTGCTGAATTAAAAAATTCTGCAAAATACGGCGACAAACCTTGTGATGCCGGAACACTTGCAATGTTTGTTTTATCACAAACAGATCCAAAAAATGTTGCAGCATTGAACAATCTAAATGCTGATGCAACCGCTTCATCATCAGCAAAAGTGAATGGCGCTGAAGCACTCTCTGATAATTTAACAGATGATCAGAAAAAGGTTAACGAAGCAAGACAATTTGCGAAAGAAAGACAAGAAAGAAAGAAAAATAGAAAGTAGGAGGGAAAATGAGCAATCAATTAAATGAAGATATTGCGACAGTGCAATATGATAACTTATTTTATTCTGATGATGTGAAAGCAATCACCGGAGGTGTAACTATTGCCAAAGGGCAAGGAACATTAAAAAGAGGAACTATTCTTGCTAAAGCCTCAAGCGGGAAAATGGTAATATTGGGAACTACTATTACAACAGGTTCTGGTGAAAATCAAAAAACTGAAACTCCGCCTGCTGATTGTGTATTATGTGATGACATTGTTGTTGCAGATGCTGAAGATGCACCAGCAATTGCATATTTATCAGGACACTTCAATATTGATGCACTTAAGGTTAAGGCTAACTATACCATAACAGAAGCAGATAAAGATGTCTTAAGAACTAAAGATATTTTAGTTGGTAAGTCATTAGGTTAACAATAGAAATTTATAGGAGGAATTATAATATGGCATTTGATTATAACCATGTGCCTTCTTTTATTGCTGCAATAAAAGAAGAAAAACCATTTTCAACCTTTTTAAAAGATAGATACTTCCCGAATGGTCAGAATTTTACCACAGATGAAGTTCTAGTTGAATACAAAAAAGGAAACAAAAAACTTGCACCATTTGTAGCACCAAGAGTTGGTGGGGTAACAATGAAACGTGATGGATATAGTGCAAAAACATTTGCACCGGCATACATCGCACCAAAAAGAAATCTTACAATTGATGATCTAAAGAAAAAGAGAATGGGTGAAGCTTTATACTCACAAATGACACCTGAAGATAGAGCATCAGAAATTATGCTTGATGATGAAAACGAATTGGATGAAGGAATTGCAAGAAGAGAAAATTGGATGGCAGCTCAACTTTTAATTAATGCATCAATCGTAATGGAAGAAAAAACTGATGATCCGGATGTTACAGTCGAAAAAGAAATATACTTCTATGAAGGTGATTCCAACGACTGGATTTATACTCCATCAAAAATGTGGTCAGATCCGACAGCTGACATTCTCGGCGATATTGCAGCTATGTGTAAAGTGCAAGCTGCAAACGGAGTAAGATCTACGGAGCTTCTTGTTGATGCAACAGTTGGTGCGGCAATTCTAAATAATAACAAAATTAAAGAATTGCTAGATAACAGAAATTATAATGTTGGGGCTGTTGATCCTGAGCTTGTAGAATTTGGTGTTGCAAAATTAGCAAGATTAAATTGCAATGGTTATGTTGTTGATATTTTGGAATATGTTGAAGAATACGAAAATGACAATGGTCAAAGTGTTCCATATTTACCAAAAGGATATGCAACATTATTGGCTCCTGCTTGTGGAACAACTTCATATGGTGCAGTAAGTCAGATTGAAGAAGATGGCGAATGGCATACATATGCAGAAAACAGAGTTCCTCTTATATTGACTGATAAAAAAGGTCAATCAAAAGAGTTGAGATTAGCAGCAGCTCCATTGTTAATGCCAAATAGACATCACGCATGGATAACTGCAAAAGTAATTGCAGCATAAAAAGAGGAGAAAATATGAAGATACAAATTATTAAAGGTGTATATGGACACACCGAACAAGGAATAGTAGTGCCAAAATCAAAAGATAGTGAACCTTTTGAAGTTGATGATAAAAAAGCCAAAGAATTAATATCTGAAGGAATTGCAAAAAAAGCATCTGAATTGAAATCAGAAGCTGATAAGCCAATTCGATACAGAGAAAGCCTTGCTCCTGTTAAAAATGTTAAGGAAAAAGGGGAAGAAAGTTCTACAGAACCTCAAAAGGATGAAAATGAAAACCCGGATACTCCAGAAAATACTATTGAATATAGTATGGCGAATAAAAAAGAGGAACTTTTAAAAATTGCTGAAGATTTAGGGGTTGATATTCCGGATCCTGATAATACTACAAAACAACAAATCATTGACCTATTAGATGAAGCAACGGCAGGTGATGCTCCACAAATTGGTGACAATGATGGGATTGTTGAATAATGACATTTCAAGAAATGCTTGAAAATGACATTAAAAACGTATTCTTAAATGTGGAAGAACTTGGTTCAAAACACCTTATTGAAGGCAAGGAAATTACTTGTATATTCGATGATGAAGCATTGAGAGAAAGGCAAGCAGGGGCAGAACTCGGAGTATCCGAAAGCAGCCTCTTAATTTTTGCCAATACAAAAGATTTGCCTTGCCGAAAAGGTGTTGATGAGCATTTGCTCGTGGATCACAAAGAATATACCATTGATGCATGGGATGAAAATATGGGAATGACACAAATTGCATTGTCTCAGGTTAGAACTGCATAAGGAGGAGGTATGACAACCACACTTGTTAATTTGGAATTAATTGCAGATTGGCTCAAGGAAAATGTTTGCCCCCACTTGCAGTATAAACGACCTAATGATGATAACAATGACGGCACTTATAACTACCAACTTGTTAATCCCGATGTGCATATAATGTATATTCCCCCGAAAGATATTCTTCCGGAAAAGAAATATGCAGCACCTTCAATTCTTGTTCAATATGATAACAATAAAAACTTCCCGAAAGAAAGAAAAGGGCTGATAAATATTAGACTTGGTTTTTCTATTTGGAATCCGGGGTTGCATACCCAGGATAAATATGAAAGAAATGCTGAAGGTTACAGAGATGTATTGAATTTTGTTCAATATGTTGAAGATGCACTAATTAAAGAAGAATTAATCGGCCCAATTAGAATACGTTTAGAAGATGGAATCGAAACAGGACCTATAAAAGAGCAGGGGGTTATTGCTGATTTTTATCCTTATTGGTTTGCATATTTAACCTTTACCGGAGAATTCGGAAAAACCTCTATTCATAAAAAATACGATCATTTGTTATAGCCTGCAAAACATAAAAGGAGGAAACGATGGCATACAAACATGGTATGTATGCATACATCGGCAATTCTGCTGCAAAAAGTGTAACTTCAGCAGGAACAGTTGCGGTGTATGTTGGTATAGCACCAGTAAACCTTGTAAAAGGTTATAAAGAGAAAAAGGTCATTAATAACCCGACAAAATTATCAAATTACCTACATGCTCAAAAAACAGTGGGTTATTCTGTAGATTGGGATAGCTTTACGATTTGCGAAGCAATTGGCGCACACTTTGATAATAAACTTGGAAATATTGGCCCAATTTATATCATTAATGTTTTAGATCCGGAAATTCACAGAAAAAAAGAAATTACAACTAAAACATTGAACTTCGTGAACGGAAGAGCTGAATTTATATCAGATACAGTAATTCTCGACACAATTTCTATCGCTGAAAAAACCCAGGATGTTGATTTTTCTGTTGATTATAACTTTACAACAGGAAAAGTTTTAATCAACTCGCTAGGAAGCCAGCCTTTAGCCGGCAATGTTACACTTTCATTCTATGAAGTAGATACATCATTAATTGATGAAAATACAATAATCGGAGGTAAAACAGCAGCCGGAGATTATTCAGGAATCGGAGTATTGCCACTTGTTTATAACAAGATGCAAGGTTTAATTCCGAATTTGTTGTCTTGCTTAAAATACAACGAAAATAAAAAAGTTTATAATGCAATGGTTACAGCAATTCAGAAAATTAATGATCAATGGGATGCATTTGCAGTTGCAGATATTCCATTGACCGGAGAAGCTGACACCAATACTGATATTTATAAATATAGTGGTGATGTTACAGGAACATTCTATACTTCTGAAGAAATTAAAACCGGAATTACTGCATTTGCAAACAGACTCCTTTCTAAACCAATCGGCACGGTATCTGCGGTTAGTACAACTGCAAATACCGTTACCATTGGAAGTGGAAATTCAGAAACCTTAACTTCATTTGGAACAGTCAAAAAAACTGTTGAAACAACAATTGACACAAATGAAGAAGCAATGGCTTGGAAAGTCGACAATGCATACGACAGTGAAAGAACAAAAGTATTCTGGCCTCAAGTTTATGATGCCGGAACTGAAAGAATCTTCCATTGTTCAACACTTGGTATTGTTGAATTTATGCGAGCTGATAATGAACATAAAAACGTGCCTTGCGAAACATGTTCAAACAAGGAAATTCCAGCAACCTCTCAATACTTTGGTAAAAATTCAACAAACCAAGGTTTTGATAGGGCGGAAGCAAATAACCTCAATGAAGTAGGTATTTCAACCGCATATTCTGATGGTGGAAAGATGAAACTCTGGGGTGGTCATACGGCTAAATTCAGATATGGCTCAGATGATGATGTTAGATGTGTCTTTGATACATATATGCGAACATTAATGCACTTGGAAAACACGTTCCAAAAACGTCACAGTGCAGAAATCGACAAACCATTCTCTCCTGCAAAGAGAGATTCAATTCTGAATTACGAACAAAATGAATTGGATAATCTTGTTGCAATCGGATCGCTAGTCGGGGAACCAAAAATCTACTTCTTGGCATCAGAAAATTCAACTGAAGATATGGTTCAGGGTGATTTTAAATTCAACATACCAGTTACAACAACACCACAATTCAAATCTGCAACTGCTGAAGTTAACTATACAGATGAAGGATTGTCAGCATTAACGGAAGGAGTGGAATAGTATGTCATTAGAAAAAATGGGTGCAGTTCTTGCAACAAAAGTATTATGCGACAATATTGTTGTTGCTGAAGATGTGAATTTATCGCTTCCGGATATTACCTTTATAACAGCAGAGGTTAACGGTTTAGGGAAAATCAATATTCCTACATGTTTGACTGAAGCTATGCAATCAACGGTAAGTTCTGTCGGTATGGATAAAGGCTTTTTTAACATGCTAGGGTTAAACTCAAAAACATTTGAGTATAGATTTGTAGCAAATAATCTTGAAACTTCAGGTGATACCGGAGTTAAAGGATACAAAGCCTTTTTAAGAGGTATTCCTTCAAATATACCGGGTGGAGCTGTTGAACCAGGCTCAAGCTGGAGTGGAGATGTAACATTTGAAGTTACAAGATACCAATTATATGCTGATGGGGTTGAAAGAATCCTAATCGATAAGCTAAAAGGTGTCTGCAAGATTAATGGAAAAGACTATGCTAAAGAAATTCAATCTTTATTGTAGATAATGTATGTACTTAAAAGGCGGTGATACAACCGCCTTTTTACTTAAAACAGGAGAAAAACAATGACAAAAGAAGGAACAATACAACTAACTACACCTTTAAAAATTAATGGTGAAGATTATACGGAACTAACACATGATATTGGAAAAATCACAATTGAAGATTTAGCCGAAATTGAAAGAGAAAGAAATGAAATGCTTGGTCCAAAAGCCGGAACAATATTTCGTGTCGCACAAAATGATAATTTAATGCATACATTATTGGGTATGCACGCAATAATCAAATGTAATCCAAAAATTGATATTAATGACTTAAAAAGGGTTGAAGGATACGACCTTTGTCAGATGGCAATGGTAGGTTTGCGTTTTTTCTCAAGGCCGGCTATCCAGGAATCAAACGACTCCGAAAAGCCGCAAGAGGATACGCAAGACAATTCCACTGTTCTGTCACAGAGCTCTACAGAGAACCCGTTATCGAATTAATGGATGAAATTCAAGAAGCACTAAAAGACCTTGAAGAACAGAGAGCTCAACAACAAAAAATGCAAAAAGAGATGCAGCTTAAAATGAAAACCAAGAGAAGGAGAAGATAGGTGTCACAAAAAGAAACAATGAAAACTGTTGTAGAACTTGCCGGTGCCGTTGATCCTTCTCTTGGGAAAAGTTTACAACAAGCTCAAAAAGCATTGGGAGGAATAGATCTCAAAGCTGCAGCCATGGGTGCAGCATTTGTTACGGCAGGAGTAGTTGCAGTTAAAGCCATTGCAGATATAGGAAAAAGTTTATATGACCTTGGTTCTCAATTTGATGAAGCATATGATGCAATAAGGATTGGTACCGGAGCAACCGGTGATGATCTTGAAGCTTTGAAAGATGATTTCAAAGATGTTTATTCATCCGTGCCGACTACAATGGAAGATGCAAGCAAGGCTATTGCTGATTATAATACAAGGTTAGGGGTTACAGGAGATGTCCTTTCTGGCTTATCTTCCCAAGCAATCGCTGTTAGCGATATGCTTGGCGAAGATTTGAATGCAACCATTGAATCATCTTCACAGGCTTTTCAACAATGGAATATTGATACCAATAACATGGGCAAAGAAATGGACTATGTTTTTAAGGTATCACAAGCAACCGGGGCAAGTTTCACTGGCTTGATGTCAAATTTAAAAAACTACGGGCCTCAGATGCAAGAACTTGGTTTTTCATTTGAACAATCAGCAGCAATGATGGGCCAACTTGAAAAAGCCGGTGTGCGTACAGATGAAATAATGGGAGCTCTAAAAAAATCAGTTGGGGTTTTTGCTGAAGAAGGAGTCTCAGCTGCTGAAGGTTTCCAAAAATATTATGAAGCAATAAAAAATGCCGGAGATGCAGCCGAAGCAACATCACTTGCAAACGAGGTTTTTGGTAAAAGAGCCGGTTCAAGTGTTGCTGCTGCAATCAGAAACGGAACACTTGAATTAGAAGCATTCACAAATGCAATGAACGAAAGTGATGAAAGCATTATGAAGGCCATGTGGGATACAGCCGATGCTGCCGAAAAATCTCAACTACTTGGACAACAAATGCAAGTATTAATTGAACCTTTGGCAGGTGCAATTTTTGATGGTGTTTCTGATTTGATGCCGACAATTTCATCAATGATGCAACAGATGGCACCGGTAATTCAAAAAGTTATTGAGATATTGGTTCCAATGGTAAACGACATATTCGGTTATGTTGCAAAATACATTGAAGAATTCGCACCAATTATGGCAGAATTAGCCGAAGCAGTATTTCCACTACTTGCAGAAATATTAGCAATTTTAATGCCGTTATTTATGGAGATTATTTCTGAAATATTGCCTCCGTTAGTAACAATAATCAAAGCATTGATGCCTATATTACAAGTTTTGTGTGCAATTATAGGTGAAGCTTTGGTACAGGCTGTAAATTTAGTAATGCCGATATTAACAAATTTATTAGATATTTTTGCAAACATTATTGAATTTATTGTTAATGTTTTTACATTACAGTGGGGTGCAGCTTGGCAGAATGTAGTTAATATTTTTGCAGATGTGTTCACTGGACTGGCACAGCTTATAAAAGCACCATTAAATGCTGTTATAGGAATAATAAATACAGTAATTGCCGGAATAAATGCTATGAAAATTCAGATTCCGGATTGGGTTCCTGGATTAGGAGGAAAAGATTTCTCGATTAATATTCCTGTAATACCGATGCTTGCAAGTGGTGGTTTTACAGATGGGTTATCCATAGCCGGAGAAGAAGGCACTGAAGCTGTAATTTCTTTTCAACAGCAATACAGAAGTCGCAATATCGATATTTGGGAAAAAGCCGGGCAAATGCTTGGTGTTGGAAACAATAATTCTTCAGGAGAAACCATAATATCATTTGGCGACATTGTATTTGCTCCTCAAATTAAACTTGAGGGTGGAGGATCAGTAAACGAGCAATCATTGATGGAACAAATAAACCAGTGTAAATCCGAATTTATGGACTTTGTTGAAAATGAATTAAAAGTGAGGTTAAAAAAAGCTTATGACTGTAACGGTTGAAACAACATATACTGAAACCGCAATACAAGGTGAAACCTTTGATATGTTAGCACACAGATTATACACCGAAGAACGCATGAGCAAGTATTTAAGATATTACAATCCTCAATATTCAGATACCCTTATTTTTGAAGGTGGAGAAAAAATAACTGTTCCTGTTGTTTCGGAAATTGAATCAACGGAAACATTGGCACCGTGGAGGAGATAGATGTTAGCAAAATTTTATAAACTTGAATGGGATGTATCCCCAGAATGTTCTAAAATGTTTGATAGCATTGATAGTGAGCTATCTGTTAAAACAAAAACGGATGGAAATTCTAATAAACAAACTGGAGGGGGAAGCGAGTTGAGAAATCTCTCGCTTCCTTATAAACTTGTTGCCAGTGCCGGTGTTGATATTTTAAAAGAACTTGAAACCATAAAAACAATGCAGGGGGTAATTGCACCTTTATACATAGATAAAAGAAGATTATTTTCAACATTATTTATGTTAACAGATTGTCAGTGTTCTAATATGAACTTAACTCCTACTGGACAAATTGTGGATTGCGAAATAAGCCTTTCATTTGTTGAAATAAGAATATCGACCGGTTCAGGAGGAGGGCTAAAAGTTTTATACAACGATGTTGATATAACAAAAGATATTACAATCGTTGAATGTGAGCATGAAATGAATGCTGAAGATAGACCGGATGAAATAAAAATAAAATTTTCTGATAATAACCATTTATGGGATGGGTGGCAGCCAAACAATCACGACACAATAAAGGTTATAGATGGAATTGCAAAAACCGGAAAAATGTTTATACAATCAGTATTGCCGGAAAATGGATACATGAATTTGACAGGTTCAAGTGTTCCCGACAAAATGCGTAAGGTTGCTAAAGAAAATAATAAATCCTGGAATAATGCAAAGTTTTTGCAAGTTATAACAGAAATTGCCGGCAGAAATAATCTTGGGGTAGAAAATTATGATATTGAAAACAGAACAATACCATTTTTGGAACAAGAAAATATGTCAGACTTGCAATTTATTTCTGAGAGATGTGAGCTAGAAGGTTGTGCATTTGTAATTTATGACGGAAAGATTATTTTATACTCTCCGGAAGCAATTGAAAAATCTACCCCGGTTAAAACTATTAGAGTAAAAGATGACACAGGGTATAAATACGATGACAATTCTATAAATGCTTACGGATCTTGCGAAGTTGATAACGGTAGCGTTTCAGGGTTCGCATCTGCCGGAATAAACAATGAAAATGTTTGCAGAAAAATTTTACAAGGCTATATCGATAATTCAGCCGAAGGTAATTTGTATGCAAAGAATATTCTAGCTAAAGCGAATCGTGCGTTAAAGACTGGGAATTTTCAATCAGATATAATGAGAGATTTATCTGCTGCAAGTGTTGTTATTTTAAAAACAGCAACGGCGGCATCTAATGATGGAAATGTTTTTTATACCAAAATCCGGCATGATTATGTGAAGAAAAAAACTAATCATTTTTTTAGATTTTTAAAATAAGGAGCAATATGTCACAGATCTTAAAAGGGAAAATCTCGTCAATTGAAGCTTCGCCTGTTGACGGAAAAGGACATGCGACAACAGCTAAAATAATATCATTAACGGGAGGGGCTGTAACAAGGCCCCTTGTAATTCCTTGGCATTTACGTGGAACAATGGGAAATTTAGCACCTGGAATAGAAGTTGTATATGCTCTGTTTGAGGATAAATCCGGATATATTCTAGGGCGAGCAGATGGGAATTTTCAAGAACATATTCCGTACGATTTAATAATTGATGGAAATACAACTCAAAATGGATCACAAACGGTAAGCGGAAATGTCAATGCTGCAGACTTTATAAGCGAATCTTGCGGTTCATACAATGAACATATACACCAAGATAGTCAAGGTGGCAAAACAACTCCTCCGCAATAGAGGTTATAAATGACAATTCAAGCACAATTCAACAAAATAAAATGGGAAATATCTGATACTAAAATAATGACAATTAATTCCCTTAGCTATTCTTTTGGGGTTAAAACAGAATCAAAAAAAGGTGCAGGAGGGAACGACAAAATAGTTGTTAAGGGTTATAAAAAGGACTCCTTATCTGTAAGCTATACTGTTGACCGAATGTGTGGGGTAAACCCGGAACAAGAACATGCTAAAGCTTGCGACATTATTGGAGTTAAAGATACTTTTATCCTGGGAGGAAAACGGTTCGGACCATTAAAAACAATGCTAATGAAGGTCAAACCTTCTAATGCTGTTTTTGCACCGGATGGACTGATTATTTCAATGGATATAACTTTAACTTTCGGTGAACCGGAAGAAGAAAAAGAGAAGAAAACAGCTAAAAAGAAAAAAGCTTCAAAAAGTAAACTATCAATTGCAGTCAATGCAAAAGATGTTGAAAAAAAGAAAAAGGCGAAAGGAATTAAATCGTGAGAAGCATAGGCAATGGCGATCCGCAAGTTTGCGTACAAAATATTTTAAATATTGTTCGTGGCCAAGCTCCATATTTGCGTGATATGGGCTTAGATGGAAGTTTATACGATAAACCCATTGAAGAGGTTAAACCTTTGGTTATTGCTGATGCTGAAGAACAAATAGAAACCTATGAGGAACGTGTGAGCATTAATGAAATTGATGTAATTGAAACAAAAGACCATAACCTCAAAATTGTTCCTGACATAACAGTATTGGAGAATTAATATGAGCATAAACAGCGCCGAATTATTTGCATCAATTGATGATGCTTATATTGAAGATATAGTTAACGAAAAATTAGACAAATATGTTCCTGACCAACTACATTCAGGAGATGAAAGAAGAATTTTTGCTAACGCAATAATTATTTTGATGTGTTCTTTATATGCAGATTTAAATGAAAAAGCAAAATTAAGACTTCTGAGATATGCAAAAGCTGAGGTTTTGGATTGTTTAGGAGAACGTGTCAACTGTACTAGATTAGGAAAAGAATATGCAGTTTCTGTTGAAAGATACAAATTAGCAGCACCTTTAAGTATGAATGTTACAGTTCCAAAAGGCTCAACCATAACACCTGATGGGGTTCTGATTTTTGAAACCACGGAAGTAGGAGTTATAACAGCAGGGGAATTATACGTTGATATTCCAATAAAAGCACAAAACGGAGGTTCTGTTTATAACGGATATGCTCCGGGAACAATAACAACTCAAGTAAGCAATGTTCCTTATATTGTTGCTGTTGAAAATGTTACAACTACGAGTAAAGGCGACGATGGTGAACCATATCCATTGAGTGATGATCACCCGGATGGAGATGACGGCACCGGTGACAATAATTACAGAGAAAGAATCAGAAAAGCCCCTGCCGGTTTTTCAACAGCTGGTCCGGAAGAAGCCTACGAGTATTTTGCACTTTCTGCTGATGCAAGTATAGAAGATGCTAAAGCATCATCAAATCACGAAGCCGGTAGAGTCGATATTACAGTTATGGTAAAAGATACAAAAATTCCTTCTCAAGAAATTTTGGATAAAGTTTTAAAAAGCTGTACTCCTAAAAATAGAAGGCCAATGAATGATGAAGTTCATGCATATGGACCGGTAGTAAAAGAATATGATATAGAGCTAAAGTATTTCACCACAGAAGATATGGAAGCAGATGCAGTACCTGCAATCGAAAATAAGGGTGGTGCAATAGATCAGTATATCAAATGGCAGTCAGCAAAATTAAAAAGAGATATAAATCCGGATAAGTTGCGTGCATTTTTAGTAAACGCAGGAGCTAAAAGAGTTGAAATATCAAAGCCTGTGTTTACAGATTTAGGAACAACAAATAGTGTAACTTCATATTCCGTATATGACAACGAAAAGAAAATTTTCTATGTTTCCGGTGTTGGAGAAAAAGATGCATATGTTGCCACAGAAACAATGGTTTATAAAGATGCACGTTTAACAACAGAAGTTGGTGCGGCGGAGGAAAATGAATACAAATACTCCGGAGAAAAAATTGTATCACCAAAGGGAATTTGTGAATTAGCAATGTTTTCAGAAAATCTTATAGTAACCCATGCAATAGAGGAGGAATAAGTGAAACTTGATACACTTGAGTTTATAAAATTGTTGCCGGACTTTATGAAAGATGACGGCTGCATAAAGGCATTAAGTGAATCCATTGATGAAATATTCAGACCAGTTGCGCAGGATCTTAAAAAATTAAGTGATTGGGATAGGATTGATTCGATGACAGAATCCGAACTTGATGAACTGGCATGGGAATGTGATATAAGTTGGTATGATAAAACGGCAGATATTGATACCAAAAGAAATATCTGCAAAAATTCTGACAGAATATTCATGACCAGGGCAACAACTGCAGCCGTTGAAGAGGTGCTATCTGCATATTTCTCACACGCAAAATTAAGAGAACATTTTGAGTATGACAATATTGCGCCGCATCATTTTAAGATTGAAACAACTGATGTAAATTCATATACTGATAAATTACTTTTATTTTTAAGTTCCCTGGAAAAAACAAAAAGAAAATCTCAATGGCTTGATGCAATAGTTTTATTGCTGCAAGGCTCTGGAATTTTTTATACAGGTGTCGGGGTTTCTATTCGTTCAAAAACAACCTTTGATTGTAGAAATATATTAGGAGAGGAATAAATGACAGCAGACTCAACTATACAAACCGGCTTGACAACAGCCGGTCATTCAATATTAACGCAAGCACAATTAGGTGCTTCAATAACATTTACAAAAGTAAAAATCGGAGATGGAGAATTAGGAACTCTTAACCCGGCAACACTTACTGATTTAATAAACCCATTGCAGGAATTGGGTATATACGATAAATCAAAAGTTGATGAACAAAACATTTCAATCACTGCATTAATTACTCAAGGAGAAACGGGATATACATTCAGAGAAATTGGGTTATTTGCAATCGATCCGGAAACGCAATTAGAGGTTTTGTATGCATACGGAAACAAGGGAGATATTGCAACTTATATTCCATCAAACATTAGCAGTATATCTGTGGAAGAAGAAGCAACAATCATTGTAGAGGTTGCCAATGCCTCTAATGTTGTTGTAAATATTTCTCGTGAATATTCCGCTAAAGGACAGGGTATCCCTCCTTCAGTTTGTACGAATTTAAATATTACAGAAGTTGGAGCAATAAGAAAATTAACCTGGAATGATCCAAAAAATACAGTAATTGATATGTTCACTCTCTGCACTTGGGCCGGAACACAAATAAGAAAAAAATTCGGCAGTTATCCAAAGAACGAAAATGACGGAGAACTTGTTGCAGATATTACAACGTGGGGTACTCATTCAACTACTCCATTGGTCGATACAAATGGCACCGGTTATTTTTATAAAGCCTTTCCATATTCAACGCATGATGTATATTGCAGAAATTCTCAAAATGAATTTGGAACCAAAGTATATGAATTTGTAATTGATGATAATGACAGTGATCCTTATACATCGGTACAATATGCCGGAGATAATAAAGATTTTAAACCGGCATATATGGATTACAACACTAAAAAATTTAATTACGGCTCCTGGGAAGGGGCCTTTTTTATGGGCTTAATAAAACCATGTATGTTAAAAACAGATGGTACTGTTGATTATTATTTGCATGAAAATGACCTCGGTTTAAAAGCCGATGGTGTAACTCCGTCAGATAATAAAAATGTTAATTATGACGGAAATGCAATGCTTCAAGTTGGGCAGATATGGATCAAAGAGCAAAATGTAAATGGAAGAAAACATATCAGCATAGCCAATAAACAGGTTGATGAAAATTACGACTGCTGGACTCACAAAAAAGCTGATGGAACCTACGCAGATTATTGTTATAGGGCTTTATATAACGGTTCGTTAATAAACAATAAAATACGTTCATTGTCCGGGCAATCTTGTTGTAGGAGTGTTGCAGGGAATTTGCAGCTCCAATATGCAAAAGCAAACGGCCCAGGTTGGAGAGCAGATGTATATAATTTCAGAAGATTAATAAACTATTTATTAGTTTTGATGTCCAAAACATTAGATGCTCAGACCGCATTTGGTACCGGAAGATATACTGGCTTTGTAAACGAATCAAATACAGGACAAATAATAACTACCGGAACAAATGATAAAAAAGGTCGTTTCCATGGTGATAATAGCAATGGAAGAGTGACAGTATTCTGGATGGAAGATTGGTGGGGTGAAATTTGGAAATTTACTGAAGGTATTATACAAAAGAACGGTAAACTTCTTTATAAAATGTGTCTCGGTACTAGTGATGGTTCTACTGTTGAAGATTACAATTCAGACGGCACCGGATATATTGATTCCGGAGTGACATTGCCAGGAACAATATCTCAATTGTATATTAAAAAAATGCAGCTCGTGCCGCACTTGGGATTAGTTCCAACAAATGAAGCCGGGGGATCCTCTTCCACCTACTATTGTGATGGAATATGGTCAAATTCTTCTGTGGTCGGCTTCGCCCGTTTTGGCTCG
>CAJUPC010000002.1:77629-82565 GCA_910588555.1 Candidatus Gastranaerophilales bacterium
CGGCTTCGCCCGTTTTGGCTCGAATCCGTATGACGGCTTGCTTGTTGGTCCGTTTTCTTTCAATGTCAACAATCCGGTGTCGCACTCGAATTGGAACTATGGCGTTGCGCTCTATTGCTAATAAAATATTAAGACTTACATTGTAGATTGTTATCCTCGCCCCATGGCGAAAATCAGCCGAAAAAGAGGCATGGATGAGTAGCAAGTCGAAAATCCGTGAGGCATTAGTAAGAGAACATAAAAAGCTATAACCACCTCTTTGAAAAAGCAATAAGTGATGAAATTATGGATCCGGCCCTAGATGATGGCGTTGAAGGCAAGAAGGATCGCCCAGAAATTCAAGACATTATTCGCAATAGAATCAAATATAAACAAATTCTCCGGCAGAAAATTATTGCCGGAGATCTTGTTCCATTTGTTCATCAGGCTACTTTAAGGATTGATAGATGTAACGGAAAACCAAGAATAATAGTTCCTCCACGGTTTGATAAAGAAGAACCTGAACAATGGATACATCACATTGTTATAAAGACCTTAAAACCGATAATAATGAAAGGAATGTACCAATTTTCTTGTGGTTCAATTCCTGGAAGAGGAATTCATTACGGTAAAAAGTATCTTGAAAAGTTTATACGAGAAAATAAATCAGAAATAAAATATGTTCTAAAATTTGATATTCACCATTTTTATGAAAGCATAAATGTTGATTTATTAAAGGAGCGATTCCGGAAGATTATTCATGATGAGAGAATGTTAAAATTAATTTTTTATATTCTGGACTCTAATGAATATCAGCTGGATGGAGAACTTTATAAAGGCGGTTTGCTTATTGGTTTTTATCCTTCTCAGTGGTTTGCAAATTTCTTTTTGCAGCCTTTTGACCACTTTATAAAAGAAAATCTGAAGGTAAAATGTTACGTTCGCTATATGGATGATTGCGTTATCTTTGGCAGAAACAAAAAAGAATTACACCAAAAGCTCTACGCAATTGAACAATATTTGGGAAAAATGGACCTAGAATTAAAATCAAACTATCAGATTTATAGATTTGATTATATTGATAGGCAGGGCAATAGAAGAGGTAGGTTTATTGATTTTATGGGGTTTAAATTTTACCGAGATAAAACTACAATTCGAAAAGGTATATTTGCACGTGCAACAAGAACTGCAAGAAGAATTTCTAAAAAAGAAAAAGTTACCTGGTTTGATGCTGCAAGAATGCTAAGTTATAAAGGTTGGTTCAAAAGAACAAACACATACAAAGCATTTAAAAAGTATATTGCACCATTTGTAAATTTGGGTAAATTGAGAAAAATTATGAGTAATTATTCAAAAAGGAGGACCAATGGCACTAAACTGGCGAAGAGTGGAAAGTCTAACAAAACCAGCAGAGTTCGATAATGTAAGTACAGCTGCAGGAATCTATGTAAGAAAAAATATAGAAAAAATAACGGTTACAGCTGAGAATGAAGAGGAAATTGAAAAATATACATATCTTGAGTGTCTAATGACTGAAGGAGAATATAACAATTACATTTTGCAAAAATACATAACAAGCAACATTCTTGATGAAGATGACACCCCAGAATATCAAACCTATAAAAATAAATTAAATGAACCCATTCAATATACGAATGGGTTTTATTATAAGCCAAAATGGGCAGAAAAAGTTTATTTAAATTTAATCAATATAGGAACAATGTTTCCTTTTATGTTCCCAAAAAGAATTTTTGATGTGACGGATAAATATGAGAATTCCGTTGAAATGACAGTAGAAGAGCTAAAGGCATTGGCAGTGTTTCTTGCAAATAAACAAGAGGAATATTTTCAAGAATATAAGGCTGCACGTGCTGTAGCAAAAGAGGAGGATTAATGAAAAAATTTTTAATTATTGCAATGTGTATTTTTTGCACATTGCCAGTTTTTGCTGCCGAAAAAACGGTGCAGGAAATTAAAAATGAAAAGACATATGCAAGTATTGATTTAAATTCACAAATTAAGCCCGATGGGAGTATTGAGAAACAGAAAATTGAAAACAAAAATTCGTGGTTTAACATCAATATCAACCGCAATACATACAAATTTTATGTTCCTAGTTCTGGCATATCAGAATCAGGAACAAAATAGTAGTGGAATTATATTTTTCTTAAGAGTGAGGTTTTAGTTATGACACAGATACACTTTAATTCGGCATTTGTAGATATGCCGCCAAATATCATACAAAGTTGGCTTGATATAGAAAAGGATAGATTAATTGGTAGTGCAATTTTTACCAAAAATAATTCTGTAACATCAAAAGTGGTACGTTGGGCCGAGGGATTAAAGTGTAAAGATAAAGAGTTTATTCCTTCGCATACTGGCTCAATCATTGAATACAAAAATAAGTTGTGCATTTTTGATATGAAACCGATGAGGGCTTCAGTGCAACCGTTATTTGAATATTTAGTTAATACAAAGGATGAGTATGCACTTATTTTGCGAGATTTTAATCTTGATACAAGGATGTTCTCTTTAAATGTTGCAGAACATATTGGGGAATTTTATCCGTTTATGTCTGCACTCAGAAGTGTTTGCACCAAAAGGCAAACAAAGTGGGTTCGTCATTGTTCAGAATTACATTTAAGAGAATTGCAAAAACAAGGAATTCTTACAGAATTAAACCCAGAAATAACACCGGATGAATTATATCATGCACTTGCGAAAGAGAGGTTAGAATGGACCAAGTAACAACGCACGATGTAGTTGTCTTTTTGCTTTCATTTTTTGGCGGCGGTGGGCTCGGTATGCTTGCTGTTAAATTATTTATTAAAAACGAAGCACAAAAGGCTTTAGAAAAAGATATTGCAGAATTAAAAGCTGAAGATGAATCATTACACAAAAGAATTAACTGGGTTGAAAGTGAATATGTAACTTGCAAGTATTGCAATATGCAGCATTCAAACCTTGCTACTACTATGAATTGTATGGATCACAAACTTGATATTTTAATCGAAAAAAAAGGAGGGAAATGGTGAAATTTTTTATTAATCCCGGACACGGAGGAATAGATCCGGGAAAAGTCTCTGCAAGTGGATTAAAAGAGAGTGAAATCTGTGCAAATATTGCTAAAATTCTTGCAAAAAGAATGAAACTCAACGGATACCAGTTTAAAGTTTATCAGCAAAAAGATAGTTTGTATGATATTTCGAAAGAATCAAACAAATATGGTGCTGATATTTTTATTTCAATACACTGCAATTCTGCCGTGGATCCGAAGGCAAATGGTACGGAAACTTGGTATTATAAATACTCAATTAAAGGTGGGCAAATTGCAAAAGTTATGCAAGAAGAATTAATAAGGCATTTAGGGTTGAGGGATCGTGGAATAAAATCAAATGAAACGTTCCATGTTTTAAAAAGAACCAATGCATGTGCGATTTTAATTGAAACGGCATTTTTGTCAAATCCGAAAGAGGAAAAATTCCTTAAAGAGAATCAAGAAAAAATTGCAAATGCAATATGGGAGGGGATAAAGAAAATCAAAGATATGTAAAACACAAAGCGCATTGTTTTTCTGTGCTGTATACAAGTCGGAGGGGAATTCTAGAAATAGAGTTCCCCATTTTTTTATGGAATTTTTTTAAGGAATATTTTCGGACAAAAAATTAAAACATTTGGACAAATTGGACACCAAATATCTCAAATGCAGGATAAAAATTATAAGTAAATAGGGCAAAACACAGTAAAAATAAGGTTATAAATTTAGTTATAAAATATGGAATAAAAATAAATAAATTTTAACAGTCTTGGACACTATTGGTTATTACAAAGATTTTATATACCAAGCAGAATTCCCGAAGTTGTTAAAATTCCATTGAAAATTAAACTCAAATTCAGATGCCAAATCAACACGACAAAATGTAGCTGCAACATAAGGTTTGTTATTTTGCGTTTTGTAATAACTATCAAGAGCAGTCTGTATATCGCTTGCAAATTCTTTTTTGAATTCATCAAGGCTCATTGTTCGTTTTTTTCGGGTGTGTCTATTTTCAATAATCATAAATTTATTCCTCAACCGGTTGAATTTCATCAAGAGCGATATTGTATCTTTTACCATTTTTATCAACACATGTAGCAAAGTCAACATCACCATCAGCAAATGTATTAACCCAGGTGTAAATTACAAGACCGACTTCATTTGTTTTAAGATTTTTAATTTTTGTACCGAACAATGTGTGATTTTTTTCTATCATAATTACAACTCCTTATTTATTTTGTTGACCTAATTTGTAAGCCTGAAGTAATGCTTCTTTTAAACCCCAAACAGAAATATCATAAAAATCTAAACCGTCAGAGTTACGAGTTTCTAAAGTTTCAACGAACAAAATATCTTTGGCAATTTTTTCTAATTTTTTTTCAACTGATTTTTTCATTTGGTATATCTCCTTTGCTGCTTGTATTTGTAGTTTAACTTGTTGTTGTTTGTTTTCAAGTCTTTTGCACGATATATGTTCAATTGTTAAGAGGAATTTAAGCAGCTTTTTTAAGGTTAAAAGTCACAAAAAAGACACAATTTTTTGTGTCTAGGTAAATTTTTCTTTTGCCGGAGAGTTCGAATAGCGATGCAAATAGTCCACCATTTAAAACTAAAACGAACCCATACTGCTTTGCAGGCGGGTTCATTTTTTGTTATAAATTAAAGTAAATTTTCTCAATGTCTTGATTTTGCGTTCTAATTGCGTTAGAAAGTTTATATGCTTGGTTGGAATGTGTTTTATAGTTCATTATTATAATCTACTTCTTAGTTTGTAGATTTGTCGAATTTATTATTGCAAAATTTTTATAAACAAAGAAAACAAAACAATAAATATATTAAAGTTATATATAAGTTTCTTATATCTGTTAGTAAACATTATAAAAACATAGCAAAATATATGACAATTTGAGGTCATAATAA
>CAJUPC010000003.1 GCA_910588555.1 Candidatus Gastranaerophilales bacterium
AAATACTTTTGTAATTCATCTACAAACGCGTCAGTACTACTGTATGGGCCAATCAACCCTAAAGATTTCATGTGGTCCGTAGCTTTAGTAAATTTGTACTTCGCACTCCTAATTTTTTCTGCGTTAACCTTGTCATTAACATTAGTCATTAAACTTGGTAAAACAAGAACTGCAACTACACCAATAATCCCCAAAGTCACAAGAACTTCTGCAAGTGTAAACGCACAAAAATTCTTTAAATCAGATTTGTCGGGGGGGGGGCAATCACAGCACTATGCTTAAATCTTGACATATAAATACCTCCGTCTTTCTATTTACTCATTATTTACTATTTTTCTTCTTTTGTCAACCCCACAAGTTTTGTATAAATTTTAGAAGCCTTGGTCAGGGGCTTTTTGTCAAGTGTGCCGACACCGAATATATTTTATGCATGTTGGTCTGGGCCTTTTGGACAGCCATTTTATACAATCTCCACTATTTCTACTATTTTATTTTTTTATGAATTATGTTATTCTTAATGTAGAATAAGGGAGCATCAATGAATAGTACAAATCAGTCACTTAAACCGCTTACTACAAAAATTAATTCCGCAGGAAATATTGAAATCGGCGGATGTGATTTAACGGCACTTGCTGAAAATTATGGCACACCTTTATATGTATTGGATGAACATACAGTAAGAAGTGTTTGTAATGATTACAAAAAAGCTTTTTCAGGATATGAAAAAGTTAATATGATGTATGCTTCAAAGGCTCTTTGTTCTATGGCTACAGCAGCACTTATAGCAAGTGAGGGATTTGGTTTTGATGTTGTGTCGTCAGGTGAAATTTATACTGTTTATAAAGCTGGTGTAGATATGGCAAAAGTTTTGTTTAACGGTAATAATAAATCAGTTGATGAGCTTATACTTGCTGTAGAACTCGGTGTTGGCAGGATTTCTGTTGATAATTTCTTTGAACTTTCTTTGTTAAATGAAATAGCGAAATCACATAATAAAGTTGTTGATATTCTTTTAAGAATTACTCCGGGTATTGAGTGCCATACACATGAATATATTCAAACAGGACACCTTGATTCGAAATTTGGATTTGATTTAACGCAAATTGATGATGCTATTGATTTGATTTTAAATAATTATAAAAATTTAAAACTTCACGGACTTCATGCTCATATCGGTTCTCAAATTTTTGAAACTTCAATCTATGGTGATGAAATAGAAATTTTAGTTAAAGAAATTGCAAGATTGGATGAAAAATTCGGATTGCAGCTTGATGAAATTAATATTGGAGGCGGTTTGGGTGTTAAATATATAGATACAGATTGCCCGCCATCTGTTTTTGAAATTGCTGATATTATTATAAAAAGATTGAATGACTGTGTTGAAAGATACGGAATTAATCCTCCTGTATTGTTTTTGGAGCCAGGCAGAAGCATTATTTCAACTGCGGGTGTAACTTTGTATACTATCGGGAGTTCTAAGCAGGTTCCTAAAGGAAAAACATATTTTGCCGTTGACGGAGGTATGGCTGACAATGCAAGACCTTCTATGTATCAGGCTGAATATTATGCAGAACTTGTTAATAAACCTGAGGCAGAGCTTTCTTCGCAAGTTACAATTGCAGGAAGATTTTGCGAGTCGGGCGATATTTTGATTAAAGATATAAAACTTCCTGAGTTGGAAGAAGGCGATATTTTGTGTGTTTATAATACAGGGGCTTATAATTATTCAATGGCATCAAATTATAACCGTGTTCAAAAACCTGCAATGGTACTTGTAAATAATTCACAATCTGATATCATAATAAAGAGAGAGACATTAGAAGATTTAATTTCACACGATGAAATTCCTGATAGGTTGATAAGAAAATGATAAACGAAATTCTTTTATACATATATAAATATTTTGGAACTCTCAAACCTGTTTTTAACTGGTCTGATATAATTCAAATTGTCTTTTTATCGCTTGTTCTTCTCTTTAGTTATAAAAAATTTATCAAAAATACTTCATCTGAAAAATTTGTTAAAGGGGTTTTAATCCTTGTTTGCGCATGGATTTTTAGTGAAATTCTTTTAAGAATTGATTTGAAAATTATCGGGATGTTCTTGAAGATGATTGTGACTCTTGTTTCTTTGAGTCTGATTGTAATTTTTCAACCTGAATTAAGGAGATTTTTAGGCTTTTTGGGACAGGTTGATTTTGTTACCAAAATTTTTAACTCAAATAATGCCAGAAATAAGACTCAGGAAATTAATGTTGTTAAAGAACTGATTGAAAGTGTTAAGTTTCTTTCAAAATCTCATACAGGTGCTTTGATTGTTTTTCAAAGTGATTTAAGCAATACGTATTATGATGTGGGAACGAAGTTAAATGCGGATTTGTCAACTGAATTGATTTTGACAATTTTTCATCCGAATACTCCGCTGCATGACGGTGCTGTAGTAATTAACGGAGATAAAATAATTTCGGCAGGTGTTTTGTTACCATTAACAGAAGACCCTAAATTAAGCTGGAAATACGGAACCCGTCACAGAGCAGCTATCGGAATGACAGAAACAAGCGACGCAGCTTGTCTTGTAGTGTCTGAAGAAACAGGTGATGTTTCTGTTGCAATTGACGGAAGCCTTAAAAAATATGAAGATTTGGTGACGTTAAAGACTGATTTAGAAAATATTCTCGGTTATAAGGAAAAATCTGAGGAAGAAGCAAAAACTATATTTAAGATTAATAATTTTATGACAATAAAAAGAACTACAAAAGAAGAAACGGGTAAATTATAGTGGAATGTAAGCTGACTCAAAAAGAAAAATTATTTTCATTCTTAAGGAAAATGTTTTTTTTAACATTAGGGCCATGTATTGCAGCGTTTGCTCTTGAAGTTTTTCTTGTGCCGAATAATATTATTGACGGCGGAATTGTCGGTGTTTCAATTATTTTGAGCTATCTTACAAAGATTAATTTAGGACTTTTAATCTTTTTAATAAACATTCCATTTTTCTTTTTGGCATTTAATAAAATTGGTAAAAAATTTGTAATCCAAACATTTTATGCCATAGGTATGTTGTCATTGGCGGTAAATTTTTTGACAACTCATCATCTTCCTGTAACACATGATTTACTATTATCAACTGTATTTGGAGGAATAGTTCTCGGCACAGGTGTAGGACTTGTTTTGAAAAATGAGGGGTCTTTAGATGGTACTGAAATTATGTCGCTCGTGCTTTCTAAAAAATTCGGCTTTTCTGTCGGTGAATGGATTATGGCTTTTAATATATTCATTTACGGAGCCTCAGGTTTGGTTTTTGGCTGGAATAAAGCTATGTATGCTGTTTTGACATATTTTATTGCTTTTAAGGTTATTGACATTGTGCTTGAAGGATTAAATTCTGCAAAATCGATAAGGATAATAAGTGATAAATCTTATGAAATAGGACAAGAACTCCTTGAAAAGCTTAATATCGGTGTAACTTACTTAAAAGGTATTGGTGCATATTCCGGTAGTGAAAAAACAATTGTATTTTGTGTTGTTTCTCGTCTTGAAATGGCAAAAATGAAAGAAATTATAAAAAATATTGATCCTCATGCTTTCATTTCTGTTGTTGATGTGCATGAAGCATACGGCGGAAGAACAAAACGAAGAACAGTTGATAAAATTTAACATTATGGACAAGTTGTAAAAAAAATAGTATGATATTTATATAAGGTTAATTAAGGTAAAAAAATGGCAAAGAATATTGATACAGTACCAATAGAAGTAAGTATTTTAACTGCAGACCATGATATTAAAGGCGTGGTGCATGTTTCGAAATATACAAATACAAACAGAGAATTAACAGACTTGTTAAATGATAGAGAAAGAAGATTTCTTGCTGTAACAAATGCAGAAATTTATCCTAGAAATTCAAACCAGTCTCCCAGAAAATATAACTTTCTTGAAATTCATATGGATTATGTTCTTATGGTTCATCCGTCAAGTCAAGCTGTATTCCAGGAATCAGGCAGAACTCAGGAAGACATTTCAAGATTTAGAGATTTGAGATTGAAATTAAATCAGACAAAACCGTTTTAAAAAAAGAGCCTTTAAAAGGCTCTTTTTTATTTAGTATATTTTGAAAGAAGATTTGTATTACCGTAGCTTATAGTGTCTAATTTTTTTCCAGTTTCGGTTTTGGGAGTTTCTTCTACCGGTTTATCTTCTGTTTTTGCAGCTATATCTGCATTCATTCTTTTTTCAACTTTTTTGGCAAGCGGTGTTGCAATCAATGGAACGATTACACGTTTACCGATGATAGTTGCAGCTGCAATGTCTGCTACGAATTTGAATAAATCTACACCGTCTTTTTGGCAAGCATCATAATCTTTTCCTATCGGTAATTTTTTAGAAGTGTTTTTACCGTTTAATATATCCTGCATACGCATTCTTGAAATTGTATCTGATTTTGTAACAGGATTAAATGATTTTTTGAATAACTTATTGAATATTGGACCTGAGTATTTTCTCATTGCAAAGAACATTGCAATTTGTGCACCAATCATTAACACACCGTTGGTTAAGTCTAATGCAGAAACGAATTTACGTTTTTCTTCAGGGATTTTTTTGTTATTTAAACTCTGAGTTACATACATTGCACATCCGATACCGTCTTTTAAGATAATAGATGTAACAGTTGCAAGTGCTAATGCTTTTTCAGGGTCTTTCTGAAATTTTTCGCCAAGCCAAGTCGGAGTTTTGTAAGTAGTTGCTTTTGCAAGTCCGTTTCCTATAGAGGTTCCTATTTTGTTAATCATACTCATTATTTGTTACCTCCGACTTCTTTATTTTGCGGTGCATTGTCTTTTTTTACACCTGAAAGTTTCGGGAAGAAGATTTCCATAAATCTCGGATATACCCAGTTAAGAGCTGTGCAGGTTATAGGTAATGTAACAAGTACGCCTACCCCGATTTTAGTGAACTGGTTCCAGCTCTTGTAGTGGTTAGATACAAGTTTTTTGTAACCTTCTGTAATGTCTTTATGTATTTTCTTTGTTAATTGTCTGAAATTGTTTCCGAATGTATCTGTGTCACGCAGAACTGATTGAGTAACATTATCAGTGTCTGCAAAGTTACAGGTGTCAACTACTTTTTTAATTGTTTTTTGAATTACAGTTTCGTCAGCAGCTTGAGGATTATTGATTTTCGCAGCTGTTAATTCTACAATTCGTTTAGAAAGAACATTGTTTCTTCTAATTAATGCGTCTCTATAGTTAGTCGGGAATTCACTAGAGGCTGTATCGCACATTTCTTTTATAGTATCAATACGTCTTAAAGTTCTGTCAATTCTGCTGGCACGTAAGTCTTCAGGTTTATCCAAAATTTCTTGTAAAATAGTTTTTACTTTTACGTTTTGTTCTTTTGCTAAAAGACTTCTAACTATTTCTTCTGTTTTTTGATATAAAGCTTTTAGTTCATTTGGATTATCTTTAACTTTTTTGATTTCGTTCATTGTAGGAACATCTTTGAAAATTTCACGTAAATGAGCTTCATTTTGAATTAAGTCTTTTGCTCTATCTACATGGAAAACAATTCTTTCCGGAGATTTAGTAAGTCTTTCTGCATCTTTAATATAAGAATTGATTTGTTCGTTAACTAATTCTGCTGTTGTTTTAAAATCAAGATGTCTTTCGCCGATTTTAATTTTACCTGTTTCTTCAAGTATGTCTGCTAATCTGTTTACTTGTTCAGCTTGTCTCGCTTTTACTCTTGATGCAAGAGTTTCTTTATAAATTTTTCTTTGTTCTCTTGCTTCACTGCTGAATAGAGATTTTAATAAAGAAGGTTTAGAAATCTTTTCCTGTTTCATTTCTTTCTTTATTGTATCTTCAATAAATGTTTTTGTATTCAAATCCTGCTGGTCAATAGTTAATCTTGCTTTTGATGCCAATTTAGGATTGTTATAAACAGCGTCGAGTCCTTTATCAATATATTTTTGTACACTAGCTTGGAATACAATAGCTAATGCTGCTGATATAGGCTGACGCATTGCTGTGTACAATTTTGTATTTTTATTTTCTTCTTTTTGTTCTTTTGTTGCATTTTTCGGTGCTTTTACAAACGGGTTAAATCCGATAAATATCGGAGCAACAAGACCTGTGCCTAGTGCTGTAATTAAAATACCGCCAATTTCACCTTTAAGCCATTCAAAACTCTTCATCTGTTTTAAGATTTTTGCGTGGTGTAAACCTTCCATGATTTGAGTTTTATAAGAACCCGTAAACTGTGGCTGAGATTTTGTTTTTCCAGCTTGTTTCTTAATCCCTGCATAATTTTGATTGTAATTACTTTGAACTTTTGTTATCATATTTTACCTACAAAACCTTCTATATATATATAGTGTTAAACAAAATAAAAATTGCTATTTTTTTAAGGATTATTAAGTTTTGTGAATTTAATAATTACCCAGTTGCCTTTCGTCTGTAATTTTGTCACAGCAAGTGTTTTCTGCAAATATTCAAATGTGCTGTTTTTAATATAAGAGAAAACTAAAAACAGTAACGGTTGTTTGGAATAGAGGTTATCGTCCGCAGAAATCATGTTCAGCGTGTGAGGCGAATATTCTGCAACACTTTTTAAAACTACCATTACTACACTTTGGCCATATTTTAAGCCGTCCAATATGTCTTTATCAAGCATGCTTTCAAAATGTTTGTTTTCAATAGATGAAAACATGTCTTTATATAAATCTTTTCCATTCCGGTAAACTTCTTTATAAGTTGTGTCAGCTGATAAATATTTTGGGAAATTTCCTTTGTTTATCGATACAACTTTATAATCAGAAAAGTCAAAATATTTTTTAAATCTGTCTTTGTTATAGTATTCTAACAGAATTATATCACCCTTTTGAAGTTCCATATCCGAAAGAATATCGGTTACAATTTTGTGCCCTTCAGCACGGCGCATTTTGGGTGCAGAATACGGTGCAAAAATTATGTAACCAAGCGAAATTAAACAGTAGAGGATTATTAATGTATTTTTTAGGATTTTATTATTAATCGAAGAAATCCCAGAGCATGCCAAAAATATTAATATCGGATAAATTTCTATTGAATATTTTGTTATGAAAACAAGTTTGCCTGAAATAGCAGCTCCTGCGAGTACAAATATAACACCAAGACAAACTGCAAACAGCCCTCGGCTAAATTTATCTTTAACAATGGATTTTCCTATTGCGAAGATTGCAATGAATGTCGGCACAAGCATGAAAAATACAAGTTTGGTGTCGTATAAAAATTTGTCGGGAGAATTAGTGAGATTTGTTAAGACAGGTGAAAAATAATCCGTAAACAAAAATCCTATTTTTGATATTGAAAAGTGTCCCCACCATTGTGAAAATGATTGTGTCGTAAAGATTTTAAATACTAATGGGCTCAATAAAATTCCGCTAATTCCAACACAAGTCCATAGCCAAATGATAATTTTTTTATACTGTTTATATAAATTAGCACTTAAAAATATAAGATTGAAAAATACAAAAACAAAACCTATTGTATGTGTAAAGAGAACCAAAAAATTAAATAAGATACAGAAAATAAAGTTTTTTTTAACGGGATTTTTAATACATTTTATTGTGTATAAAAGCGTCATTGCCGAGAATAAAAATAATACAGAATACATTCGGACTTCTTGTGAGTAGTAAATCAGGAACGAACTTATAGCCGTAAATCCCGCACATAAAAGTCCAGTTTTTTCATCTTTTTCTCTGCCTGTAAAATACATTGCACTAACTGAGAGAATTCCTGCAAAAACAGATGTAAGTCTTAAAAGCATGTCGCTTTGTCCGAAAATTGTCATGAAAAATTTAAGATACAAATAATAAAACGGCATGTGGCATTGTGATTTAACAGCATCAAAAAAGCCTTCTTTAAAAGGAACAACAGAAATCATGTAGCTTACGTATTCGTCGTTCCACAAACCGTCGGGCTTATTTATAAAAATAAGTCTAAAAAGGATGCTCACAGCTATTATTAAATATATCCCCAAATATTTTTTCACGATTTGTCAAAATCCCTGTTTAATTATATAATAAAAAGAAAATTTTAAAAGAGGGCAGTTTTATGAAACTTGTTATACAAATACCATGTTACAATGAAGAGAGTTCTTTACCCGTGACTTTACAGGCGTTGCCTGAAAAAATTGCAGGTATAGATGAGATAGAAATTCTTATTATAAATGACGGTTCCAAAGATAGAACAGTTGAGATTGCGAGACAATACGGGATAAAAAACTTTGTTGACATGCCTCATAACTGCGGACTTGCAAGAGCATTTGTTGCAGGTTTAAATAAATCGCTTTCAATGGGTGCAGATATTATAGTTAATACTGACGCTGATAATCAGTATTGTGCTGATGATATAGAAAAACTTGTAAAACCGATACTTGAAGGTGAAGCCGATATTGTTATAGGGTCGCGTCCTGTAGCTCAAATAAAACATTTTTCGCCGTTAAAAAAATTATTGCAAAAATTCGGTTCTTTTGTAATGAGGATTATAAGTTCAACGGATGTTGAAGACGCCCCCAGCGGTTTTAGAGCTTTTTCAAGAAATGCAGCACTGCAGTTAAATGTGTTTGATAATTATACTTACACTCTTGAAACAATTATTCAGGCAAAGGCTAAAAAGCTTGAGATTAAATGTGTTCCCGTAAATGTTAATCCTGAAATGAGAAAATCCAGACTGTTTAAAAACATGTTTGAATATGTAAGACGCTCGATGTTTACAATGCTCAGAATGTTTATTATATACAGACCGTTCAGGTTTTTTGCAATTCTTGCTGGAATTTTTCTTGTAATTGGTGCTCTAATCGGTTTGAGATTTTTGTGGTTCTATATTAAAGGAAGCGGTACTGGACATATCCAATCTTTGATTTTGTCGGCAATTCTTGTGATTACCGGTGTTCAAATCGGGGTTATTGCAGTTGTGTCAGAGCTACTGGCAATAAATCGTAAATTGCTTGAAGATATTCAGAAACGCATTAAACTTCAAGACTTGAAAAATTTTTAGGAAGTTATAATATATAGAGAGATTAAAAAAAATAGGAAATTATTTATATGATAAAAATTGAATTTGCGCCGAAAATAAAAGACTTTTTTACTTCTTCGCAGTCTTTAAAGGTTTTAGCCTTTTTCGGATTTACACTGCTTATGACAGCAATTATTGCTTCGCAAAATTTCTTTTTCCAAAATATTATTCAAAACGGAATAAGCAAGCGTGATATTGTTGCACAAAAAACTTTGACGGTTGAAGATATTAAACGTACCGAAAAGCATAGAAAAGAAGTCTCGCAAAAGGTTGAGCCTGTTATGGCTCCTGCAGAAGATGATTTTATTAAAAACAATCTTCAAACATTGCAGACATCAGTTACGCAAATACGTAAAAAAGCTATTCCCGAAGCGGAAAAAAGAGAAGAAATAGGTATATTGTTTGATTTATCGGAAAACTCTAAAAAAGATTTTATAGTAAATTTCCTTTTGAAAGCTGATGAAAACAGTCTCCGTGAGGCGTTTGACAAATCTACACTTACTCTTGCAAAAATTTTGAATAAAGGTATAACAGAAAAAGATTATGAAAAAGATAATATTAATTCTATTATTATGAATAATCTTGTTTCTAATGTGTCAAAAAGACAGGTTTCAGTTATTGCAGCAATGCTTGAACAGGTAATTGTTCCAAACCTTGTTGTGGATGAGTTTGCAACAGAAATTGCGCGTAAAAATGCACAGAATTCTGTAAGACCTTATGAAGTAGTTTTTCAAAAGGGTGATAAAATCCTTTTTGACGGAGAACCTGTTACAAGATTGAAGCGTGACGCTTTGCGACAGGCCGGTTATAATGTATACGAGCTTAACTTGCAAGGACTTCTTGCAATTTATGTAATTGTATTTATAGGAACTCTTTTGTTCTTAAATTATATGAAATTTTTTGAAAAAGATTTCTTAGAACCAAGGTATATGGCTATTTCTGCGTTTTTAGCCTTGCTTCTTGCTTTTGTCGGAGTTATTTTGCCAACGGGAACTTCTCCATATATATTGCCGGTTCCTGCATTTTTAATATTAATGTCAATATTTACCAAACCCAGAATTGCTTTTGTAGCTACAGTTTTAATGCTTTCAGTGATGTCTGTGGGATATCAGTACAATATTCAATATCTTGTTGCTTTTATTCTGTTGAGCACACTTTCCGTTATTGCAATTTCTCAAATCAGATATGCTGAGCGTGTTGATGTTATTAAAACTGGTTTTAATATCGGGCTTGCAGGTATTGTCATTGTTTTGAGTATTTATGTGCTTGAAAAATGTTTGATTGATGTAAGCAGTGTTTTGATTTTAAAAAACTGTATGTATATATTCTTAAACGGAATAATCAGTGCAATTATTGCATCAGGTTCATTACCGTTATTTGAAAGTATGTTTAAGATTATAACTCCATACGGATTGGCAGAACTCGGCGATCACAACCAAAAACTTTTAAAGCGTCTGCAAATGGATGCCCCGGGAACTTATCACCACAGTTTGATGGTTGCAAACCTATGTGAAGCAGCGGCAGAAGCTGTCGGAGCCGACCCTATCTTAGCACGTGTAGGTGCTCTGTATCACGATATCGGTAAACTTAAACGTCCGTTGTTTTTCGTTGAAAACCAATCATATTTCTTAATTGAAAATCCGCATAATAAATTTACGCCGAGAATTAGTAAAATGATTATTACTGCGCACCCTAAAGACGGTATTGAGATTGCAAAAGAGTATCATCTCCCTGCTGTTATTCAAAACTTTATTTTACAGCACCACGGTGAAGGGCTCGCAAGTTATTTTTATAATCAGGCTGTTAAAGAAGAAGGACTTGAAAATGTTAAAGAAGAGCAGTTTAGATATACAGGTCCAAAACCTAACATGAAAGAAACTGCGATTTTGATGATTGCCGACGCGGTTGAATCTGCTGTCCGTTCTTTGAAAAATCCAACTCCCGAAGAAATTGAAGCTATGATTGATAAAATTATTGTCGAAAGATTGAACGACGGGCAATTGTCAGACAGTCCTCTGACATTAAAAGATATTAAAACAATTGCAATGACATTCTCTAGAATTCTTCGCGGTATGCAGCATAATAGAATTAAGTATCAGGAAAATGCTGTTCAGGAGTTTGAAAAAGAAAAAATTAATATGCCTGCAAAACTTCTTGATGAGGATTTAGAAAACAAAATTAAGCAGTTAGAGGGTGAAAAAGAGGATAAAGATGACAATTGATTATAATATCTTTACCGAAAATATTTATGCAGATTGGGTAATTGATGAAAAATTATTCATCGACAGAGCAAGAAATATTCTCAAATTTTACCTATCTGTTCCCGAAGTGTATGAGGCGTGCTGTCTAAACGGGTTTGATTATGATACCGTATCTTTCGATTTTTTATACTGTGACAGTAAAAAAACACATGAGATTAACCGAGAATACCGTCAAAAAGATTATCCGGCAGATATTATAACTTTTGCAATTTTTGCGGATAGTGAAGAAAAGTTTGTTTTTGACGGCGAAATTAATCTCGGAGAAGTTATTATAGCGCTGGATAAAGTTATGGAAGAAGCAGAGAAAAAAGGTGTTTCAAGAGAATATGAACTTTCTTTTTTAATAAGTCATGGTATTTTGCATTTGCTGGGATTTGACCATCAGACAGAAGAAGATTATAATTTTATTATAGATTTACAGAATAGGGCATTGGAGTATGACAAAGTTTAAAAAACAAGGGTTTTCAAATACGTTTAAAAACGCTAGAAAAGGAATGAGATTAGTTTTAAAATCGGAAGTAAACATAAGAGTACACTTTTGTATTGCTATGATTGTGCTAGCGCTGGCATTTGTTTTGAATTTCAGTGTTGAAAGAATGTGTATATTGCTTTTGACAGTCGGGTTTGTAATTGCCACTGAAATGATGAATTCTGCTATAGAATTTTCACTTGACGCTGTATTCCATAATAAGTATTCAAAACTCGTTGGAATGGCAAAGGATATTTCTGCAGGTGCGGTTATGTTTGCATCAGTACTTGCTATAGTAATCGGTGTTTTGCTGTTTGGAACACAGATTTTGAAATTAATATAAAGGCTTGAAAAATCTAAAAAATAGTTTATAATAATCATGTAAATACGAAAGGAGCAAAAAAGTATGAAAATGAGATTAAAAAATAGCTTCGGGGGGGGGGCACTCACAGCTTAACTCCTCAATCGTCCTGCTTGACCTGCCACAAGAGGTCTTGTAGAAAATTTAGCGGTGCATTTACTTTAGCCGAAGTTTTTCACCCTGCCGAACAGTCGAAAAGAATTGCGTTTACTTTGGCAGAAGTGTTAATTACTCTCGGCATTATTGGAGTAGTTGCAGCGTTGACTATGCCTGTGTTGACGGCTAATTATCGCAAGCAGGTAGTAATTACCAGAATGCAAAAGTTTTATTCTTCAATTAATCAGGCGTTAAAATTGTCTGAAGTTGAAAATGGTGAAGCTACTACTTGGACTTATACAGGTTCAAATCTTGATAGTGAAGCTACATTAAACTGGTGGAATATATATATGGCTAAGTATTTTTCGGCAGCTTCGGTTGAAAAAGTTGCTGACGGTATTTTAGTTAAAAATTCAGACGGATCATCTTTTGGGATTTATATTATGGGTACCTCTATTATTGGTATAAACCCTGTTCATATTATTTTTTGTGTAAATGCTGATGCGTGTCAGAAGCATTTAGATGCTAATTCGAATAAATTATATAATTTCCCTCTCGACGGTAAAAATACTTTTTTATTCTCAGGAAGATATAATAAAATACAACCTTATTTCAATATTTCTGATAACCCTTATAAAACCCGAGATGTACTGTTAAATTCTTCTACTAATCACTCAACTTACGGTTGTGCTAATTCTTACAAAGCATATTGTGCAGCATTGATAGAATATGACGGCTGGAAAATTGCTAAAGACTATCCTATTAAATTTTAAAAATTACACAAAGATTGACACAGGTGGCAAAAAATATTCTGTCAAATTTTAACTATAATATGTAAGCAAAATATCAGGTTCAAAATTTTCCACACCTGCAAATCTAAAATGTAAACTTTCGTTTATGTCGGTAATTCGTTTGAAATCAAAACAGGATTTAGACGAATTATCGCCTGTTATTTTCGGGGCAATAAAGTGATAGATTTTATCCGTATATTTTAATGCTTCACCGTTTAAAATTCCGCCGCTTTCGATTAATATGCTTTTTATACCCTGTTCATAAGCTCTATTAAATATAAATTCCAGGTCAAGCTTGTTTTCAATAACAGGTGTATTTTTTTTGTTGAATACAAAAATTTCACCTGATTGGTAAATTTTTGAGTTTTTGTCTGTTTTTAACTCTCTGTCTAAAATTATTTTTTTTCGGTGCTCCATTGTCGGATTGTCTGCAATAATTGTTGAAGATGTTGTAAGAATTGCATCATAGCGATTTCTTATTTTTTTAACTTCTTCGCGTGCTTTTTCTGATGTAATCCATTTTGAAGACCCGTTTGATGTTGCAATTTTTCCGTCAAGAGTTGTTGCGGTTTTTATTGCGATGAAAGGTTTATTTTGTGTCTGATTTTTTATGAAAATTTCGTTCAGCGTTTTGCATTCATTTTCCAAAATTCCCTCAATAACTTCAATACCTGCGGCTTTAAGTTTTGTAATTCCGTCAACTTTAGGATTTACGTCGCGCATTCCGATAACGACTTTTTTAATTCCTCTTTCGATTATCAAATTAGTACAGGGAGGTGTTTTGCCAAAATGAGAACAGGGCTCAAGGTTCACAATTAAAGTCCCGTCGTTTTCTTCACCGTTTTTAAGTTTTAAAAGAGCGTCGCGTTCGGCGTGGTTTTCACCGTATCGGGCGTGGTATCCTGTCGAAATTTCATTCCCGAATTTATCCAGTACGACACAGCCGACAAGAGGGTTTGGAGATACATTTCCCTCACCTTGCTTCGCCAATTGTATACACTTTTTCATATACTTTTCATATTGCATATTTATATTGTATAATAAAAAAGTTGTTATGAGAAAATATGCATTAATCTAAAAAACGTTAATCTAATAAAGCGCATTTTAGGTGACTGTTTATAAGGATTTTATGTTTTTTAACAGGCAACATAATAATTTGATACAATGTGGTAAAAAAGGTGGTAAAATAATGGACTTAAAATACATAGGACACAGCGCATTTGAATTTAAAACAGGCGACAAATCAATTTTGGTTGACCCTTATGTAGAACACAATGAAAAATTTAACTGGCATGACAAAAATATTACCGATATTTTTGTAACTCATGCGCATGGCGACCATTTGGGACAGGCAATTGAGATTGCAAAAGAAAAAGACGCTACTATCACAGCAATTTTTGAACTTGCAAATTACTGTGAAGAGCAGGGATGTAAAGTTAAGCCTGTAGGATTTGGCGGCTGGTTGAATTATGATTGGGGCAGAGTTGTTTTTGTTCCTGCATTCCATACAAGTTCTTTGCCTGACGGTAGATATGCGGGTGAAGCGGCAGGAATTGTTTTTGATATAGAAAATGTAAGAATTTATCATGCAGGTGATACTGCATTGACAACTGAAATGAAAACAATCAAAGAATTATACAGACCTAATATCGCATTGCTGCCTATCGGCGGTAATTATACTATGGATGTTGAACATGCGGCAGTTGCGGCTGATTGGATTGGTGCTCAGACAGTAATCCCTATGCATTACAATACATTCCCTGAAATTCAGGCAGATTTGCAAAAATTCATGGCACTTATTCAGGTTAATAATTCAAATTGTGTCATTTTAAATCCTGAAAATATTGATTAGCCTGATGTTGCAATTGCATTTGTTTACATAGAGGCGTAAAGTTATTTACGAGGAGAAAAAATGGATATATTATTTGTTATTGACAGGTTAGAACTCAAATATTTTGAGTTTAATAATTTGGTCACCAATTTTTGGTTAATCAGAGAACTTATGTACGCCGGTAAGAAAGTTTGTATTACTACGATTGATAATTTAAGCTTGAAATCAGGATGTGCTTATTCCAGATGTTTTGAAGTATTTGAAAAAGACGGAAATATTTTTTATGACAAGATTTCTTGCGTCAAAAGAATTAATGACTTTGAGCTTGTAATGTTCAGACCCGATCCGCCTGTTGATATGGATTATATTAATGCAACTTATATTTTTGATTTTGTTGATAGAGAAAAGACTTTAATCCTTAACGACCCGAAAGCAATTCGTGATTTTAACGAAAAACTTCATACTGTTAAATTTTTGGATTTAATGCCCGAAAATATCGTTACTTGTTCAAAATCAGATATTTTGGAGTTTTTAAATAAACATGATGAAATTGTTTTAAAACCTTTGAATGGCTGTTTTGGCTCTGGCGTTATGACTCTTAAAAAAGGTGATAAAAATACTGCCGTAATAATTAATACAATGACGAAAAATCAAACTCAATTGATTATGGTTCAAAAATATATTGAAAAAGCACGTTATGGCGACAAACGCGTAATGTTTCTCGGTGATGAGGTTTTGGATGTCTGCATTCAAAAACTTCCGTCAAATAATGATTTCAAGTTCAACGAACATTGCGACAGTAATATTGTAAAAGCAGAACTTACACAATCTGAAAAAGAAAAATTTGCCATTGTCGCAAAAGAATTAAATAAACTCGGACTGTCAATGGTCGGACTTGACGTAATAGATGAAAAAATTATCGAAATAAATGTTACAAGCCCGTGCTATTTTATCAAAGAAACAAATTATCATCATGGTGTTCAGTTAGAGAAAAAAATAACAGAATTTATATTGTCTACTCTAGTGAAAAAACTCCGCCAATGTCAATCAGTTTAAGGCAGGGCTGACCTTCTTTTGTAGAACCGATAATTGCGTTTTTCTCATGCAAATCTGTGTGAACTAAATTAGATTTTTCTAAAACTTTAGCAATGTAAGTGTCAAGAATTTGAGCTTTACTATGCGGAACAAAACCTTTGTTTTCAATAGTTTTGCCGATTTGTACTCCGTACTCGTTAAGTTCTTTCAGTTTTACGCCTGTTTGTCTGTAAAAATCTGCTGCAAATTCAGTTATATCACTATAAACTTTTTTTAATTTTACAATTGGGCTGACGTGTCGGGGTGGAATTTGATATTCTGTTGTCATATATCCTAATGATGTATCTCCCCAGTAGTATCTTTGAACAACATTATTTTTTATTTTACTGTTTGCGTATAAGCCGTGTGCAAGTTCTGCATATTGCCCGTGTTGGTTATTAGTCTGTGCGTATTTATTCTGTTTTCTGAATTTTTTAATGAAAAGTTTTTCAAGAGTAGGATGTTCACCTTTTTCCCTCAAAACATAAGCTCTGTCAGTGTAGCTGCCTGTGACTTTTAACCTTTTTAAATTAACAGAATTATTTTCTGATAGTATTCCGAATTTTCTTAATCCTTTGGTTAAAAATTTTGAAACTTCTTTGATACGTTTATTTTCAAGTTCTGCTTTCTGTTGATTATATTGTTTGCTGTTTATGGGGGCATTGTAGGGTTTTAAATGTTTCATTGCAGCTCTAAAAAGCATAAAAATATTTTGTATTGTAACTTCTTTTTCTTCAGGAGTTTTTCCTTCAAGTTTGGCAAGCCAGTAAGGTGGGAGAGAACCCGCTATACCTTTTGATTTCGTATCTTTTGCAAATTCTTTTATTATTTCATCTTGTGTTTTTATGAAATTTCTGCTCAAGACTTCCGTAACTCCGCAAAAGGATGTATTTTTTGCATAAGAATGCGGAAGCGATGTATAACCGTTTCCGCGATAAGGTTTTATAGTATAGTTTTGAGTCCCAAGATTTATCACACGGTTATAAACACATGTAAAAATTTTTTTTGCTTTATATTAAACGTCAAATTTACAATTGTTTACGATTATTTAACTCTTGAAAAAACTTCCGTATTCACATCATCAAAAGTATTTGTGTTGAAATAAGCGCACGATGCAACCATTGCAGCGTTATCAGTACAGTATTTCATTGGAGGAGCAAGCACTTTATAACCCTCTTTTTCAAGGTCAAAAATTTTCTTTCTTATTTCCGAATTTGCCGCAACTCCGCCTGCGATAACAACTTGATTGTATCCGCTTTCTTCTAAAGCTTTTTTTACTTTTTTCAACAATGTTGAAGAAACTGTTTCTTGAAAACTTGCACAAATATCATTTACTGGAAGTTCTTGGCCGTCAAATGATTTTACAAGTCTTAATACCGCAGTTTTGAGTCCGCTAAAACTGAAATTAAATCTGTCAACTTTACCTTCAGGAAGTTTATAAGCTTTAGGATTTCCCTCTTGAGCGAGTTTATCAAGTCTTGGGCCGCCGGGGTATGGCAATCCGATAAGTCTTGCAACTTTGTCATAAGCTTCTCCGACAGCGTCGTCAATTGTTTCACCTAAAATAGTTTGTTCAGAATAAGATTTTACATCAATAATCTGTGTGTGTCCGCCGCTTACAAGCAATGCCATAAACGGAGGTTTTAAATCTGTATCTATATAATTCGCGCAAAGATGTGCATTCAAATGGTTTACACCTATAAACGGTTTATCATAAGTAAGTGCAAGAGTTTTTGCAGCGTTCAATCCTACTAAAAGACATCCAACTAAACCGGGACCGACAGTTCCTGCAAATGCTGTTATTTCATGAGGATTAAGTCCTGCATTTTCTTTTGCCTGTTTAAAAGCTTCATCAATAACGATATTGATTGAATCTAAATGCTCTCTTGCCGCGATTTCAGGGATTACCCCGCCAAATTGTGCGTGAGTTTTTATTTGTGAAGCAACAACATTTGCAATAACTTCACGTCCGTTTTTAACAATTGAACATGCTGTCTCATCACAGCTTGATTCTATTGCCATAATATAATTGTCATAACCGCTGTCGGGTCCGATTTCCACTTGTTCTTTTGAGAATAATTTGTTTTTAATATTTTTCATAGTATTATTATACATAAAAAAGGAATAAAAATGAAATTTATAGATAAATCAAAAATAAGAGTAGTATCAGGACGCGGCGGAAACGGAATGGTGGCGTGGCGCAGAGAAAAATATGTTGATAAAGGCGGCCCGGCAGGCGGGGATGGCGGCAGAGGCGGAGATGTTTATCTTGTTGCCGATGAAAATATGTCTACTCTTATGGACTTCAAGCATAAATCTGTTTTTAAAGCAGAGGGCGGTGAAAACGGCGGTATTAAAAATATGCACGGACGCTGTGCTAAAGATTTATATATAAAAGTTCCTGTCGGTACAGTCGTTAAAGATATTAAAACAGGTAATATAATTGCGGATTTGAAAGAAGATGAACAAAAAGTAATGGTTGCAAAAGGCGGACGCGGCGGACGCGGTAACGCAAGGTTTGCAACAGCTCAAAAACGTGCGCCTCAATTTTGCGAACCCGGTGAACCGCCGATTGAGCGCGAGTTGTTTTTAGAATTAAAACTTATTGCAGATGTAGGCTTGTTGGGAATGCCGAATGCAGGAAAATCCACTCTTATAAGTCGTATAAGTTCTGCAAAACCAAAAATCGCAGACTATCCTTTTACAACTCTAATTCCAAATTTGGGTGTTGTTAAAAAGCGCTCGGGCGACGGATATGTTGTTGCAGATATTCCGGGGTTAATTGAGGGAGCGTCAGAGGGTGTAGGACTTGGACACGACTTTTTGCGCCACGTTGAAAGATGTCGATTCTTAGTGCATTTGATTGATTGTACTGAAGAAAATCCGTTTAATAATTACAAAAAAATTAATCTCGAACTGGAAAAGCACTCAGAACATCTTGCAAATCTTTATCAAATAGTTGTGTTAAACAAGATTGATGCAATAGATGATGAGCGTAAAGAAGAACTTTTGAAACAGTTTGAAGAAGTTTCATCGGATGTGTTTGAAATTTCTGCTGTTACGGGTGAAAATCTTGATAAGCTTCTTGATTTTATGGGACAAAAAGTTGATGAAATTCCGAAATCTGACACTGAAATTATTGTAGAGGAAGATTTAGGAGCTTACAATAACGATGACAGTTCATTTGAAATTTACAAAGCTGCAAAAGATGTGTTCATAATTCAGGGCGGAAAAGTTGAACGTATCGCAGGTGTCACAGATGAGCGCAACTCTGAACAGGTAATACGTTTCCAAAACATTATGAAAGGTATGGGTGTCTTTGATGAATTAAATAAAATGGGCATTAAAGACGGTGACACAATCATAATTGGTCATCTTGAATTTGCATATTACCGAGATGAGATGTTCGGTTGATGTTTTGACAATTCAAATCTTATAAGATATAATAAAACCTATGAAATGTTATAAGGCAAAATGGATTTTAACTTCTGCGGAAGAAATTTTAGAGGATATGGCAATTGTTGTCGATGAGGGCAAAATTATTGACATTATTCCTAATTCTCAAGTAAATTTTGATGAAAAATATGTTAAAGAACTCGGTAATGCAGTAATCACACCGGGATTTATTGATTTGTTGACTCAATATCAATATACAGATATTTTGGATGCAAGACCGCATGATTTTAAATCAAAAATTAAAAGATTTTTTAAGATGTTTAGTCTTAAGTATACATTTGCAGGCGTTGCTCAGGATAATTATTCCCGCAAATGGGCAGGAATATTAACGAATTATTTTACTTTAGACAGAGCGCATAAAATTAACTCTTTTAAACATGGTGTAACAGAAAGTATCAAAGCTGGCACAACGTGTATTGCTCAAGTGTCAAAAGAATTTAAGTATTTTGAGGTTATTAATAAGCTGCCAATCAAAAATTATTTGTTCTTTGAAGTTTTTGCCGACAGCAAAGACAGCAGTAAAAAGACATTCAAAGGTTTGCGTTCTAAAATTGAGGATTTAATTTTTCATAAGGGCGAAAATACTCATATAGGTATTATGCTTAATTCTATTTCAGGTGTTCATAGAAAACTTTGGGCGTTGTTTTCAAAATATTGCCGTAAGCACAACATGCTTATGATGACCCGTTTTGCAGAATCACAGGACGAAATGGAATGGCTTGAACACGGTTTTTCAGATATTGATTTACTTCATAAATTCATGGGAATGAGAAAAATTTCACCTTATGCGGTTGATATCACTCCTGTTGAATATCTTAATAATTTGAAAGTTTTAACAAAAAAAGTCATTGTGGCGAATGCAAACTATGATGAGGATGAACTTGGCGCGCTTGCAGAAACTGGTGCTAAATATGTTTATCAACCTTTGTACAGTGAAGAAATTTGTAATAAAAAACTTGATTTTGAAACAGTGTTAAAATATTTCCCGAAAAATTTCGGACTTTCAACTCAAAGTTTGTTGAAAGATAAAAATTTCAGTCTTTTGGCTTTGGCACGAGAATTGAACAAAGACAATCTTTTGGATACTGCGGAATTGATTAAGTATTTAACCGTTTATCCTGCAAAAATTTTGCGTCTTGATAATTCAACAGGCAGTATAGAAGTTGGAAAAGACGCCGATTTCAATGTGTTTAAACTGGCTGACGGCGAAGATTATAATGATATAATCAAACAAAATGTACCTTATTCAACATATTCAAGAGGTAGAAAACTCGTTAAACGAGGAGTAGTAAGGTTCAGCTTATGACGGTTATTAATGACAAATTTACCGTAAATACTCAAGGTTCAACGGATATTATTGATATCACACAAAAGGTTAAACATGCGGTGTATTCGCATTCTATTAAGGATGCTGTTGTGCATGTTTATGTTGCAGGTAGTACTGTTTCAATTACAAACATTGAATTTGAACCGGGTTTGCTGGTTGATTTGCCAGAGGCACTGGATAAAATAGCACCTGTAAATGCTGATTATCACCATGATGCAACCTGGCATGACGGTAACGGTTATGCACACGTAAGAGCTTCAATTGTAGGGAATTCAACTATGGTTCCGTTGATTGATGGAGCTTTGCAGTTAGGTCAGTGGCAGCAGATTGTTTTGATTGATTTTGATAATAAAGCAAGAACAAGAGCTGTATATGTTCAAATTGTTTACTAGGCTTGAAAAATATAGAAAATAGTTTATAATAAAACATGTAGGTTATAGTTTCTACCTAAATAAAATGTAAAAATACTGAAAGGAGCAAAAAATGAGAAGATTACAAAATTCGCAGAGCTTCGGGGGGGGGGCACTCATAGCTCCTTAAGAGGTTTTACCCTTGCAGAAGTTTTAATAACATTAGGTATTATCGGCATAGTTGCAGTATTAACTATGCCTGCGCTTATCCAAAATCATAAAAAACAAGAAGCATCAGCAAGATTGAAAAAGTTTTACAGTATGATGAGTCAGGCGATTTTGCTTTCAGAAAATGCACAAGGTGCTAAAGTTTGGGAGTGGAGCGGACTGCTTGACAGACCGTATGAGGAAGACGATAGTCAGCAAATGTTTGATGACAGTTATGCATACTGGAACAAATATTTGGCACCCTATATTAAAACCGTAAAGGTTGAAAAAGGTGTTTATGATGAAGAAAATTCAGAAAATTCAACAGCAACAAAAGTTTATTTTTCAGATGGTTCTACCGCAACTTTGAAGATTGGACGCTGTATGGATGTATATTATGATATTAATGGAGAAAGAGGACCAAATGTTAGAGGAAAAGATATTTTTACATTTTTCATAGCAACACCTAGAACATTTGCATTAGACAGACCAACTCAAACCCATGAATTAAAACTTTGGCATTCATTTGATGTTCCATATTTACCTGTACTTTATAATACACGTGTTAAAGCTCTTCAGGGATGTAAAAATGAACCTCAGTATTGTACTACTCTATTAATGTATGATAATTGGGATTTCAAGTCAGATTATCCGTATAAGTTATAAAAGAGGGGTTTTATCCCCTCTTTATTATACCATACCCTCTTTGACAGCTTTTACAGCGGCTTGAACTCTATCGTTTACGCACATCTTTTGCAAAATTGAACATACATGTGCTTTTGCCGTATGAACACTTACGATTAATTCTTTTGCAATTTCAGTGTTACTTTTACCGAGAACAAGATGTTTTAGTACCTCAAATTCTCTTTCTGTTAAAGGAACTCTGCCGTCTGCATTTGATTTGCTGGGTAAAAATCCTATATTATCAATTTTTGGTAATGCATTTAATGTCATTTGTGCAACCATCGGGTCAATCCAGCAAACACCTGTTGAAACATCTCTTACAACATCTGCAAGTTTATTAGGGTCGATATCTTTCAAACAATATGCGCTTGCACCGGAACTCAAAGCCGCAAGTACTTCTTCACTTCTGTCATGTGATGTCAGCGCAATGATTTTGCAATCAAACATCATTTCTTTACATCTAACCATTGCTTCAATACCGTTCATGCCGGGAAGACCTAAATCCATTAACACTACATCCGGTTTGTGTCTTTCAATAAGTTTTAGACCCTCCGTTGCATCTTCTGCCTCTGCGACAACATTAATGTCTTCATTTGCATTTAATGCACATCTCAATCCAACACGCGTAAGTTTAAAGTCTTCTACAATAATTACACTAATTGGTTTTTTCTCTTCTGATTTTGCAACTTTTACCATTATTGACCACCTTTCGCTCTATGTTGCTCTAACCAATAACAATTTAATTATATTCGCGTGAGATAGTCTATTACCCAATCAGGCAGGAATTTTATTTTTAGGGTATAAATAATTAATTTTATACGAATAATTATTATTATGCTATAATGTTTACATGACAATTAAGGGAGTGTGAAATTATGCTGAATTGTATTTTTGGCGCAAAGAAAAATAATATAGAAGAAGAAAAATCAGTTTTATTGAATAAAGTTTACAAGAAGCTGAAAGAAAAATATTCGTTTGATAACATTTCAAATGACCGTAAAAAAGAGTTGACTAAACTTATTAAACAGTTTGGTTATTTGCCTTATCCGTATATCAAGGCGTTGGAAGAATTAACCTTTGAAGAAATTCTTTTCGGGCTTGAAATTAAATGGCGCAACAACTGCGTGTTTAAAGACGATGAATTTAATTTTACAGATAACATAATTAGTGTTTTGGCACGTAATAATATGAAAAATTCGTCATGGATACAAAAAGAAGGTCATAATATAAAATTAATTAATCTTGCGGGGCTTGGTGACGGTAATAAAACTAAAGAATGCGGAAAATTCATGGATTGGCTTCGTCAGCTTCTAATTTTGCCGACAGGTAATCTTGAAAATAATATTTTTAATACAACTATTTATTTAATTCCGTTTCACCCGAGAGAATTCGGATGTGCATATTTGCCGAAAAGTTCCGAAATCAGTGAAAATTTGTTTGACGAAAATATCGGAAATTTGACGGGAACTAATGCAAAAGAGCAGGTGAAATTATTTATTATGCTTGCACAGCTTGCCGGTCACCCTGTGATTTATGATATTCTTCCGCAGACAGGAAGATTTTCAAAAGCAGTACTAGCAAATCCTTGGATTGCAAGATGGTATGACATAAATCTTTTATCAGCTGAATTGGATAAAAATATTGACAGAATTGCTAAAAATATGCCCCAATCATTTGATGATGAAGATGTAGAACTTGTTAAAAATATTTATAAAGATTCACAAAGTGGTGTAAACGGGGATTTAAGCTCTCATTATAAAAATATTTATGATACTTTTGACAGTTTGATGAATGAAGCAAAAAAAGATTTGTCTAACACAATGCTTAAAAAGGCAAACCAGCAAAAACTTCATAAGCGTGTAAAAGAAATCGTTGCAAAAATTCACGGGTTTAAAAGTAATAAAAAATTAACCGAAGATGATATTACAAAACAGATTGAAACCATTCAAGAACTTATTAAAAAAGGTTTATGGCCTGCTCCGGGTGGTGCTTGGTGCTCTGCAGGCGTGCCAATTTATGATAAAATGAGCGAATGCGGAGGTTTTCCAACGTTCAAACACTTTGACTATAAAGGTGAAGATGTGACAAACTTTGCAAACCTTGACTGCCAAACTCCATATTATTTCTGTTGTTTGGAAAATGGAACTTTTAATAAAAAGGTTGTTGAATATTTTGTAAATTATATGGTTAATTTGCAGAAAGAATATAATTTTGACGGTTTCAGAGTAGACCATATTGACCATATTGTTGATAAGGTTTCCGAAGCTAACGGACGTCCGATTAGTTATAGAGCACCAAGAGTTGTTCTTAATAAATTAAATAAAACTTTGAAAAGCAAAGTTCCGTATTTTGGAACACTTGCAGAATATATGCTGTGGGATGACTTTTTGAAAGAATATCATAAAGATATGAATTTTGATTTGCTATGGGGAAATGATATTGTTTCTCAGTGCGAAAAAACTCCCGAAAAAATAACCGAAGACAACCAGCATTTATATAATTACAATGTTAATTTCAAAAAAGGCGAGAAACTTTCTATTCTGAAAACATATAACAATCAAGACGGCGAGTTCAGATGTATAGACCAATACCCCGGGCAGCTCGGTGAAAACGGAGCTTTGTACAAATGGTTTAAATATAAATTTTTACCTGGCGGAAAAATGGCACAGCGTCCGATGCTTTATGTTGATGGTGACGAAAGCTTTACAAAACGCGGAATTGAAAGCGTTATAGGTGAAGAAATGTCAATGCCGAGAGAAAAGAATTATGAATTTTATAAAAAATTTAACGCAATTGATGTTTTTGTAAAAAATAATTCTATAATCTCTGACGGAGAAGCGCAAATTATCTTGCAGGATGATGACGGATTTTCTGCGTGGATTATTTCTAATGACCCGATAAAAACGTCTTACCTTGTTGTTTCAAATTACAAATACACAACAGAACGCGTTAATATGTTTGATGAAAATAATGAAAGTTATTCAGGAATTTTGGACGGCAAGCCAGTGTTTGATAAGACAATTAATCTCCCGTCTGATTTTTCAATCACAAGAGAATTTTATATTGAAGATGATAAATTTGTATCATCACCGTTTGACACCGAAACTTCATCCTTGCATTTTGATAAACTTGAACCGAGCGAATTTAGAGTTTACGAACTCAAAAGGGATTAGCCTTGCACAAATTCATTTTTGAGGTATGATTAATGCAGATGTATAATAAAATATAAGGATAAAAAAATGAAAGTAACTTTAGAAAACGAAAAAGAAAATGTAGTTAAATTGGATATTACTATCCCTGCAAAAGAAGCGGCAGACGCTTATAATAATGCAGTAAGAAGAATTTCTCAATATGTAAATATTGACGGCTTTAGAAAAGGCAAAGCTCCTCGTGCTGTTGTTGAAAGACATGTAGGAACAGAAAGAATTAAACAAGAAGCTATTGAACAATTAATGCCGAGAGCTATTAATCAAGCTGTTGCTGATAATAAACTTGATATTATTGCTCAGCCGTATATTACTGATTACAACTTCAATATCGGCGAAGATTTGACAGTTACTGCAAAAGCTGAATTAAGACCCGAAGTTACTCTGGGACAATACAAAGGTTTGACAGTTGAGATTAAAGATTCTGCAATTGAAGCTGACGCTGTTCAAAAACAAATCGACAGATTGTTGGAACAAAATTCAACTCAAGAAACAGTAATCGACAGACCTACAAAAGAAACTGACATTGCTGTAATCGACTTTGACGGTTATGCTAACGGCGAAAAAATTCAAGGCGGAGAAGCTAAAAATTACCCGTTAGATTTGGCTCATTCAAACTTTATCCCCGGTTTTGCAGAACAGTTAGTCGGCAAAAATCTTAACGACGAATTTGAAATCAAAGTGACTTTCCCGGAAGAATATCACGATGAAAAATTAAAAGGTCAGCCCGCAACTTTCAAAATTAAAATCAACGAAATTAAAGAAAAGAAATTACCTGAATTAAATGATGAATTTGCTCAAAAAGTCGGTAAATTCAAATCAGTTGATGAATTGAAAGCTGATATTCAAAAATATCTTGAAGAACAAAGAGAAAGAACTAACAAACAAAATTCTGAAAACGAAATCTTCAAAACTGTAATCGAAGCGGCTAAAGTTGATATTCCTCAATCAATGATTGACAGAGAATCTCGTTCATTGAGAGAAGAATACAGACAAAGACTTGCTGCGCAAGGTATTGATTGGGACAGCCTTGTAAAAGCTCAAGGTGAAGATGAGTTGTTGAAAAACTTGTCAGAAGACGCTCTTAACAGAATTAAAAATTCTCTTGTAATTGATAAAATTGCAACAGAAGAAAATATTAAGCTTGAACAAAAAGATATGGAACAAAAATTTGCTCAATTGGGTTCAGCTTACGGCTTGCAGCCTAAAGACCTTGTAAAACAATTGGGTCAAAATCCTGAAATTATTGCTTCATTATCTCAACAAGCTTTGAACGACAAAGTAAGAGAATTTTTAATGGAAAATAATAAAGTTGAAATTAAATAAACTTTAATCTAATATATGTGCCGTATTTACAACGGCACATATTTGATTAAAATAAATAGTAAACGTATAATATAATTAAGTCGGCAAAGATGGTAGAAAGGTTAAAACTACTGCGAGAGGAAAGTCTTAAAGTAGGTGATATATATATAAAGTGTACCTCGAGTGCATTAATATAAAAAATTCCACCAATGTCGACGGAAAGGATAAAAGATGAGTTTTGTACCGGTAGTAGTAGAACAATCTAGCAGAGGCGAACGTTCTTTTGATATTTTCTCAAGATTATTGAGAGAAAGAATTATTTTCTTAGGAACTCCTATTGACGATATGGTTGCAAATTTGGTTGTTGCACAGTTATTGTTATTAGACAGTGAAAACCCCGAAAAAGATATCATGTTGTATATTAACAGCCCAGGCGGTTCGGTAACAGCTGGTTTTGCTATCTATGATACAATGCAACATATTAGAGCTGATGTTTCAACAATTTGTTTGGGACAAGCGGCTTCTATGGGTGCGTTCTTGTTATCATCAGGTACAAAAGGCAAAAGACTTGCTTTGCCTCATTCAAGAGTTTTAATTCACCAACCTCTTGGCGGTGCGCAAGGTCAGGCTACAGATATTGAAATTCAGGCTGCTGAAATTATCAGAATTAAAAAATCATTGAACGAAATTTTGGCATCTAATACAGGTCAATCTATCAAGAAAATTGAAAAAGACACAGACCGCGACTATATCATGACACCGCAAGAAGCTTTAGAGTACGGTATGATTGATAAAGTTGTTTCTAGAGATATTATAAAATAGTTTAATTCGGCGAAATTCGCTGAAAAGGATATAAAAAATGGCAAAACATGATGATAATAGATTAAAATGTTCATTTTGCGGTAAATCGCAGGATCAGGTAAAAAAATTGATTGCGGGTCCTGAGGTTTATATTTGCGATGAATGTGTTGATCTTTGTAATCAAATATTAGATGAAGAATTCTTTGAAAATAAAGAAAAAGAAGGTGTAGAAAGCGAAGAATTTACAGAAGAAAAAGCTATTCCGAAACCTCATGAAATCAAGGCTTATCTTGATGAATATATCGTAGGTCAGGATGACGCGAAAAAAGTTCTTTCTGTAGCTGTATACAACCACTACAAACGCTTGAAACACAACAAAACTGCTGATTTGAAAAATACAGTAGAAATTCAAAAATCAAACATTTTGCTTGTCGGACCGACAGGTTCCGGTAAAACCCTGCTTGCTCAAACTCTTGCCAAAATGCTTGACGTACCGTTTGCTGTTGCAGATGCGACAACTTTGACAGAAGCAGGTTATGTTGGTGACGACGTTGAAAATATCTTGTTAAGATTATACCAGAATGCAGGATTTGATGCCTCAAAAGCCGAAAAGGGCATTATTTATATCGATGAAATCGACAAAATTTCAAGAAAGTCTGAAAATACTTCTATTACACGTGATGTATCAGGGGAAGGTGTTCAGCAGGCTTTATTGAAATTAATCGAAGGTACTGTAGCGCATGTTCCACCTCAAGGCGGACGTAAACATCCTCATCAGGAATTTATTGATATTGATACAAGCAATATTCTGTTTATTGTCGGCGGAGCGTTTGTCGGTTTGGACAAAATTGTTGAACGCAGAGCGGATGAGGGAACTTCTGTAGGTTTTGGTGCAAAAGCTCCTTTGACACAAATAGAAAAAGAAGCCGCTGCTGCAAGAATGCTTAAAAAGTTGCAGCCAGAAGATTTGTTGAAATTCGGTTTAATCCCGGAATTTATCGGTCGTGTACCTGTTTATGCAGTTCTTGACCAGTTAAACGAAAAAACATTGAAAATGATTTTGACAGAACCTAAAAATGCGGTTATTAAACAGTATCAATGCTTGTTGGAAATGGACGGCGTTGATTTGGAATTTGAACCTGAAGCAGTTGATTTGATTGCACAGGAAGCAATTAAACGTAAAACAGGTGCAAGAGCATTACGTTCTATTGTTGAAGAAATCATGCTTGATGTAATGTATGATGTTCCAACCAAATCTGATATGGACAAATTTGTGGTCACCGCAGAAATGGTTAAGAACAGGAAGAATGCCGAAGTAGTTAAACTTCCTACACAGAAAGATAAAGAAATTACAGCATAAAAAGAGTCCATTCGGACTCTTTTTTTTTGCAATTTCTTATATTATAATTAAGTAATAATTATGAGAAAATTTTTACTTACATTATTAATTTTGTTATTAGGTTTTGGAGTTCAGGGTGAAACTTTGCATGTCGGAATTTCGGCTGACTCAGTTCCAAATAATTTTTACGGAAGCTGGCGTGTTGTAGGTAAGGTTGATAAGCAATCAGGTACCATGAATTTTCGACCTCAAAGTGTAGATTTTTGGAACTTATCACGAAGAGGTGACGTCATAAATTTAAACAACCCGTTTACAGGAGCGAGTGCTTCTGTTAAACTGGATTATGTTGAGGGAAATATTATCAGATTTACCAAAACAGGAGAGTACGACTATAACAAAAAATTAACGGATACAGTTGATTTAAAGCTTACGGGAGATACTTTCACAGGTGTAAATTACATAACTCTGGAAACTTTTTCGGCTATAGATAACTCTTTAATAAAAAAAGATACGGCAATATATTTATTAAAAGGCGAAAAAATTTCAGGTTTAAGTATAACAGGGAAATGAGGATAAATGGAACAATTAAATTTTGATACAGTTATTTTGGGCGGCGGGCCTGCAGGATTATCATCAGCTATATATGCGTCAAGAGGAGCAGTTTCTACAGCAATTGTGGATTTAAATATGTTAGGCGGACAGCCTTCAAATTATTTAGAATTAGAAAATTATCCCGGATTTCCGATTGTCGGCGGATATGATTTAATGGAAAAGTTTGAAGAGCATGCTGATAAGTTCGGGGTTAAAAAGTTCCCAATGCAGGAAATTCAAAGCATTGATTTAAAATCAAAAACAATTTTGACTAAAGAATGTGAATTTAAGGCAAAAACAATTATTATTGCTACAGGAGCTCAGCCTATGAAATTGGGTGTTGCAGGAGAAAAAGAATTTGTCGGACGCGGTGTAAGTTACTGTGCAGTCTGCGACGGAGCATTTTATCGAAATAAAGTTGTAGCAGTTGTCGGCGGAGGCAACGCAGCTGTTGAAGAAGCAATGTATTTAACAAAATTTGCTGATAAGGTTTATATAATTCACAGACGTGACGAATTAAGAGCAGATAAAATTGTTCAAGAACGTGCGTTTAAAAATGAAAAAATAGAATTTATTTGGAATTCCGTTGTTAAAGAAATTAAGGGAGAAAATCTTGTAACAAATGCAGTTTTGGAAAATGTTAAGACTAAAGAAGTAGTGAATTTAGAAGTGAACGGAGTTTTCCCTTATATTGGTATGACACCTAATGTTGAAAATATTTCTGGACAATTGGAACAGGATTCAAGAGGTTTTGTAATAACCGATGAAACAATGCAGACTTCTGTTGAGGGGGTATTTGCTGTTGGTGACGTGAGAAATACTCCGTTAAGGCAGGTTATTACTGCAGCCGCAGACGGTGCAGTTGGTGCTGTTTATGCTGTAAAATATTTGGAAACAATAAAAGAAACTGCACCATTGGTTTAAAAATATTTGAATGCCGTTGCTTTTCCCACCCTGCAAAACTGTTTATGGTTTGATTGACGCGGCAGTAAAAGATAATTAAAAAAGCTCCCGAGCGGGAGCTTTTTTACTGCTTTAAAATTTAATCGGATAATCTTTTTTGAATTCAAAGTTATCAAACAATACGAGTAACGCTGCACAATTAGATTTATTCTTACATATATTTAATGCTGTTTCTCTGTCAGTTGCGTCAATCATTGAGTAAGGCCCAAAAGCTTTGTTTACTCCTAAAAAGCTATTTTGGATTGAGGCTTTTTCGCAAAAGTGAAAATGATAAATATCTTTTCCCGAAACATTTGGTTTTTTATCGCCGTTAGTATCATAAGCAAAACTCATACATCCGCCGTTCCAGGCCAGAATTGTAGAGCCGTCTGCCAAATAAATTTTTGCTTTTCCGATATCAGAACCGTTTTCTATTCTTAATGTTTTTATGTATGGTGCAAAGTATTTGTTCCAAAATCTCGACATTTCATCAAAGTTTTTAACTTTTGATTCTTCATCGTCTTCACCTTTCAAATTGTCTGAACGACTCCAGTCTGTAAGTGTCCCGTTATCAATTTGAGAAAGCTGTATAGCTTGATTAAACATTGAATAAAACTTTTTTAATCTAGCGGACACTTCTTGTTTTCGATAATTCGCAATTAAACTGGGCATAGTTAATGCAGCAACCACACCAATTATACCGAGTGTAATTAAAACTTCAGCAAGAGTAAAACCAAAAGAAGCCCTAAAAATACCTAAGCCAAGAGCTTCGGGGGGGGGGCAATCACAGCACTATGCTTAAATCTTGACATATAAATACCTCCGTCTTTCTATTAACTCATTATTTACGATTTTTTGTTTTTTGTCAAGTGTGTCGATAATGAAAACTTTTTAAAGATATTGGTCAATGGTTTTTGTCAAGTCTTTCTTTTTGTAGTAAAATCGTTTTGTAAAGGATTTTTATGCCGCATTTTTTTATTAATTCAAAAGACGTAAATCAAGACAGGATAACTATTTGCGATAAAGAAAATTTTAATCATATCGCAAAGTCTTTGCGAGTAAAAAAAGGTGAAAAACTTCTTTTAATTGACGAAAATCAAATTCAATACGAAACTGTTGTTGAAGAAATTTCAAACAAGGAGATAACAGTTTATGTTGAAAATAGTTATAAGTCTAGTAGAAGCTTACCTTTTAGATTATATCTTGCACAAAGTCCACTCAGGAGTGATTCTCAAAGCGTCATCATTGAAAAATCGACCGAACTCGGGGCAGACGGGGTATTTCCTGTTATTAGCGACAATTGCGCTCTTAATAAAAATGTTGTCGAAAGGAAAATTTCAAAATGGCAAAGGGTTATGTATGAAGCTTCTAAACAATGTGAAAGGGCTTATGTCCCCGAATGTTTTGAAATGACGGATTTGCAAACTATAATCAAGAAAAAAGATTGCAAAATAATTGCTTTTTGCGAAAAGTTTACCGATATGTCTTTGCATGATCATTGCAAACAAAATCCTATTCAAAAAGATGACAAAGTTATTGCAATAATAGGACCCGAGGGCGGGTTTTCAAAACGTGAATTTGATTTGTTTAAAGAAAACAGTATACCTATGCTTACACTCGGAAATTTGATTTTGAAAGCTGAAACGGCAGTTATCGTTGCGTTAGGAAACATTATTTATGAATTCGAAAATTATAGAAAAGATTAAATCTGATAATATTTTGAACAAAATTGCTGAAAATTTTGACAATGAAATTTATCTTGTCGGCGGAACTGTTCGAGATTATTATCTCGGAGTGGAAAGCCATGACAGAGATATTATTGTAATGGATGAAGACGCAAGAGAGTTTGCATTGAAATTAAAGGATTTATTTGACGCTTCATTTGTTCCTCTTGATGAAGAAAATCGTATTTATCGCCTTGTCATGCGAGACAAAATTAATTATATTGATGTTACAAACCCTGCCGGCGGAACGATTGAAAAAGATTTAATGCGTCGCGATTTGACGATTAATGCAATTGCAGTGAATATTCGAACAGGTGAGATTATTGATATTTCAGGCGGAGTTACTGATATTAAGAACGGGTGTATAAATTATGTTAATGAAGAAAATTTTGTTGATGACCCTTTAAGACTTTTAAGAGTTTACAGATTTCAGGCTTTGTACGGGTTTGATTTGGCTGTTGAAACAATCAGTGCAATTTGTAAATATGTTGATTTAATCAGAAAACCTGCAGTTGAGCGTGTAAACTATGAAATTTTAAAACTTTTCAGCGGAAAATATGCACATATTGCACTTGAAAATATGAATAAAACAGGGCTTTTGGATGAAATTTTTTCGTTTGTAAAAGATTTGAAAAAAGTTCCGCCAAATTCTCATCATCATTTGGATTTGTTTCATCATTGTCTTGAAACAGTTAAGCAAATTCAGTTGCTTTATGAAAAAGCCGAGGATGAGGTTAAAGGACATCTTGAAAATGTAGATTTTGGAGGCTTTTCAAGGCTTGCGCATTTGAAACTTGCAGGGTTTATGCATGATATTGGAAAGTTTTCGACATGGACAATTGAAGAGGGCGGAAGGCACCGTTTTATAAAACATGATGATGTCGGTTCAAAAATGTCTGTAAAAATTTTGAAAGATATGCATTTTTCAAATAAGCAAATTGATTATTTATCAGAAATGATAAAGTGTCATATTTATCCGTCGCAGGTTATGTGTGCACCGCAAATTACTGATAAAGTTTTGATGAGATTTGTAAGAAAACTGGATAAAAATTCAATTGATAATATAATTCTTGCACAGGCTGACAGACTTTCTGCCCGCGGTCCTGAAATTACGGATGAAATTGTCGAAAAAAATATTAATTCCTTAAATACTCTTTTGAAATTTTATCTTGAAGCGCGTGAAACATTAAAACCGTTACCAAAACTTTTGACTGGTAACGATGTTATGAAAATTTTGCAGATAAAACCTTCACCGAAGCTTGGCGAAATCATGGAAAATCTTCATGAAGCACAGCTTTCGGGTGATGTTTTAACAAAAGAACAGGCTGTGGAATTTATTAAAGCTTTTCAATGATTTTATTGACCTGTCTTATAAGATTTTCATAATCTCCGTTGTTGTCGATTACGTAATCCCAATCATTGATATGGTCAAGTCCCACTTCTGTTATATCTGTTTCACCAATAAGTTCGCCTCTCGAAGCTCTTGTTTCTCTTGAAGCTTCAACTCTTATTGAAATTGCTCCTGCGTTTTTGAAAACTTCGTATTCATGAGGAACCCGAACATCGGTTACAATTATGTTTCCGTCTTGTTCGATAATTTTATTAAGCCAATAGTCAGGACTTTGTGCACGTCCCCAATTGCCCAAATTTATTAAATCCTGGCGGTACAACGGCTTATTTTTTTCGATTTCTTCGTATGTAAGTCCTTTTTCTTTGCCGTATGTAATTTTGATTATATCGCCCATTGCACAGCGTTTAAAATCAGACATTTCTGCAAGCATAATTTTTGCCGCAGTGTCTTTGCCTGAATATTGTTTTCCTGAAAATATAATAATTTTGTCTGCCATAAATTTATTTTAGCATAAAATATCATATATTGTTTATGTTAAAAATTTTAATATAAAATTTGCTTTTTTGCTATGTTCGTCGTAGTATAGACAAGCACGTATTTGTGCTTAAGTGTAGTTAGTACAATAATTGGAATATGTTATGGCTTTAAACTTTCAAGAACTGGTTTTTAATTTACAAAAATTTTGGTCGGATTACGGCTGTATAATTCAACAGCCTTATGATATAGAAAAAGGTGCGTCAACAATGAACCCTGCAACTTTTTTGCGTTCATTGGGACCTGAACCTTGGAATACTGCTATGATTGAACCTTGCAGACGTCCGACAGATGCAAGATATGGTGAAAATCCAAACAGGTTGGGACATTATTATCAGTTTCAGGTTATTTTGAAGCCTTCTCCCGACAACGCTCAAGAACTTTATTTAAAAAGTTTGGAAGCTATGGGGATTGATTTAAAAGAACACGACGTAAGATTTGTTGAAGATAACTGGGAATCTCCTACACTCGGCGCAGCAGGTGTAGGCTGGGAAGTTTGGCTTGACGGTATGGAAATAACTCAATTTACTTATTTTCAGCAGGTCGGCGGTGTTGAAGTTAAACCGGTCGCGCTTGAATTGACTTACGGGCTGGAAAGAATTGCTATGTACTTGCAAAATAAAGAGTCTGTTTATGACATTATGTGGAATAATACGCTTAAGTACGGCGAAATTTTCTTACAAAATGAAATAGAAATGTCTAAATATAACTTTGAAGTAAGTGATTCAAAAGCTTTATTTACAATGTTTGATTTGTACCAAAAAGAAGTTGATAATTGTATTAATGCAAAACTTGTTTTGCCCGCTTACGATTACGTTCTAAAATGTTCTCATACATTCAATTTGCTGGATGCAAGAGGGGTAATCAGTAAGGATGAAAGAATTAATTTCATTAACAGAGTAAGAACAATGGCTTCTGCAGTTGCAAGATTGTATGTAGCGCAGAGAGAAGAATTAGGTTTCCCTCTTTGCAAATAAGAATATAAGGAAGATTAATGGCTGAAAAATTTCACCGTGCGACATTTACTCGCAATTTTTTGAAAACTATTACAAGAATTAAAAACCCTGATGAAATGCTGGCTGAAGCAAATTCAGAGGGATTGGAAAAAACTCTCGGAGTTTGGGATTTAATTATTCTCGGTGTCGGAGCTATTATTGGTTCGGGTATTTTTGCGGTTGTAGGTATTGCGGCTGCAGGAAGCGCTGACGGTTCTAGTTTAGGCGCAGGCCCGGGGTTAATGGTTTCAATGATTATTGCGGCTGTTGCGTGTATTTTTTCAGCACTTTGCTATTCTGAATTTGCTACTATGATACCTGTTGCAGGCGGTGCTTATACATATACTTTTGCTACTCTCGGCGAGTTTGCTGCTTGGATGGTAGGCTGGGTTTTAATGCTTGAATATGCAATCGGATTTATTGCTGTTGCTTGTGCTTGGTCAAACCATTTTGTACAATTTATGTCGGGGTTTTCAAATGTATTGCCGGCATGGCTTGCAAACCCTCCTGCATGGCTTGTAAATGACGCTTTTTCGGCAGCTAAAATTGCTTCTGAAAATCCTGATGTAGTTATTCCCACTTTATTTGGATTACCTATATGTATAAATTTACCAGCAATACTTATGGTGCTATTATCAACTGCAATATTGGTCAGAGGTACCAAAGATTCTACAAAAATGGCAGGTATAATGGTTTTTGTAAAACTTGCAGTAATTGCACTTTTCGTGCTTGCAGGTGCGTTTTTCGTAAGACCTGAAAACTGGACACCTTTTGCTCCAAACGGTTTTGAAGGTATTTTTGCTGGCGCGTTTTTGATATTTTTTGCATATATCGGATTTGACGCTCTTGCAACTGCTGCAGAAGAATGTAAAAATCCTCAAAAGGATTTGCCTGTAGGTATTATAGGTTCATTAATCGTTACAACTGTTGTGTATGTTGCAGTTGCACTTGTTTTGACCGGTATGCAGAATACATCTGGAAGTGTTCCTTTGGCATTTTTGAAAGCTCCTATGGCTTATTGCATGTCATTGCATAAAATGAACTGGGCTGCTGGCTTAATTTCTGTCGGTTCACTTGCAGGTTTGTCATCTGTATTGCTTGTTTTGCAAATGGCGGCAACAAGAATTCTTTATGCAATGAGTCGTGACCATTTTATTTCTCAAAGATTTCAAAAATTACATCCTAAATTCAAGACTCCCGCGCTTTTGACATGGACTGTCGGCTTATTGGCGGTTGTCGGAATTTTAACTTTAAACCTTGATGTAGCGGCAGAACTTTGCAATTACGGAACATTCACATCATTCATAATTGTTTGTGTTGCAGTATTAATATTGAGAAAAACAGACCCTGAAAGACCAAGACCGTTTAAGGTTCCTTTCTCTCCGTTTATACCTGCAATGGGAATTATCTGCTGCGGCGGATTGATGATTTATAAATCAATGCAGCCTTCGGGTTCGGCTTTGTTGTTCCCTGTTTGGCTCGGATTTGGCGCAATAATTTATTTATTATACGGTTTTGTTAAAAACAGATTGAACGAAAATAAAATCCACAACGAAATAGTAGAACGTAAAAAACTGGAAATGACAAAATAATGACTTTAAAATCTATATTAACTAACGCTTTTAAGAAAAAAAGCCCCGATGAATTAATAGCTGTAAGTAAAAAATCAGAGTTGAAAAAAACTTTGAATGTATTTGACTTGATTGTGCTTGGTATTGGTGCGGTTGTAGGCACAGGGATTTTTACGATTATCGGAACCGCTATACAGGGCGGTCCTGAAAGTGCCGGTGCAGGTCCTGCTATTATAATTTCAATGGTAATGGCGGCTGTCGCTTGCGTTTTTTCAGCGTTATGTTATTCTGAAATTGCAGCAATGATACCTGTTGCAGGGAGTGCTTATACATATACTTACGCTACAATGGGTGAATTTATGGCCTGGATGGTAGGCTGGATTTTAATGCTAGAATATGCAATCGGAAATATTACTGTTGCGTGCGCGTGGACAGGGTATTTTGTTCAGTTTTTAAAAGGTTTTAAACATATTTTACCTGATTTTGTTGTAAATTGTCCGATGTGGTTGAGAAATGATTATCGTTTTATGCTTTCATATTGCGATAAATTTGGATTAGACCCGCACACACAAATGCCGTTTTTGTTTGATAAAATTCCTTTTGCTGTTAATTTACCTGCTATGGTAATTGTTTTATTGCTTACCATTTTATTAATCAAAGGTGTTAAAGAATCTACAAGATTTGCAAGTATAATGGTTGGCGTAAATATGTTTATGATTATTTCGTTTATCATCGTAGGGGCATTTTATGTAAAACCTGAAAACTGGACCCCTTTTGCTCCTAACGGATTTGAAGGCGTGTTCATGGGTGCATTTTTAATATTCTTTGCTTATATCGGATTTGATGCTATTTCAACTACGGCAGAAGAAACTGAAAATCCGCAGAGGGATTTGCCTGTTGCAATTCTTGGAACGCTTATAATTTGTACTATTCTATATGTATGTGTTGCTCTTGTTTTGACAGGGAATGTTCCTTTAGGACAAATCGATATACAGGCTCCAATTGCTCATGCTATGCGTGCTATCGGAAAGGACTGGTTTGCAGGATTGATATCAATTGGTGCGTTGTGTGCACTGACATCAGTGCTTTTGATTTATCAATTAGGTACGACAAGAATTTTGTATGCAATGAGCCGTGATAGATTTTTGCCGAAATCATTGAGATTAATTCATAAAAAACACAGAACTCCGCATGTTTTAACTTGGATTTCAGGTGTTGTGGTAGTAGTCTGTGCATTATTTATGGATTTGAATATTTCAGCAGAACTATGTAACTTCGGAACATTTACATCGTTCATAATTATTTGTATTGCAGTATTAATTTTAAGAAAAACGGATCCGCATAGACCTCGTCCGTTTAAAGTTCCTTTCTGTCCGACTTTTCCTGTACTTGGAATTCTAACCTGCGGCGGATTGATGATTTATTCAATGAAATTTTTGACTACATCTTCATTATACTTTCCTCTTTGGCTGCTAATTGGTTTTGGAATTTATGCCGTATACGGTTATAAACAAAAAAGATTGGAAGAAAAACCAAGAAGAACTGCTGTAAAAACAAATGTTGAACAGATAAAAACAGTTTCTGAAAAATAATAAGATAACTGGTAGTGCAAAAATTTTTCTCTTGTTATATAATAAAAATGTGGTTTGTTATATAAAGGAGAAGAGATGTCTATAGATGATGCTTTGGTTATGATTTTAGCAGGGGGAGAGGGTAAAAGACTTTATCCGTTAACTAAGGATAGGGCAAAACCTGCAGTGCCTTTTGGCGGAAGATACAGGATTATTGATTTTGTATTAAACAATTTTATTAATTCGGGATTTTTCAAAATCAAAGTATTAACGCAGTATAAATCTGACTCTTTAAATAAACATATTACACGTGGCTGGGCATTGTCGCCGTTTTTAAATCAGTATGTAGATTTGGCTCCTGCTCAAATGAGAACGGGTTCTGACTGGTACAGAGGAACTGCTGACGCTATTTATCAAAATGTATTTCATATTACCGATGAAGATCCTGATTATGTTTGCATTTTTGGCGGCGACCATATCTATAAAATGGATGTTTCTCAAATGCTTGATTACCACAAAGAAAAATGTGCGGATTTGTCTATTTCTGCTATTCCAATCCCTATAGAAGAAGCTCATGAATTCGGAATTATAGAAGTTGATGACGATTGGAAATTAATTAACTTTGTTGAAAAACCTAAAGACAAACCTAAATCTATTCCGGGAAATCCTAATATGTGTTTGGCTTCTATGGGAAATTATATTTTTAATAAACAAATTCTTCTTGATGCATTAAATCGTGATGAGGAAATTCAAGATTCAAGCCACGATTTTGGTAAAAATGTTATTCCAATGCTTCTAAAAGAAGGAAAACGAATTTTTGTATACAATTTTAAAGAAAATTGTTTCCCTGGAATGTCTCCGCGTGAGCGTGGTTACTGGATGGATGTCGGAAGTATCGACGCTTACTGGCAGGCAAATATGGATTTACTTAATTACGACCCTGAACTTAATTTGTACTCTCAGGAGTGGCCTTTAAGAACATTCAATTATAATTATCCTCCTGCTAAATTTATTTGGGAAGAGGGTGAGCGCGTAGGTATGGCAACTAACTCAATGGTTTCAGAAGGCTGTATCGTATCAGGTGCAGGATTGTCACGCTGTGTTTTGTCACCGAAAGTTAAGGTCAACAGTTTTTCACAAATTTCAGAAAGTATTTTAATGGAAAATGTTGAAGTTGGTAGACATTCAAAAATTAAACGTGCAATTATTGATAAAAATGTTGTTATTCCGCCTGAAACTCGTATCGGTTTTAATAGAGAAGAGGATGAAAGAAGAGGTTTCCATGTTTCTCCAAACGGAGTTACAGTAGTACCTAAGGGCGCAATTATATAGAGTAATTGATTTTTAAAATTTATGCAATATCATATTTATGCCTGATATTGTAAAGTTTTTGTAATAAAATGAAATTTTTTAGCAATTATATGGCTTTACAGTCTTTATTGATTTGGGTAGAAATATGGCGTTAAAAGTAAATAATACAAATACCTCACTATACCAGGGTATAGTTAATACATACCGTAATGCAAAATCCAAAGCTTTGGATTTACTTCCTAACGCTGAATATTCAAGTGAAAAGGTAATTGACGGGATTAAAAAAACAGGAGAGAAGATTTCATCTGCAGAACAACGCCTTATTTTAGGTGCTTCGGCACTTATGTCCCAGCCGTTTATCGACAGTCATAACAGAAATGTTGATGAAGAAACAAGAAAAGTTTCCGTTGCAAGAACAATTGCAAAAATTATTGCAGGTACTACTACAGGATATTTAATCAGAAAAGGCTGTATTAAAGGAATTAAAGCTTTGTCACAAATTCCTGCTGAAGGAGTTTCTGATATTAAAACTATTTTTACCCCTAAAGGAATAAAAGATAATACAACTGACTCTTTTGTACAATATCGAAACGCCATGGGCACTGTTGTTGCACTCGTTGTAATGATGTTTACAAACTTTATTATTGATGCGCCGCTTACAAAATTTTTGACAAATCATCTTGTGAAAAAACAAGATGATAAGAATAATATAAAGGAGAATAAAGATGAAATCGCCAAGTAATTTATTCTCCGATTTTAAAACCGTTATGTATAGGAATTACGGGGAAAACCCGGGTAAAATGCTTGTACATACAGGTGTCTTGGGCTGGATTTTGTCATCTTTGGCTCAAGTTAGCGCTGTTGTTTTTAATGATAAAATTTCTCCCCAGCAAAAAAGTTTCTTAATTCCGCAGGAAGCTGCAGACGCGGCTATTAATATTTTATCTTTCTATGTTATTACAAGTTCGTTTAAGAACCTTGCTTCAAAACTTGTTTCAACAGGAAAATTAACTACAAAACCAATTAAAGAAGGACTTTTGAAAATCGGTATAAGACCTGCTGATATCGGTAAATTTAACTTTAATATTGATAATATTCCTCACGTTAAAAAAGATTATAAACCGTTCAAAAACGGTGTTGATGTTATAGCAAGTACAATCGGTTCAATAATATCTTGTAACATCGTAACGCCTGTTTTGCGTAACCAGTATGCTTCAAAAAAACAAAAAGAGGCTATTGCATATATGAATGTTAATAAACAACAGCAGCAATTGAAAGCTCCTAAAGGAATTACAATGGCAGATTATCAAAAGCTTTCGGCAATAAAATACTCTGGTGGTTCGTTAAAAATATAATATATAAATAACTCCCGCAACAATACAGCTTATCATAATGAAAAATATTGTTGTAATTTTTAAAAACGGGTCAATTTTATTTTCTTCAGGCATTTGTTCATGTAGTTTATTTATAATGCTTTTTGAATAATCATTTTTAAATTCATTTTTTGTTTTTTCAAAAGCATCGTGAAGAAGTTTTTTAAAGGTATATATGTTTTCTAAATCCTGTCTTGCAAGAGGGTTTGATATAGCGATTTTTTTTATTTTAATACTATCCATATCATCAAGTTCATTGTCTATATATGCAGAAAGGTTAGATTTAAAATCTTCATATTGTCTTGTAATATAAGGGTTTTCAAGCTCTTCATTTTGAATATCTATAAACTTATTCAGCATATTTTTCATCTGCATATATTTTTCCATGCATTCGGGGCAGCTTTCCAAATGTTTTCTTACAAATTCTGATAATTTTGCGCTGAGTTTATCTTCTAAATAAAAACTCATAAGTGCGCTTACTTGATCACATGTTAATTGATTATGCATATTTTACCCTCTTTATATATATGTTTTTAAATCTTCCTGCAGTTTGCCTCTGGCGCGAGCAATGCGGGATTTTACAGTGCCTATTGTTGCATTTGTAGCTTCTGCTATCTCTTCGTAACTCAATCCCTGTAATTCACGTAAAATTATCGCAACTCTGAATTGTTCAGGAAGCTGTAAAATTGCGTTTTTAATAATTTTTTCAAGCTCTGATAAAATACATTTTTCGGGAGGTTTGCATTTTTTGTCTAAAAGCTGAAATTTAATCGGCGGGATATCTTCGACTTCTTCATCAAGAGAAACGGTGTCAACATTTCTTTGTGATTTTCTAAGTTCATCGTAAAATAAGTTTGTTACAATCTGATTTAGCCATCCTTTAAATAATTTTGGGTTTTTAAGATTTTTTATATTTTTTGCAACACGCAAAAGTGCCTCTTGAGTCAAATCAGATACATTCTCATGCTTTGGACCAAGGTAAGAGAATGCCGCAAATACGTTTTTTTGTTCACGTCGGATTAATTCTTCAAGTGCTTTGAAATCATCTTGTTGTGATAGTACAACAAGTTCTTCCAATGGCATTTTTTTGTATTGCACTTTATTGTTACCTGACATAAACTTCTCCTTACACATATAGTAAGGAAAGTATTATCAAAAATGCTCATTCATTGATACATAGCCAATAGAATATATTTTTTATTTTATAATAATTATTCTGCGCAGATATAACCTTTTAAGGCAGTATGAGCTGCAACATAGGGAGAAGCCAGATAAATTGAGCCTTCAACATTACCCATTCTTCCGCGGAAATTTCTGTTTTGGGTTGCAAGACAAACTTCTCCGTCAGCTAATGTGCCTGCATGAACTCCGACACAAGGACCGCAGCCCGGAGGTAAGATAGCAGCGTTTGCTTCAACAAAAGTTGTGATTAATCCCTCATCTAAAGCTTGAAGGTAGACATCTTTTGAGGCCGGACAAATTAGCATTCTTACGTCAGGATTAACTTTTTTGCCTTTCAGAATATCTGCCACAATTCTTAAATCTTCAATTCTGCCGTTTGTACAAGTTCCGACAAACACCTGATGAACTTTTATGTCGCATAATTCTTTAGCAAGTTTAGTGTTATCAACCGTATGAGGACAAGAAACCGTATGGTCAATATCTTCTGCATTAATTTTTATTACTCTTTCATAAACAGCATCTGTGTCAGGTTTTAGAGTTCTGAATTTATCTTCACGTCCACGTGATTTTAAGAATTCTTTTGTTTTTTCATCGGCAACAAATAATCCTGCTTTTGCACCAGCTTCTACAGCCATATTAGCTAAAGTGAAGCGTTCTGACATACTCATATTTTCAATAGTGTCACCTGTAAATTCCAATGCCTTGTAAGTTGCACCGTCAGCGCCGATTAGTCCGATTAAATGAAGCATTAAATCTTTTGAGCAAATTCCTTCTTTGAATTTGCCTGTAACTTCAATTTTAAATGTTGCGGGAACCTTAAGCCATGTTTTACCCAATGCCATTGCAACTGCAATATCAGTAGAACCCATACCTGTTGCAAATGCTCCGAGAGCACCTGATGTACAAGTATGAGAATCGGCACCTACAAGAATTTCGCAAGGGTTTACGAATGTTTCAATAAGACGCTGGTGACAAACTCCTGCACCGACGTCAGAAAGAACTGCGCCGTATTCTTTTGAAAAATCTCTTAAAACCGTATGTGTGTTTGAGAGTTCTTTTCTCGGGCTTGGAGAAGCATGGTCAATAAAGAGAATTGTTCTTTCTGGATTGTTAAGTTTTTCTTTGCCTAGTTTTTTGAATTCCTGAACAGTCAAAGGACCTGTTCCGTCCTGTACAGCAGTAACATCTACTTTTGCAATAATAAGTTCACCTGCGTGTACATCTTTTCCTGCGTGTTCGGAAATAATTTTTTCAGCTAAAGTCAGTCCCATAACATTCTCCTTTTTTCACAATGATAGCACAAAAATGTATCAAAGTTTATGAGGATAATCTGATTTAAATTCCCAATTGTCAAATAATAACAATTTTCCGCAACTATCAACGTTTTTTTTGCACATTTCAAGTGCTTCTTCTCTTGTATTGCATTGCGATGCAGGATAACACATCGGACCAAACGGAATTCTGTTATTGCCTAAATACAGTTTGATTTTTCTGTCACTGTCACAAAGCAAAAATCGGTATATATCTTTTCCATATTTATTTGGACCTTTATCACTATTGATATCAAATGTTAAATCACTGCAATCACCGTTGCGGAAAGTAAAGCTTGAACCGTCAATAAGCGATACTTTTATTGCTTTGAAGAAACGTTCTTCTCCTTCAACATATATTGTTTTATTTTCATCAATTGTTGAATATTTAATATATGGTTTTATATATTTGTTAAATGTATAAACTGAGAGCGTTCTGCATTCTTCATCTTTTTCATCAGCGTCTTCATCATCAGTATTAAATGCGCTGTACTGAATATTCCAATCCCACACCTGTCCATTTTCTGTTTCAGAAAGTAATATAGCCTGCTGCATCATACTGTAGAATTTCTTTAATCTTGCAGACGCTTCCTGTTTTTTGTGGTGTTGAATAACTGACGGCATAGTAAGCGCCGCAACCACACCAATGATTGCTAAAGTAATTAAAGTTTCTGCTAATGTAAATGCCCTAAAAAACTTTAAACCGATATTGTCGGGGGGGGGGCAATCACAGCTCTATAATTCAATCTTGACATATAAATACCTCCGTTTTTATATTTAATTATTATTTACTATTTAGATGATTTTGTCAAGTGTGCCAAATGCAAAAAAAAGCTGCTATCGTATGATAGGCAGCATTAAATAAACACGAGGATATTAAGAGAGAGAGTATAAAATAAACTTCTTTTTATATCTTTTCGTTCTAACCATTGAAGAACTTACGATTTTTAATATCCGATTTTTCCCTTTGTTTTGAAATTAATTTGAAATTTCCCTTACTCTTATATAAAGTATTTTTAGATTAAAAAATTTACTTTTTAGAGTTTGTTTGTTAAGTTTTTGTTACATTTGTTTATTTCTTGTATTCTTAATAGGAAAATGGTATAATCTTTAAATAGGGATATGGGAGAGATTACGTTGGATAATAATTTTGATATTGTAATGTTTTTGAAAAGGGCAGTATCTGCCGGAGCTTCGGATGTTCATCTTCAAGCCGGTGAATATCCTGTTGTAAGAATTAACGGTAAAATTACCAAAATTAACATGCCTGTTTTGACTGAATTAGATATTGAAAATGCGTTTGAAACGCTTGTACCTGTGTATTTGAAAGACAAAATTAAAACTGTGTTTGACTTGGATTTTGCTTATGAAATAACAGGGCAGGCACGTTTCAGGGTTAATTTCAGCAGACAGCTCGGTAAAGGGGCGCTTGTTATAAGAACAATTCCTTATAATATTAAAAAGATTTCAGAATTAATGCTGCCTGAGTCAATCGAACAGTTTGCAGCATTGAATAACGGTCTGGTTCTCGTTACCGGTCCTACTGGTGCCGGAAAATCAACAACAATTGCATCTTTAATTGATTATATAAATATTAATTATCCAAAGCATATTGTGACTATTGAAGACCCTGTTGAATTTATTTTTACAAATAAAAAATCAATAGTTTCTCAAAGACAGCTTCTTATTGATACACCGTCTTTCCCTGACGGTATCAAATATGCATTAAGACAGGATCCTGATGTTATATTTGTCGGCGAAATCAGAGACAGAACTACCATTGAAGCAGCTTTGAATGCTGCTGAAACAGGACATCTTGTGTTTGCAACACTTCATACAAATGACGCAATTCAAACGGTCAGCAGAATTGTTAATATGTATGAGCCGACTGATAGAGATTTTGTAAGAAAACAGCTTGCTCAAGTATTACGCGGTACTGTTTCTCAGAAACTTATTCCGATTAATAACGGTACGGGAAGACGTCCTGCATGTGAAGTTCTTGTTTCGACGCCGCCTGTTATGGATTTTATTGAAAAGAACAAATTAGAAGAAATTTATGACCTTGTAAGAAAAGGTTCTTATAACAGTATGATTACGATGAATTCTTCACTTTACAGACTTTATGAACAGGGGTTGGTAACAGAAGATGTTGCTCTTGAATATTCTGATAACAAAGTTGAATTACAGCAGATGTTCAGAGGAGTTTATCATGGAACTTTCGGGAGTTCGGGAAATTAGCAGATGAACAATTTTGTTACCGACGCAATTAATTTAAAAGCTTATAATTTGAGTGAAGCAGACAAAATTATTGTTATGTATTCACGTGATAAAGGCTTAATTCGAGGTGTCGCAAAAGGTGTTAAAAAACCTAAAAGCAAACTCGGTGCACGCATGGATTTGCTTGTGGCAAATAAATTAATGCTTTATAAAGGTAAAAATCTTGACAGAATTTGTCAGGCTGAGGCATTAAACACGTTTCAAAAAACAAGACAAAATATGGATAAGATTTTTTATTCAATGTATGTAACAGAAATAGTTACTAATTTTGGAGTTGAAGATGATCCGTGTTCAAATGAGGTTTATGAGCTGCTTTACAAAGCTTTGGATAAGATTTCAAACGCATCGGATACCGTACAAATTTTGATTGCTGTTATTAAATTTCAGTTGAAAATTATGCAGATTGCGGGATTTGGCATTGAACTCGACACCTGTCTTTGCTGTCGCGAACATATAAAAGAGGAAAATATGTATTTTTCATCTCAAATGGGCGGAATTGTTTGTGCAGAATGCAATGAAACTTTAAAATTGCGCACGGTTATGCATTACAAATTGAGAGATTTTTTGAATGCCTGTTTGCAATATGATTTTGATTATGTGTCTGAGTATGATGAAAAAGCAAACGAAAAAGTCTGTATGGTTTGTTTTGAACTTTTAAAAGAATATATAAATGTTCATTCAGCAAAAAAATTTAATTCAACAAATATTTTGCAGGAAATAAAATAATGAAAGCATTAATTCAAAGAGTAAAAAGCGCGTCTGTTACAATAAATAACGAACTTTATTCCGAAATAGGTTCAGGTTTGCTTGTGTTTGTCGGTGTAGAAAAAGCTGACGGGCATGAAAATGCCGAAAAACTTGCAGATAAAATTTTGAAATTGCGAATTTTTGAGGACGAAAACGAAAAAATGAATTTATCGGTTTCTGATGTCAAAGGCGAAATTCTTGTTGTATCGCAGTTTACTCTTTGCGGTGATTGTAAAAAAGGTACGCGCCCTTCATTTGATAACTCTGCGCCTTTAGACAAAGCTGTTGAATTATATGAATATTTTGCTGAATGTGTAAAACAAAGCGGACTCAATGTAAAGACAGGTAAATTTCGTGCAATGATGGATGTGGCGCTTATCAATGACGGTCCGGTGACTTTTTTTATTGAAAAATAAATGGTTATAGCTTGCAAAAAAAATGAAAGCATGGTATAATGAGCATGCTTAGAAATCGATTTTATTTTTACTGAGGAGATATTTTTTATTAAATTTATTAAATCGGAATTACGATATTAATTAAGAGGCTTATTATTATGTATGTAAACAAGTGTATCAAATGTGGTCGCGAATTTGAAACCAAAAACCCCAAAAGAGTTATTTGTCCGGATTGCTTATATCCTGATAAAAATATGATGGTGTCTTCGAATTCTTCAGAAGAAACTGCTCCTAAACAGCAGTCAGAACCGCTTAATGGATACAGCGCCGGCGGAAATGAAGAACCTCCAAGATATTATAGTGCCGGCGGAAATGACCAGCAGCCGAGATATAACAGACCTCAGCAAAGACAATACAATAATAATCAGGGCGGTTATAACAATAACAGAAGTAATTACAATCGCGGCGGATATAATAATAACCGTCAGCAAGGCGGATATAACCGTGATAACAGAGGCGGCTACAATAATCAGCGTAGCGGCGGGTATAATAATAACAGACCGCAGCAGGGCGGATATAACAGACCTCAAAGACCATATAACAACCAGCAAGGCGGTTATAATAACAGAAGACCTCAAGGCGGAGGATTTAACAAGTTTAACAACAGACGTCCGCAAATGAAAAAGGCGCCAAAACAATTACTCGTAAGTAAAGAACAATTGGAACAAATTGAATTGCTTTACAAATTGATGTTACCGCTTCCGAATCCTGACTGTCACGAAGTTATCGGTGAAAAAATCGGTTTGGAACCAAGAAAAGTATTTTTCGGTATAAATCTTGTAAGACAAAAAATGATGCTTCCGAAATTGCCGTTCCCAAAACGTAAACTTGCAATTTCGCCTGACCAGTTATTTGCTATCAAAAATCTTTATGAACCATTATTACCGCTTCCTCCAATCGGTTGTCACAAAATTATTGCGGCTCAGTTGAAAATGGATGAGTGGAGAGTTCACGTAGGTATCGGCTTAATCAGGTCGCAAATGGGACTCGGCCGCTGGAATGAAGACAGAACTGATATTCCCGAAAGTATGAAAAAAGACACTAAAGCTGTGGAACCTGCTCAAAATGCAGAAAAAACAGAAGAAAAGCCTAAACGCGGAAGAAAACCTAAAAAGGTAGAAGATGAAGCATAATTATGTTTCTGTAGGTAAGATTTTAAACTTTCACGGAATTAAAGGCGATGCTAAAGTCGGTTTTTCTAAAAATCAACAGGACTTTTTAGCTTCTCTTGACTATGTTTTGATAAAAAAAGATAATGAATATACACGTTTCAATATTGAAAATATTCGTTTTCATAAAAATTTTGCTATTATTAAATTTGAAAGCATAAATTCTATTGACGAACTTTTGGAATATAAAGGCGCTTTTCTTTATGTAGAGGAAAATACAATTCGTGAAGCTTTGGAAGAAGATGAATTTTTGATTGATGAACTTGTAAGTATGGAAGTTTATGACGCTGACGGTAAAAAACAAGGATTTGTTGTCGGAGTTTCAAATAACGGAGCAAATGATTTATTATCAGTGAAAACAAATTCAAAAAAAATAGTTTTAGTTCCGTTTGTAAAAGCTATTGTAACTGATGTCAGCATTAAGGACAGAAAAATTGTAATTAATAACATTGAAGGGCTTCTGGAATGATTTTTGATGTAATGACTTTGTTCCCTGAAATGATTGAAGACCATTGCAAACACAGTATTTTGAAGCGTGCGCTTGAAAAAGAAATTTTTTCAGTAAATACGATAAATCCGCGTGATTTTACATTGGATAAACATAAAAAAGTTGATGATACGCCTTATGGCGGCGGAGCCGGAATGGTTTTAATGGCTCAGCCTTACGTTGACGCTTATGAAAGTATTGAAAAAGTTGGAAATTCCATTACAGTAATGCTTTCACCGCAGGGTGAGCCGTTAAGTGATAAAATAGTAAACGAGCTTGCTGAATTTGACCAAATAATTATGTTATGCGGGCATTATGAAGGGTTTGACGAACGAATAAGAGAAATTATTAAGCCGAGAGAAATTTCTATTGGAGATTTTGTTTTGACAGGAGGAGAACTTCCTGCATTATGTCTTATTGACGCTGTGAGTCGTAAAATAGAAGGAACACTTGGTAAGATTGAGTCGGCTGACGAGGATAGTTTTTCAAATGGTTTGATAGAATATCCGCATTATACTAAACCTCGAGAGTATAGGGGGCTGCAGGTGCCTGAGGTGCTTTTGAACGGGAACCATAAAGATATAAATGCATTCCGCTTAGAAAAAAGCATAGAGCGAACAAAAGCAAAACGACCTGATTTGTATAAAAAATGGGTTGAGAAATCATAAAATTATTATTTAACCCATTTAAAGCTTCTTACGTAATTTTCGCCGTTAATATCACCGTTTATGTCTACGGCAAATATTCTGTAAATATCGGTTGCGTTATTAATATCAGGGATTTTATTAATGTCTTCGGGTAGTTTTTCGTTTGATGGATTTATTCCGGGAATTGTATTAAACAGCGTATTCAAGGAAGCATTTTTGATTTTGCCGAACACTGTTGTAATATTTTTTGAAAGACTTCCGTAAATTTTCATATCTGCAATTGATGTGACAAGATTATATGAACCTGTCATATACATATTTAAGTCGTTTCCGTTTGAGTATATCTCTATTTTATCAGCGATGCCGTTTGAAATTTTCATTTCGCCAGAAATGCTTTCAAAACTTCCTGTTTTCAACGGGGTAATCAAATCAATTATACTGTTTATTGAAAGTCCTGTAAATCCACCTTTGATTAAGTTTCCTGCCTTCAGTAAATATTCAAGCGAACCCAGTTTTGGCATTCTTCCGTCGGCAATTTTGAATGTTCCGTTTCCGTCAAGTGTCTGGAAACATTTGTCATGAGATTGACCGTTGCAAGATAATATAAATCCGCCGTCTACAGAACCGTAAACCTGACCTTTCAAATCAAACAAAGCTTCTGACATAATAAGAGCATTTGCGTTGTTTAATTTAATATCCAAATCTGTTTTGTACGTATTTAAATTATGCTGTAAACTGCCGAGAACAGAGCCTTCTGCAATATCAAATTTGAAGTTGTTTACATTAATTAATGACTCTTTGTTCAAGCTGAGATTTGCTTTAAAGTTATCTGCGTTAATATTTCTGACAGTAATTTTATCAGCTTCAATGTCAGCTTTGTTAATGATAACAGTTGATGTATCAAAGTTTTGGGCGTTATTAAATCCTGAAGTCGGAGTTCTTGTCAATTCGGCTTCAAAGTCTCTAATACTGTCTGTAATTTTGTTTATATTCAAATCCGCAAGTTTCAGATTTATATTTTCAAATATGTATGGCGGTTCAAGAGTATTTTTCATAACCGCATTAATGAGAATGTCGTTTGTTAAAACCGTTCCTTTGCTTGAGATAAGAATTTTGTCATTTTTAAAATCCAGATTTACATCTTTGATTGTGGAATCAAAGAAAGGTATATCAATGCTTGTAATATCAAGTTTCCCTTTTATTCTCGGTGCAGCAGATGTGCCGTTAAGTATTAAGTCTGACGTAAATACGCCCTGTTTCATAAACGGTTTTCTAAATATTATATTAAATATTTTTGCGTCCGTCGGTGTGTGAGTTTTTATTTTAAAGTTATTAAATCCGACATTATTATTATCTAAAAGTCTAATTGCTCCCGAAGCAGTAAGTTGTGTGTTTACAAACGGTTTGTTGTTTTGAGAGTCAATGATTTTATCATATTGCAGGTTGTTGATTTTTACAAGATTAGGATAGCTTGTGCTGTCTACAAAAATTCTAACAGGATTTTCATTATCTCCGATTGTTGCACCCATATAGTAAAGGCTTGAACCTTCCGAGATTTTCAGAGTTGATTTTGTGTTCAGATTGTTTAATGTTCCGACAATTTTTGAAGTCAGATTTGCGTCGCCTCTTAGTTTAATCGGATATAGGGTTTGATTGTTATAAAACTGGTCAAAAAATTCCTGCGTTGGTTTGGCATTAACATAAATATTTAAGTCGGGATTATTTTTTACATTGAAAATTTTGCCGTCAATGAATAGTGGCATATCTCCGAGTTTAGCTGTTAATTTATTAACATTAAGCTGATTATTGCGCAGTAAAACATTACCTTTGTTTATATCCAGTTTTATGTTTTTGGGTTTATAAAGAATATTTATGTTATCTAAATTGCTGTATGCATTCAGATTGTTGTTTTTCATCCTTGCGCTGAGATTAACTTTACCGTTTTGGATTTCAATATCTTTAAGTTGTTTTGCGGTTTCTGTGGGTAAAAATAATTGCAGAGCTTCATCGTTTAAGACATTCAAGTCAACAGAATTAATTTTGAAATATCCATTTAATAATTGTTCTTTTCCAAACATTTTAGATGCATATAAATTCATATTAAATGGACTTTCTTTAAAAGTTCCTTTAAGTACGGGAAGTTTTAAGTTTGAATTTGAAATTTCGTAAGAGGCATTATCTACAATTATAGAGCTTTTAGCACCTTTATTTGAAAAGATTTTTCCTTTCATATTTATTTTGTCAAAATCAATAGTATCAAGTTTGCCATTGTATTTTGCATTAAAACTTGTGTAAATTGTTGATAAATCTTTTAAGTACGGAGTTTTGATATTCAAAGCTTTAAGCGCGTCGCCGGCGTTAAATCTTGACGATTTGAAATTTGCATTACAAATATTATCTTTAATCTTTCCGTCAATATCAATTATTGAATTGTGCCAGTGTGATGCAAGATTGAAATCCGCATTCAGGTTGTCAAAATTTATGCTACCGGTAATTTTTTGAGCGGGCATATCTTGAAGCTTTATTGAATTTGAAAGAAGTTCGATTTTACCTTTAGCAAAAATGTTTTTGTTAAAAACAACATCATTGATATCTTTAACCTGTCCTGTCAAATTCAAAAAGAAATTTGACGGACCGCTTGCTGATTGAATTGGCGCAAGCATTTTTTGAATATCGACAAGCATTGGAGATGTTTGTACTATTTTTAAAAGATTGTTCAAATCCTGATTTTTTGCTTCAACATCAAAATTTAAATCTCCTATAAGTGAACAGGTTCCTTTGACTTTAACCGGATGTCCGTGAAGATTACCCGTTTTTGTTTGAAAAAGTGTGTCTTGATCGTTAAAATCAAGAGTTCCCGACCCGTTTGTAAGAGTCATATTTTTAATATCGTTAAATGATACTGCTGCATTGTTAAACCAAAATTGTCCCCAGCCATGCGGATTTTTGCGGGTGCCGACAACATGTAAATCAATACCGCCTTTGCCTTTGATATCCATAATCGGAACAGGACCTATATCAAAATGAAGAATTTCATGAAGCGGATTAAGAACTATTTGAGCAGTCTTTAAATCAACATTTTTTGTGCTTGTAATAAATAGTTCGGCACTTCGTTCTTTATCTAAATTAACAGGTCCTTTTACAAAAACGGTTTCGGTTTTGGATGTCGGGACTTTTACGTCCAAATCCATTTTGTCGCCTTTAAATAATAATTTAATAACAGCTTTTTCTGCATTAGGAATAGGTCGAACCATATAAGCATCAGTTATAAGTACATTTCCGTATACATCGGGATAATCGGCTTTCCCTTTAATCTCAAGGTTTGCGGATGCATTACCCCAAAAACCGGCCTGCTTCAAAACTAATAAATTTATATCCGGTGATAAATCAGGAGAGGGCGGAAGAAGCGGCAAAACATTTTGCGCCTTTGTATCAGATACTGCAATTTTTAAGTCTAAATCAGGCAGTTTTCTGTTTAACTTCTTGATTTTACCGGTTGTCAGTATGTTAATGTTGTTACCGGTAATTTTTAAGTCATTTAAATCAAGCTCGTTATTAATTACAGTCAAATCAGTTCCGTTAATTTTGATATGGTTTGAACTTATTTTGTCTTCAAGGTTAATATTATATTTATTTACGCTGATTTTGTCGTATTTTATATCAAATTTTGTTTCGGGCGGTGTAAGTTCGTATTGTCCCAGTTTTAATTTTGAATTTTCATCAATAATAACATTTGTGTTGATATCTTCTGCATTAAGGCGTTTTATACTCAAAGGCAGAAGATTTATTTTTATATTTGGGTTTGTTACTGAAAGCGCTTCTGTATTATCATCATTAACAATTGCAAAGCTTTCGGCTTTAAGTTTTACCGAAGGTAAAATCCCCATTTTCATTTTAGGATTTTTAATGACAGTTTTGTATCCGGTTTCAGTAAAAATTGTTTGTTGGATAAAATCAACTCTTTCGGGCAAATTTACAACAGCAGGAATTCCGAAATAATATATTCCGTATAAAGTACCTAATGCAAAAGCTGATATTAAAATTTTAAAATTCCTACCCACAATAATATTATATAACAAAATTTTTTTTATTATATAATTATCTTAAGAGGAGAATAGAAATGGATAAACAAATAAAAGCCGTAATATTAGCTGCAGGAAAAGGCACAAGAATGAAATCAAATACCCCGAAAGTTTTGCATAAGATTTTTGAGAAACCTTTACTGGGTTATGTTTTAGATAATGTTAAAAATATTGTAAATGAAGCGTTTGTAATTGTCGGACATCATGCAGAAGAAGTTACTGCATACGTTGAAAATAATTATGTCGCGGCTAAAACAGTTCTTCAATCACCTCAGTTAGGAACGGGTCATGCTGTTTCTATGGTTTGCCCCGCTCTTGAAAATTTTGACGGGCAGGTAATTATTCTTTGCGGCGATACTCCTTTGATTAAAGAAGAAACTTTGAATAATTTCGTGGAATATCATAATTCAAATAATTCTGATTTGACTGTAATGAGTACGATTTTTGAAAATCCGACAAATTACGGCCGTATAATCAGAGAAGCAGACAACTCTTTAAAATGTATTGTTGAAGAAAAAGACGCAACACAAGAACAAAAAGCCGTAAAAGAAGTTAATGCGGGAATTTACTGTTTAAATTGGTCAAAAATTAAACCTGCTTTTTCTCAATTAACAAGCAATAACGCTCAGGGTGAATATTATCTTACTGATATAATTTCATGGGGTAAGAAAAACGGATTAAATGTAAATGCATATATTTTAGAAAACAGTGATGAAATTTACGGTATAAATTCGCGTCACAATTTGGCCGAAGCAGCTAAAATCATGAATGACAGAAAACTTTATTCATTAATGGAAAACGGCGTTACTATTGTTGACCCGTCATCAACATGGATTTCGGAAGACACAGAAATCGGTGCAGATACAATTGTTTATCCCGCTACGTATATTGAGGGTAAAAACAAAATTGGTCAGAATTGCAAAATTGGTCCCTGTGCACATTTGAGAGGCGGTGTAGAGGTTGCTGACAACTGCAAAATCGGAAATTTTGTTGAAGTAAAAAAAGCAAAAATTGACCACAATACAAATGTCGGACACTTAAGCTATATCGGTGATTCTGAATTAGGGGCAAATGTTAATATCGGCGCAGGTACAATTACTGCAAACTATAATCCTTTGACAAAAGTTAAGAGCAAAACCGTGTTAAAAGATGATGTTAAAATCGGCTCAAATACAGTTCTTGTAGCACCTGTTACGATTAATGAAGGTGCAAATGTCGGCGCAGGAAGCGTTATTACAAAAGAGGTTCCGTCATGGGCTCTTGCTTTAACACGTACGCCTTTGAAAATATTGGCAGACTGGGTAAAATCACAGTCAAAATAAATGTTCGGTGAACTTTTCTTATGACTACTAAACAAATAAAATGGACAATGTTTATAATTACGGCAATCGGTAATTTTATTGCCATGCTGGATTCTACAACCGTAAATCTGGCACTTTACCCTATGTCTGTTGATTTGCATGTTACAATGGGGCAAATCCAGTGGGTAATGATAGCTTATATGCTGATTTTAACGGTGTTTTTGCCGTTTTTTGGCAAGCTTGGCGATATTTTTCCGAAAAACAAATTGTATACATTCGGATTTACTGTTTTTGCCCTAGGTGCATTCTTAAATACTACTGCCGAAACATTCGGATTATTAATTGGTTTCAGATGTATTGAGGCATTGGGCGCTTCTGTCATGCTTTCAAATTCTCAGGCAATTATTGCAAGTATATTTAAAAATGAAAGACGCGGAAAAGCTTTAGGCTTAAACGGATGTATAATTGCGGTGGGTGGTATGAGTGGTCCGGCTCTCGGAGGTGTGTTGATAAATTCTTTCGGCTGGCGTTCGGTGTTTTTCCCTTGTATTCCTATTGCAGTAATCGGGGCGTTTTATGCGTACAGAATGCTTCCAAGAACTGTTAAAATAGATATTAAAAATTTTAAATTTGATTATAAAGGCTTTATATATTTTACAGTCAGCCTTTTTGCATTGCTTCTGGCAATTTCTGAGGGGCATGCGTGGGGATGGAATTCTTTAAAAATTATTGCACTTGGCGTTATTGCTTTTGTTTTTGGTGCGTTGTTTTATATACGTGACCATAAAATCAATTATCCGCTTATTAATTTTTCGTTGTTTAAAATAAAAGAATTCACTTTTGGAAACCTTGCCGTTATGACATCATATATGGCAATGTTTACAAACAGTATCCTTCTACCCTTCTTTTTGCAAGAAATTTTGAGATATAATCCGCTTGTAACAGGGCTTTTAATTTTGCCTTACTCAATTACCCTGTCGGTAATCGCTCCAATCAGCGGAAGGTTATCAGGCAAATACGGAAGCCGTTATTTAACAATTGCAGGACCTATTATATATTGTATTGCTTTATTAATGTTTACTTTATTCGGCAAAAATGTTTTAATATGGCAAATTGTCCTTGCTTCGGGAATAATGGGTATAGGAAACGGTTTGTTCCAATCTCCTTCTAATAACGCAATTATGACAAGTGTTCAAAAATCTGAACTCGGAATTGCCTCAGGAATTCTTGCGCTTTCACGTAATATGGGTAATATACTTGGAGTAGCAGTTACTATTACACTCTTTGAAACATTCAGAAATATGTTTTTGCATAATGGAAAAGTTTATCAAACGGCATTTTTATATTCTTATCGTATAACAATGTGTTTTGGTATTGCGTTCGGTTTAATGTGTTTGAGTTTTGCTTACATTGCATATAAAAAAGAAAACTAACAAAAAAGACCGCTATATGCGGTCTATTCTAATAATGCTTCAAGCAATTCTGCATTTCTTGCAGAGGTTGTTGATTCTCGAACTTTCTGTTTGTAAATATAAGTTCGTAGTGCTTCCCTGATTAACTCACTGCGAGAACGGTTTTCTCCGTCTGCAACTTGATCAATTCTTTGTAAAAACTCTTCGGGCATTGAAATCAAAACTCGTGCCATATATTCTCCTTTGCTTTATTCTCACAAATCTCTTATGTTTATATAAAAACAATTTGATTTAAAAAAGTGCTATTTTTTATCTAAAAAATATATACTATTTTTCTAAAGTCACTAATATAAATACTTTCAGCCTATATTGTTTCTTAATAATTCTTAATCTTTTGTCTAAATTATAATTGTTAATTACTTTACATCACACTTGGTTTGCGCTAATATAAAAGAAAATTACAGAGAGTGGAGTGTCCTAAATGAGATATAAGAGGATTTTATTAAAGATAAGCGGTGAAGCTTTATTAGGTGAACAGCAGTTCGGTATTGACCAGAACCCTGTTAAGATGATTGCTGAGGAAATTCAAAAAGCAAGAGAACTTGGTGCAGAAATTGCTGTTGTAGTTGGCGGCGGAAATATTTTCAGAGGCATGAAAAATAGTGCCAAGTTAGGAATGGACCAGGCTTCAGGTGACTATGTCGGTATGCTTGCAACTGTTATGAATGCCATAGCGCTGCAAAGTGCATTAAATCAAATGAATATTCCATGCCGTGTTCAAAGTGCTATTGCTATGAACCAAATTGCTGAACCTTATATTAGACACAGAGCAATTAGACACCTTGAAAAAGGCAGAGTGGTTATTTTTGCAGCAGGTACAGGCAATCCGTTTTTTACTACGGATACCGCCGCAGCTTTAAGAGCTTCGGAAATAAATGCAGAAGCTATGCTTATGGCTAAAAATGGGGTTGACGGAGTTTACACAGATGATCCGAAAATTAATCCAAATGCCCAAAAATTAGATAAAATCAAATACGATGATATTATTATTAACGGATTGAAAGTAATGGATACATCTGCGTGCACGTTATGTAAACAAAATAATATACCTATTGTGGTATTTGATTTTGATGCAAAAGATGCTATTACAGATATTTTGCACGGTAAAGAGATAGGTACGTATATTAATTAATAATAAAAGAGAAAAACGGGAGCGAGCGAAAGTGAGCGACTGACCATGATATAAAAAATCCGACCAATGTCGGCGGAAAGGGTAAAACTTCCTACAAAATATTTAAAGTCCGATTGATGTCGGCAGAAAGGGTATAAAAATGAGTGAAGCGTTAGATGAATTATTTTTGTTTGGCGAAGAAAAAATGGAAAAAGCAATTAATCAGCTCCACAGAGAATTCGGTTCAATCCGTTCAGGCAGAGCTAATCCGATGATTTTGGATAAAGTTGTTGTTGAATATTATGGAGCTCCGACTCCATTAAGACAAATGTCACAGGTTACTGTTCAAGACGGTACTACTCTTGTGATTACTCCTTATGACAAAACAATTTTGAAAGAAATAGAAAAAGCAATTATTAAAGCTGAAATCGGAATTACACCGAACAGTGACGGTATTTGTATCCGTTTGCCTTTCCCTCCATTGACAGAAGAAAGAAGACGCGAAACAGCTAAAGAAGTTAAAAAACTTGGTGAAGATGCTAAAATTGCTGTCAGAAATGTTCGCCGTGATATGGTTGACGACTTGAAAAAACTTGAAAAATCAGAAAATCTTCCCGAAGATGCGGTAAAAGATAATCAAGACAAAATTCAAAAATTAACCGATAAATTTACCGGAATTATTGACAAAGATGTTGCTGACAAAGAAAAAGAGGTTATGACAGTATAATGGATGAAACTAAAGGCTTGAATAAAAACGCAACAAGAATGCTTACAGGTTTTATAATGGGAACAATTGCCATGGTATGTATTATGCTTGGCGGTATTCCGTTATTATTAATGCTTGCAGTAATAATATTTTTTGCTTCAAAAGAATATGTAAAAATTCTTGAGCATAAAGGTTTTTATCCGAGCCTTAAAATCATTCTTGCTTCAGAAGCGTTGCTTGCGGTAATAACTTATTTTGACAGAACCGATTTAGTAGCAGGTGCATTAACATTGTGTACTTTTGCAGCGTTTATGTGGGTATTATTTAGAGGAAGACAGCCATATATCGCAAATGTTGCTACAACACTTTTAGGATTTGTATATTGTGGCTATTTCCCGTTACAGCTTCAATTATTACGCGACAGCAGTTCTGTAGAGTTCCATGATGGTTTGGGATTTGTTGTTATGATGTTTACGGCAATTCTTTTGACCGATGTCGGATGCTATTATGCAGGAACAAAATTTGGCAAACATAAACTTGCACCTGTAGTAAGTCCTAACAAAACTATTGAAGGTTCTATCGGCGGTATGATTAGTGCTATTATTGGTGCTTGTATTGTAGGACATGTTATTGGTGTTGAGTGGTATATGTCTGCTATTGCCGGCTTGCTTTGTACTATATTTGCGCAGATTGGCGATTTGTGTGAGTCATTGATTAAACGCGATGCAGGAGTTAAGGATTCTGGAAATTCTTTACCGGGTCATGGCGGATTTTTGGACAGATGTGACAGCTTTATTTTTACAATTCCTGTTATGTATTATTTCTGTAAATATTTTATATTTTCTCATGATATAGTAAATTATTTTAAAGGGTTGTTCTAATGAAAGAACTCGAAGAAATTTACGGAATAAAAATTGATAATCCGGATTTGTTCAGAAGGGCTTTAACACACCCTTCATATACCAAAATTAATGAAATGGATTTTACAGAAAATTATGAGCGCTTGGAGTTTTTGGGCGATGCAGTGTTAAAACTTGTGACTTCCGAAATTCTTTTTAATAAATACCCTGATTATGCTGAAGGTAATATGTCAAAAATACGTTCAATTGTAGTTTCTGATAATATATTATCAAAAATTGCTCATAAAATAGGGCTTTGTGACTTGATTATTGTAGCAAAACATGAGGCAAAACAGGGACTTGCAAACTTAGAGTCAGTTTGTGCCTGTTCATTTGAGGCTGTTCTTGGTGCTTTTTATCTTGATGGAAAACTGGAAGAATTGAAATTGTTTCTGTCAAAAGTATTAATTCCGTATATTGAAGAAGTTGATGCAAATTTTGAAAAATATAACGCGAAAGCTTTGCTTCAAGAATATACTCAGTCTGTAACAAAAGAAATTCCTGTTTATAAATTAATTGGAGAAACAGGACCTGCTCATAATAAAGTTTTTAATATAGAAGTTTTTTATAAAGGCGAAGCCGTTGCAAAAGGACAGGGAAAATCAAAAAAAGAAGCGGAACAGCATGCCGCTTATGAAGCTTGTAAAATTTTGGGAGTTATATAAAAATGATTATTTCACCTTCAATTCTTTCAGCTGATTTTGCAAATTTGGAACGGGATATTAAACTTGTTCAAAATGCAGGTGCAGATTGGCTTCATGTCGATGTTATGGATGGCCATTTTGTCCCGAATATAACAATTGGCGTTCCGGTTGTTGCTTCTATCAAAAAAATTACTGATTTACCGCTTGATGTTCATCTCATGATTGAAAATCCCGAAAAATATATAGAAGCATTTGTAAAAGCTGGTGCAGACATAATAACTTTTCATTTTGAGGCAGTGTCTGATGTTGCTGCAATTATCAAGCAGATAAAGTCTTTTGGTATCAAAGCGGGTATGTCAATAAAACCAAATACTCCTGCAGAAGTTGTTTTCCCGTATTTAAAAGACTTGGATTTACTTCTTGTAATGACAGTAGAGCCGGGGTTCGGCGGTCAAAAATTTATGAATGATTGTGCGGAAAAAATACCTGTAATTAAAGAGAAAGCACATGAAAACTTGATAATTCAAGTTGACGGTGGAATAAATGCAGACACAGCAAGAATTTGCACGTCTTACGGTGCAAATTCTTTAGTCGCAGGTAATTATATTTATAAGTCTGCCGATATAAAAGCGGCTATAAATTCCTTACGGTAGTTTATTACTGTATCAACCCTTTACGTTCTTTTCGTTTTCTAATTTCTTCGGGATCAGTAGTAAGTGAAGTATCTGCAAGGGTAAGTTCTTGTTCTTCTTTTTCAGCTTCTTCTTGTTCCTCAGGAGGAAGCGTTTCTGCGGCTTGGCCCGGTACAGCTTTAGCAAATACATTGTTATCAACTTCTTCTTCGACCCCAATTCTTGCAGGGTCTTTTACAGCGTCAGGCTGTTCGGTTTTTGTTACTCCCTGAGCATTTTGAGCTTCCGGTGCGGTTAATTCACTATCTTCCAAACCTAATTTTTCTAGTGCGTCAAGTCCAACATCCCCATCAACTTTTTCATAAGTTACATTGTCGGGAATTTTTGAAAATGCAGCCATTTGTTCGGCCCATGCCAGTACCTCGGGGGGAACTTCTGCGCCTTTGCTTTCTTCTTTTATAATTTCTTGAGCAGTCATCTTTTTAAATCTGCTCTCGTCAATTCTTACTGCTCCAATATTTAACGGATCTGCCATATTTTCCTCCTATTTTAATACATTTTATATGACGGTCTATGTGCTTAATTTCTTTAGCTTATATGAACTTTTGTAACAAAAATTATATAATTTATATATAAAAAGTCAATAATTTTTTATAAAAATTTTTTATATAAATACGCGAGATAAAGAGAGGACTTTTAAAATGGCAGCAACATTTTTATTTACCAATTCAGTAACAGACGCTTATAAACAAACATCAGATGCAGTAAATGCAATAGATTTAAACTCAAAACACGTAATTAAAAAGACACTTGTAGAAATGATGAAACAATCATTTTTCCACGGTGCAAGCAGATTTGGAACAAATTTTATCGCATAGGAGCGTGCCGCTCCATCCACCACAAATGGGTTGGATAAATATATTTTGTCATTAGAAAATCATAGGAATAAGGAAAGAATAAATTTTAGGATAGGAATAAAAAAGACCGATATAAATAAATATCGGTTTTTTTATTGTTTAAGGTATAATAATCTACAAGGAGCAAAAAATGTTATATTATGCTGATTTACATATTCATTCAAAATACTCAAGAGCAACAAGCAAAAGTTGTAATCTTGAAGAACTTGCAATTTGGGCAAAGAAAAAGGGGCTAAGCCTTATATCAACCGGCGACTTTACACATCCTGCATGGTTTCAAGAAATTAAAGATAAACTCGTTCCTTCTGACAATGGAACATTCAGACTTAAGCCTGAGATTGAAAAACATATCGGGGCTTCTGTTAAATTTATATTATCGGTTGAAATTTCAACAATTTATAAAAAATGGGACAAGACAAGGAAAGTTCACCATGTAGTTTTTGTTCCTGATTTGCAAACAGCAGAAAACTTTAGAAACAAACTTGATGCAATAGGTAATATAAAATCAGATGGGAGGCCAATTTTAGGGCTTGATTCTCGTAATCTCTTGGAAACAGCGCTCGAAAGCGGCGAAAATTCTTATATAATTCCTGCACATATTTGGACTCCGTGGTTTTCTGTTCTTGGCTCAAAATCAGGGTTTGATAGCATAGAAGATTGCTATGGAGATTTATCTGAACATATTTTTGCCATAGAAACAGGTTTGTCTTCTGACCCTGAAATGAACTGGCATGTGTCAAAGTTAGATAAATTCAGACTGGTATCAAATTCAGACGCTCACTCTCCTTCAAAACTAGCAAGAGAAGCAACTGTTTTTAGTAAAGACCCTGACTACTATTCGATTATGAACGCTTTGAAAACAGGCGACGGTTACAATGGAACAGTTGAATTTTTCCCTGAAGAAGGCAAGTACCATGAAGACGGTCACAGAAAATGTAACGTATGTCTTACACCAGAAGAAACAAAAAAACTTAACGGAATTTGTCCTGTTTGCGGAAAACCTTTGACAATCGGTGTTTCTTACAGAGTGAATGAACTTTCTGACCGAAAAGAAATTATTACACCACCGTTGACGGCAGGGCAAACGTACAGTCTAGTTCCTTTGCAGGAAATTCTGTCGGAAATTATGCAGGTTGGTCCAGCAAGTAAATCCGTCACATACGAATACGAAAGATTAATAAATTCACTAGGTTCTGAACTTTCAATTTTGCAAGATATTCCAATTGACGAAATTTCAAAATCTTCAACACTTCTAGGTGAAGGGATTTTAAGACTTAGGGATGGAAAAGTTATAAAGCAAGCAGGTTATGACGGTGAATACGGGGTTATAAAACTGTTTGATGATAATGAACTTGTAAAAAAAAACTTTATAAATTTAAAGCTTAATATTGACATCCCGCAAGTAACCAATGAACCTGAAAAACCAGCGTTTTCACCAGTAAAAACTGCATTAAAACAAGCTGTAGAAAATCCGAAGAAATCAGGACTTGACGAATTTCAAAAACAAGCTGTACAAAATGATTATCAGCAGCTCTTAATAACGGCAGGACCCGGGTCAGGCAAAACTACTGTATTAACAAAACGCATAGAATATCTTATAAGCGAAAAAAATATTCAGCCGGAAAATTTTCTTGCGATAACTTTTACACGCCGTGCAGCAGAAGAAATGCGCGAAAGACTAGGCAGACTCTTAAAAGACAAAGCAAATTTTATTAATATTCACACTTTCCATTCGTTATGTTTTTCTATAATTAAAAAACATTACGAACTTGTCGGGCTTAACGAAGGTTTTACAGTAATGTCAGAACAGGAAAAAGCTCTTTGTAAAGATGAAAAACTTCTTGAAAATGCGTTGAGTTTTGATGATTTGATTTCTTTAACAGTAAAACTTCTTGATGAAAATAACGATGTTTTACAATATTATTTAGACTTGTTTAAATATGTTTCTGTTGATGAATTTCAGGATATTGATGAAAATCAATACAAGTTAATTAGATTGCTTGTCCCCCAAAATGGTAATATTTTTGTAATTGGTGACCCTAATCAAGCAATTTACGGTTTTAGAGGCGGTAATTCTAAATTCTTTAATAATTTCAAAGAGGATTATTCGAATACTCAAATAATTAACCTTAAAAACAATTATCGTTCAACAAACAGCATTGTAGATGCGTCAAATCAAATGATTAATTGTTTTAATATTGAAGCGGTATTCAATAAACCGCATGAAAAAATTACTATTCACACAGCTCCAACTGATAATGCAGAAGCTGAATTTATTGTTAGCTCTATAGAAAATCTTATAGGCGGACACAATTTCTTTTCAATAGATACTTCTCGAACAGAAGGTCAGGAAAGCAGTTATTCATTCTCTGATTTTGCAATACTATATAGAACTTCATCACAATTACCTCCGTTAATTGAAGCGCTTAAACGCTCAGGCATGCCTTTTGTAAAACTTTCAAATGATTTGTTGTGCGAGCAAAAGTATGTGAGAGAGTTGTTAAATAATTTATCGCCAGAAACTCCTATTGTAGAACAATTGGAAAAGCTTTCAGTTGATTTTAAAGATAAAATTGAAGATTATGTGTTAAAGTATTTGCAGGAACTTGCAAATACGTATAATGACGTAAATGATTTTATTCACGAGGTTTCGGTTCTCACAGAAGCAGATACACTTGACAAAAGAGCTGACCGAATTACTTTAATGACTCTGCATTCTTCAAAAGGACTGGAATTTAATTGTGTGTTTATTGCAGGACTTGAAGATGAAATTCTTCCCTTGTATAGAGCAAAAGAGTCCGAAGAAATTGAAGAGGAACGACGTCTTTTATATGTTGGCATGACAAGGGCAAAAGAACGTCTGTTTTTAACACATGCGAACAAAAGAAAATGGTTCGGAACTTATAAAAATTTTCCTATATCGCCTTTCTTAGTTAAAATAAAAGATGACCTTTTGAAACTTAGTAAATTTGAAAAAAAATATGAGGCAAAAGATAATTCGGAACAATTGAGTTTGTTTTAATAAATATTTTTTCGTGTTATGATTTTACGAGGAAGAGTTATGATGTTTTTAAATAATGTTAAACGGCACATTAAAGCTGTATCTGAAGCTAAGAAATATGATAATATAATTTTTCTCGGCTATAATTGTGAAGTGGCATTCCGTTTCTTCAGGCAATATCGTTTTGTTGATTCGTCACTATTTGCATGGACTGGCGTTACTTGAGAACAACTTAAATACTTTCTTGAATATCCCGAAAAAGTCGGGCTTGATTTTACGCGCAGCGGGCATTTATTAAAATGTGAGAACTCCGGGATTTTATTTCATGGTAGAACAAATTTGGCAAATAAAGTTTATTATATGAATGAAGAAGAATTTGAAGAGGAAAAATCTGAACTTCGTTCGAGAATAGCTTATTTGAAAGACAAATTTTTTAAATACTCAACCAATGGAAAATCAACTCTTTATATAAGGAAAGTTACAAAAGAAGATATTGAAGATTTAGAATTCCAAGAAAAAATATTATATCTTTATAATAAATTACAATCGGTTTGTACAAATGATTTTAAGCTTCTTTTGATAGCAGAGAAAGATTTTTATGAAAAAGTTCTTTTTGAAAATGAGAATATAATTACAAGGTATGTAATGAAATACAATCCAAACGATGATGTTACCAGCCGTAAACTTGGTGATACCTGGGGTTGGAGAATTATATTCACCGAATTTCAGCCTGCAGTAAAGAAAAAACAAACTAAAAAATTTAAGTTTGAAGAATGCAATTGAAATTAAATAGTAAGTTTGCTTATTTTTTGAGTATTAATGCAGTATTGCTCTTCAAATTTTTATGATAAACTTAATGTATGAAATTTTTATTTTCGCATAGAAATTTTCCTGCACAGTTTAGACACATTCTTATAGAGCTTGCTCAAGATTCAACGAATGAAATAGTATTTTTGACTGGAACTCAAAATAACGTAGAGATTAAGGGTGTAAAAAAGATTTTATACCGGCTAAAACGTGAAGTTCCAAAAGATTGCCATAGATATTTGAGACAGTATGAAGAAGCTGTAATTCATGGACAGGCTGCTGCTGAGGCTGCAATTAAACTTAAACTTCAAGGTTTTCTACCTGATGTAATTTATGCGCATTCCTGGGGAAATTCAATGTTTTTAAAAGATGTTTTTCCAAACACTCCTCAGTTAAATTATTGTGAATGGTATTATAATGCAAGAGGTGCTGATATCGGTTTTAATGGCGAGTTTGTAAATGAAGACAGATTGGCTTTGACTAGATGTAAAAACGCACAGCTTTTGATTGATTTAGTTAACTGTGATAAAGGAGTATGTCCGACTCAATGGCAAAAAAATCAAATTCCTAAAGAATTTCACAATAAAATTGAAGTAATTCATGATGGAATTGACACAGATTATTTTGTGCCTGATGAAAATGCCATATTAAAAATCCCAAATACTAATATAGAATTAAGTGCAAAAGACGAAATTTTAACTTATGCAACAAGAGGAATGGAGCCTTATAGAGGTTTTCCCCAATTTATGGAAATTGCAGAGAAATTATTGAAATTGCGACCAAATTTGCATGTTGTAATAGGAGGAGAGGACAGAGTTTGTTATGGCCCGAAACCTAAAAACGGGTCGTTTAAAGAAATAATGTTGAATAAGCTTGACCTTGATATGAACCGTGTACATTTTACAGGCGGTTTGCCATATGGAGAGTATAGAAAACTTTTACAAATATCATCTGTGCATGTTTATTTGACTTATCCGTTTATTCTTTCTTGGTCGTTATTAGAAGCTATGTCAATTGGTTGTTCTATTGTCGCATCTAAAACAGCTCCGGTTGAAGAAGTTATAAAACACAATGAAAATGGACTGCTTGTTGATTTTTATGATGTTGACGGATTTGTTAAACAAATTACTTATTTGTTGGATAATCCGCAGGAAAATTTAAGAAAAAATGCAAGACAAACAGTTGTCGATAATTATAATCTTAAAAATTTATTACCAAAGCATATTGAGATTTTGAAAAGTTTGGCAAAATAATCATTATTTTATTGATACAGCTTCTGACCAGTATTTTACTATCGGATAAATAAAGAATTCAATAATTCTTCGTTTACCTGTTTTGATTTCTGCAGATAATCCCATACCTGTTGAAATTGTTTGTTCTTTCCCATCTACCATTAAAGATTTTGTTACTGGAGTTATAAATACATCATAAATAAGTCCTTGTTTTTCGTCTTCAATACTGTCTTTTGACACTTTCTTAACTGTACCCTCTATCATACCGTATTTTTGAAAATCAAACGTATCGATTTTAACTTGTACAGGCATACCCTCTTTTACAAACCCTATATCTTTATTCAAAACTGATACTTTCAAAACTAACGGTGAATTAGCAGGAACGATTGAAATTACCTTTTCGGCAGGTGTCACAACACCGCCTATAGTGTGAACAAGCATTGTATTAACATAACCGTCAACAGGTGAAATAATGTTTTGCTGTTGTTTTTTAAATTCAATTTCCTTAATGTTAGCTTCCAATTCATTTGCTTGCTTATCTCTATCTGCAAGCTGTGTCAAATTTTGGGTTTTAAAGTTTGTACGAATGTAATCAGCTTCTTTTTGAACTCCGCGAATTTGAGCATTTAAACTTGCAATTCTGCTTCTGTAATCCATATTTTCAGAATGTACTCTATCTAATTCATTTCTTGCAATGATATCAGAAACTTCTTGCATTCTTCGCTCTTTATCTAAATTTAAGTTCAATTGTTTTTGGTAATTGCTGACTTCTTCGCGTAATCTTTTTATCTCAAAGTTTTTTGCAGCCAACTGGTTTTGTAAATCTGCATAGGCAGATTTTGTAAGTTCGTTTTGCGTATAAGAATTTACTTCATCTTTTATAATATCGCCCTTAAGTCTTTGTCTTTCAATATTTATATAATTCAAATTTGCCTGCAATGACTGTAATTGCGGTTGTGTAGTTGAAGTATCTATTTCAATTAAGGTTTGACCTTTTTTGACAAAATCTCCCTCTTTAACAAGAATATCTTTTACAACACCTGTTTCAAGAGGTTGGATAATCTTAATCTCTCCGTCAGGGATAACTTTGCCGCGAGCTGTTACAACAATATCTACTTTTCCCAAAAACAGCCATAATACAGTGAAAAATATTAAAGTTATAATTATCCAAAAAGTTGTTCTGCCAAGAGGGTTTATAGGTTCTTCCTGAATTTCTGAGATAATTGGTAAAAATTCGTGGCTGTCGTCTTTTTCTAAAAATTTATCTAAAAACTTTATCATTTTAAAGCTCCTTGTTGAGTATAAAGATTATAATAATATCCGTGTTTTTGCATTAATTCATTATGAGAACCGACTTCAATTATATTACCTTTGTCTAATGCAACTATAATATCGCAGTTTCTAACAGTAGAAAGTCTGTGAGCAATAATAAACATTGTTCTACCCTGTTTTATTTTATCCAGATTTTCCATAATTACACGTTCTGATTCGTAATCCAGTGCAGATGTTGCTTCATCAAAAATTATTATTTTAGGATTTGTAATCAATGCACGCGCAATTGCAATTCTTTGCCTTTGACCACCGGATAGAGTTGAACCTCGTTCTCCAACTATTGTGTCATAACCTTCAGGCATTTCTGATATAAATGAATGTGCTCCGGATATCTGCGCAGCTTGAATTATCATTTCAATAGGTGCATCAGGTTTTGGCATAGAGATGTTATCACGTATTGTTCCCGAAAATAAATAATTTTCCTGTAATACAACTCCAATATTATTTCTGAGCCAAATAGGGTTCATCTGTCTTACGTCAACTTCATCAATATAAATTGTACCTTCAAAAGGTAAGTATAATTTTTGAATAAGTTTGGTTATTGTACTTTTACCCGACCCGCTTCTGCCTACAAGTCCGACACTTTGGCCTGCTTTTATATTGAGATTAATTTTATTTAAAACAATTGGACTGTTTGGATTATATTTAAAAGAAAGATTTTCTATTCTGACAGAGCCATCGATTTTAGGGAGTGTAATAGCTTTTGAGGATGTAACTTCCACAGGATTATTCAAAATATCGCCAAGTCTATCAACACCTAATAACACCTGTTGAAATTCATTCCATAAATTTACAAGACGCATAACCGGGGCAATAAACTGGTTTGCAAACATTTGAAATGCTATTAATTGTCCGATTGTTAATTGATTTTTTATAACAAGAGTTACACCTATCCACAAAATTGCTATGGTCATCAACTTTTGGAATAAATTAGAAAGATTTCCAGCGAAATTGCTCATTATAGAAAGATTAAATCCTGATTTTACATAACGACCAAGATAATCGTTCCATTTTTTCTGCATTATTCCTTCAATAGAAAGTGATTTAACGGTCTGGACACCTGTAACAGCTTCTACAAGATAAGAATTTGACTGGGCAGACATTTGGAATTTATTTTCTAATCTTGCTCTCAATTCTGGTGTCATTGTTACGTATAGAATACCTATTAGTGCTACAATAAAAAGCACTACAAATGTCAAAATTCTGCTGTATACAAACATCACAACAAGAAATACAGTTGAAAAAAATAAATCGATTATTACGGAAACTGATTTGTTTGTTATAAATTCTCTTATTTGGTCTAGTTCTCGAACTCTTGAAATAATGTTACCGACTTTTCTTGATTCAAAATAAACAAACGGCAACGCAAAAAGGTGTTGAAAAAGTTTTGCACCAAGCTTTGCGTCAATTTTATTTGCGGTATGAATAAAAATATAGTTTCTTGTTAAATTTAATAGAAATTCAAACAAAGAAACCGCAACAAATGCTATCCCGAGTACATCAAGGGTAGACATGCTTCTGTGAACTATAACTTTATCAAGAATAACTTGTGTAAACAATGGTGTTACAAGCCCGAAAAGTTGGACAACAAACGAGCCAAGCATAACCTCAGCTATTATTCGTTTGTATTTCATTATCTCAACAAAAAACCATTTAAATCCGAATTTTATCTGTTCATTCATCATTTTATGAGACAGAATAATTATTTCACCGGTACCAATTTCTTTCAGTTCCTCAAAAGTAACTTCTCTTGCCTGTTTTTCTTCAGGTATAAAAATCAAGGCTTTTTCATTATCAAAATCAGGCTTTAATATAACGCCAAATGTTTTATTTTTTAAAACAAAAATTGCAGGGAATGGATATTTTTTTGTTTCTGTAATATCAATATTTTTAATTTTAGCTTTAAATTCAGCATTTTTGGCAATTAATAAAAGTTCTTCCACAGAAATTTCTTTGTCTTCAATACCGTTTTCTCTAATAATAGAACGCAGGTCAATATTAATATTATTAACTCTGCAAATTATCTCAAATGCTATTAAACCGCTTTGTATCATAAGTCTGCTCCTGACATAATTTTCATTTCTTCAATTTTCGAAGTTATATTGATAATATTTTGTTCCAATTCATATTCTTGATTAAGTAAATCCGCTTTTGCAGATAAAAGTTGGTTTTCATCTGCAAGCTTGTTTGCTCTTAATTTACCAACATCATCCAATTTTTCTTTTATCGTAGATAGTAATTGCCTGTTTATGCCCAATTCTTCTCTGTAAGCTTCGTAAGCTTTATAACTTTTTTTGTATTTATTTTCAAGTTCACTTAATTTTTTATTTTTTTCAACTTGTAATTTTTCTATTTCTAATTTTGTTTTTTCTCTATTTGCACGATTTTTGAACCCATCAAAAAATACATATTGAGATGACACACCAACAACAAAACTTCGTTGACCAATATCTTGTAATGAAGAATAATAGTTATTAGGATTTTGACCATATAATGAATATCCTGTGTAAAATCTGAAAGATGGCAATAGCTGACGTTTTAAAATGCTTAATTCTGATTTTTTTTTGTCAATTTCAATATCATAATATTTTGTCTCATCTGATAAATAAGAATCAAAAGAAAAATTATAATCTGTTTTATTAATTTCAGTTTCTATAACATTTTTAGAACTTACTTCCACAATGTTAGGTTCAGTTTCAGGCTCAAAATTCACGCTATGTACATACAAATTTGATATTTCATAATCATTTTTAGTATAGTATGACAAATCTTCCAACGCATTTTTAAGTTCAAGTTTTGAATTTTCAATATCATTTTGAGTTTTGGCTATTTTAACAGCCTCATCCATAACAGAAAGTTTATCATTCATTCCTGCTTTGTACATACGTTCTTTGTTAGAAAACATATTTTTATAAAGTGAAAGGATTTCAGATTTTGTATTAATAGCATTATTATGCTGTTCGACTTTGCTATATAATTCAAGAATTTTTAGTTTTAAATCGCGAAGCTGCAGGTTATAATTTATTTGTTTTTGAGCAATTTCTTGTTTTGCAATATGAACTTTTTTCCCCTGAATGCCAAAGTCAAATAAATTATATGAAATTGTCATATACAACATATCTCTAAACTGTGTATAGGGAGTAATCATAGTGTTTCCGGCGTAAGCATATGTTCCTCTGCCGTTCATCAAGTCTTTATTATATTCGGTATTAAATTGCATACTCAAACTCGGATACCAATCTGCGCGCACAGCTTTTAACTGCGCATTACTTATACCGATATCCAGCTCTGACATTTTTAAATCAAATGAATTTTTTATTGCTGTGTCTAATGTTTGTTTATATGTTAATTCTGTACCTGTTGTCATTATTTGAGACAGAAAAATTGTTAAGAGAACTAAGTATATTTTCTTTTTCATATTTTTATATATAAAAAAAACAGGGCACGAGCCCTGTTTTTTTACTAACTATGCCAAGCAGAGGCTACAAGATTCATCAAATCTGCATTGTTTTTAACAGATTCTATACCTGTAAATTCAATTGCATTATTGTTTGCATAAGCAGTCATATTTTGAATTAATGCATTTATATCCGCATCTGTCATATAAGAACCATCATTTAATTCAAATTTTTCTACCAATTTGCTCTTATCAGAACCAAACTGATTAAGAACAGTAATCTGATCAACTCCTGCATTTTCACCGTAATCAATTATGAGGTTGTTATTTGTATCTTTATAAATAGCAATATTTGTTTTTGTAACTTTGTCACCAAGTTTTACAATATCTTGCTCTCCTGCATATTCTCTAACAGTGTCTATTCCGTCCCCTTTATTGAATAGGAAAGTGTCATTACCAGTCGAACCTGATAAGAAATCATCACCGGCCCCGCCTACGAGTGTATCATCACCTGCACCACCATATATAGTATCGTTGCCTTTACCTCCTACGAGATAATCTGAACCGCCGTAACCAACGAGTTCGTTACCTGTATCGTTTCCAATAATAACATTATTAAGGTTATTGCCAGTAGCTTTAATATCTTCTCTATTTCCAATAATTGTAAGATTTTCAACATTATCAGGCAATTGATATTTAATGTCAGTAATGATTGTATCTATACCCTCATTTTCATTTTCAATTACAAGGTCTGTAGCATTACCAACATAATAAGTGTCATTACCATTGCCACCTATCATAACATCTCTGTTTGCGCCGCCATCCAAGGTATCATTTCCGTCTCCGCCATATAGTGTATCAGAGCCAGCACCGCCTGTTAAATAATCATCAAACTTGCCGCCATATAAAATATTGTTATTATCGTCGCCGTTTAAGACATTATTATAATTCATAGCGATTTCTTTAACCAATTCATATGTAACAGCCTTATTATTGCTTATTGTACCGTTATATATTTTTTGACTTACTAAATTTTTATTATCGTCATAAATATATTCATATTTTTTAGATTCAATTAAATTGTTACCCTGATAAGTATTGGTTAATATTAGTTTTCCACTTTCATCATCATAGGTGTTAATTTCTTTTTGAGAAATAATCTGATTATAACTTCCATCGGTTAATAATTTACAATTATAAGTTATTTTTTCTGCAATCATATAATTTGAATTATATGTGTAAGTATGAATTTTAGAAAGTTTAGTTTTCCAAGTATTGTTGTCTTGGTAACCAATTTCGATTGATTCTTTTGTCATTAGACCGGTTTTATCATCATATTCATATGTTATTGATTCTGCAACATGCAATTGCCATACATTATTTACTCTATAACCGGATTTAGTAACCCTACTTGAAATTTTATTTAAACCGTTATAAGTATAAGTAATTTCATCTTTGTATTTTACATATGTTTCATTTTCATCTATATAACCAATATGATGCGTTTCTGTTACAAATTGGCCTATAGAATTATATGTGTATACATCTTGAACCGCAGTATATTTACTATAAGTTCCATTTGGTTTTTTATGCCATCTTGACTCTAAAGCTTGAGTTAATTTGCCATTACTATTATACGTATAATCTACTTGAGCGACGTTTTGTTGTGTATCTGCTTCTTTTTCAAGTGTTTTTGTTAATAACCCTGTTGTTGAACTATATGTATATGTAGTGATTGTATCAGGTTGTTCTTTTCCGTTGATATATTTTTCAACTTTATTTATTTTATTATCGGATGAATATATTATTTTTGTATTCATTGTTCCTTCAGAATTGTATAAAACTTCTTCTTTTAAAGAACCGTCATTGTTATATATTCTATCTGTTGTTGAAGATACTGAACTGTCAGAATAAATTGCATTATTTTCTATACCAGCTGATGATTCATAGAATTTTTTGCCATCAATAATTGTACCATTTGAGAATATAAATTGTTCAATTCGGTTATCAGGATTAATGTTTGAATCTTTTATTGTTATTTTGTCATTAGTACCAATAATAGAAATAATTAAATCATTACCTGATTTTGTGAATTTAACATCTTCAACATTTATACTTGTTCCAAAATTTATAATGTCATTATATTTATAAACAGAGCCGTTTTCTATAATTGTGTCTTCACCATCTCCGCTATTAAATATATATGTGTCACTGCCCTCTCCGCCTTGTAGAGTATCATTGCCTTTTTTACCTTCAAGGACATTATCACCTGAATTGCCAATTATAATGTTATCCATTGTATTACCGGTACCTTTTAAATTTTCAGTACCTGTTAATGTTAAATTTTCTACTTGACTTGTTAGTGTATAATCAACAGAGGCAAGTACTGTATCAATACCTTCATCTGCAAATTCTTTAACAAGTGTTTTATTATTGTCTACAATGTACGTATCATCATCTTTGCCGCCATAAAGCGTGTCTACTCCTTCACCACCGTATAGCGTATCATTACCTTCAGCACCTCTTAAGATGTTATTACCTGAGTTACCTTGAATGTAATTACCAAGTTTATTTCCTCTGCCGTCAATATTGTCAGTCCCTGTAAGTATCAAATTCTCTATATTTGCACGTGTTATATGATAAGTAATACTTGATATTATGGTGTCATTACCTTCACCTTCTTTTTCATGGCATATGTCATTTGCATTTGAGGCATTGATTATGTAAGTATCATCACCTTTTCCACCCCATAAATCATTTATACCTTCTTTTCCATCAAGTATATTGTCATAATCATTACCAACAATTTTATTATTTAAATTATTGCCACGACCATTGATAGCCCCGGCGTCAACATAAAGATAAAGGTTTTCGACATTATCCGGCAGCTCATAAGAGCAACTTGCATTTATTGAGTCTATACCTTCATTTTCATATTCAATTACTCTGTCTTCTGGTGTCCTAACGTAATATTTGTCGTTTCCGGTACCGCCAACCATAATGTCATTACCCAAGCCGGCATAAATTATGTCATCGCCAGCACCTGTTGAAATAAAATCATCACCAGCATAAGCATGAATTGTGTCATTACCGTCTGTTCCAAATAAAGTATTTGCGCTATTTGTTCCTTTGGTACTTTTTAAAGTATCAAGGATATATTGGACTCCAACTGTTTGGCCATTTGAAAATTGAATAGTTTCAATTCTATTTGCTTCTATTGCAAACCAATCTTTTATAGTTAGGGTATCAGTTGAATTTTTGAATTTTAAAACCAAATCGCCGCCAACACGTCTATATAAAGTTCTTTCTTTAGTGTAATTAAGAATAATCTTATCATTACCGTTGTAATCATAAATTATATCTTGCCCGTCACCTTCATTAAACTTGTAAACAGTATCACCGCTTTGATTTACAATCATATCGTTGCCTTTACCACCGGTGATTGTGTCGTTTCCTGCTGTAGTAAAAATAAAATCCGCTTTATTAGTTCCCGTAATTACGTCATTTCCTGATGTATCTTTTTTCATACTAAAAATTTGTTCGGCATTTAATGTTAATCCGTCAGCAAATTTAAAAGTCTCAACACGTTGATTTTCAGAAGTGTACCAATTTTTGATTGTTAGTGTATCATTTGTATTTTTAAGTCCAAAGACTAGATCATCTCCGGTTTTTGTAATGGTAATATCGTCTACCGAAACATTTTTGCCAAATACAACAACGTCATCTCCTGCATCAACAAGAGTTTTTGAAACTTCTACCCAAACAGAATAAAAGTCAGTATAATAATTATCTTGCTTCCACTGTTGTTCATATACCACAGCCCATTTCTCGTCTTTAACAACATCTTTGCCGTCACCGTCATACACATATGTGTCGTTTCCGCCACCGCCTTCTAACGAGTCATCACCTTCACCGCCGACAAGTGTGTCATTGCCATCTCCGCCGTATAATGTATCATTTCCTCGACCGCCGTGCAAAAAGTCATCACCGCCCATTCCATAGATAATGTCATTTCCGTCCATACCGTAAATAATATCGGCATCGTCACCACCGGTAATAGTGTCATCAGCGTCAGTTCCTATTGCATATAACGGCATACTTCCTTCAATGTATGTAAAATCGCCATTTTTGAATTTCAATCCGCTATTAAGATAATTTATTATCTGAGCGCCAAATCCTACTGATTTAATTGTATTTGCAAGTTTTGTAACGTCTAATGAGCCGTCATCAGCAAGCATTTTTGCAATAATGTATGCCGCATTAAATGCATCAGAATCAGCGGTATTTCTTACAATGTTTTCATACGTATTGTCGCTGTATATAATTGTATCTGTCGGATAATCGTATGCAATATCAAATTTATCGGCAATTCCTGTTTGTGCAATAAATTGAACAAACAATTTATTTTTTAATGAATTATATGCATTTGTAATGTTATCCTTTTGGAATTGGCTCATATTATCCACATCAAGTTTAATTAATTTTGATAAAACAAGTTTTTGCATTTCTTCGCCTGTTTTATTTTCACCGAGCCACATTGACATCATATTGTCAAATTGATTATAAATATCATTTGAATTGGTCATTGCAGCCATTTGTTTAATAAGAGCTTTTAAATTATCGTTTTGAGAAGCCGCAAGCTGTAAATCAATAGAATTACCGTAACCTCTTAACCACGGCAAATCAATAACATCTGCGTCTAAAATATAATCACCGCCATAAACCGTGTACATATCATTGTATTGCGTAGCAACGTCATACAAATCCTTTGTTGTACCATCATTATAAACAACAGTAGCTTTTTCAGTAATAATATTATTGTTGTTAATTTCGTTCATCTTATATGAATTTGTGAGAATAGATTTAATACCGGCTTCTGTTGCAGTTTTTAATTCACCCTCATCAGTAACCCCGTTTTCATTCAAATCCTGCCAAACTCTAATTTTGTTAAAATCAGCATCTTTTGAATCAATAATTCCGTCTCCGTTAGTATCGAGTTCTTTTAATTCTTCAAACCCTGTTTTTTCTGTCGAGCCAAACATTTCTGACTGGTCGTCAATTTTTCCGTTTCCGTTTTTATCAATAGCAAGTATAGCTTCGTTTTTAGAAATCCAGCCTGTTTGTTCCCTAAATCCGTCATTGTCTATGTCAAAATAAATCTGACTGTTGTTAATATCAATTGTTTCAATTCCCTCTCCGTCAAGGTCGATTGCCATTGGAGGTATAGAAAAACTTGGTCCATTTAGTATAAGGTCTTTACCATTAAAGACTTGCCATAAATAACCAGTGTCTGGAACAACATGAATATTACCTGGAATAGAGTTGGACCAATTAACGATAGTTCCATTATAATTTATTGTATTTCCTGGAATATTTATATCATTATTATTGCCATTCCAACCATATATATTTGGACTGTTGATAATATTAATCATATCAGGTGTCAAACCTGGTGATCTATATGCCGCAACAATAATATTGATTAATTGATTTTGCGGTACTTTTTTTATATATTCCGCAATCTTTTCAATGTTTTTAGTTTTTAGTGCAAGAAATAGAATTTCTTGGTTAGATAACATTTGAGGTTTGGAGGTATAATGCTGAATATTAATGTTTTCAGTCTTTCCGGAATTTGGTAGTGTAACATTTTCCGGCGCAATTATATCGGGTGTGTTAAATGTGCCATTTAATATATTGTTAAAATTGTTTTGTAGTTTTTCTGTATTTACACTCGTTAAAAATTCATTAGGAATTTGGATAGAATCTCCAATTTGAGAAGTAGCATGTTGCATAAGCATTAAAATATCATCACAACCTACAGCATATCTAGTTTCATTGTCTTTTAAATCTGTAATATATGATGAGTTATCACTCATAATATCTAAAAATATATTTTTTACTATGTCTTCAAAGCTGATTCCATTATTTTTTTGAGTTTCGGCATAACTAGCAGCAATAGAATTATTCCATAAATCTCTATTTCTATCTTTGATATCAGGTTCTAAATTCCAGGTTACAACTTCTTTTGCATCTCCTAATAAAATTGCAAAATTTTTACCATGTTCATAGGCTAATTTAGCACTATTATACGCGTGTTGAAAAGCATTTAACTTGTTATTATATTCGGGTTCAAGAAAAATATCTCCATTAATTTCAATATTTACAATTTCATCTTTTGGGATATTATATTCTTGTTCCATCAACTGAATAAATACTTTTGTAGAATTAATACGCATAGATTGAACTGGAGTTCGGTTTATTAAAATTGTCAAAAAATTGTTTAAATCCATAATTTACACCTTTCATAATTTTTATTTTTTTACTATCTGTATAAGTACAAATTTTCCCATACTCACACAAATTT
>CAJUPC010000004.1 GCA_910588555.1 Candidatus Gastranaerophilales bacterium
CAGAGGTTTTAATCACCCTCGGTATTATCGGCGTTGTTGCGGCATTAACTATGCCACCATTAATTCAGAATTATAAAAAACATGTTGTTGAAACAAGATTAAAACGCTTTTATTCTGGTATGAACAATGCTGTACGCCTTGCAAATTTGGATTATGGCGATGTTTGGGAAAAACCTTCAGAAATTACTGTTCACAAAGATGGTACTTCTGTAAAAGGCGATTGTCCGAATGAAAAATATTTTAATAAATATTTTGCGCCATATATTAGGATTTTAAAAATTGATAATTCGGAAAGTTGTTCCTCTACAAGAGTAACTTTTTTGGATTCCAGCTCTCTGGTATTTTATGGAAATTATTATGGAGAACCGTCATTTTATACAGACAGTGTTGAAAAATGTTCTAAACGTAAAGAAGCAGGCGGCAGCTGCATATTTTATTTTTATGTAAATTCTAAAGGTGTTGAGCCTTATTCGTATGGCTGGAAAAATTCCTATGATGTTTTGGAGCGCACATGTATAAATAAACAAATGGGGCCAAATTATGGTGCAACTTGGGCTTATTGCTCTAAATTAATACAGTACAACGGTTGGAAAATTCCTGATAACTACCCATATAAATTCTAAAACTTTGACCAAAATTGTTAACTATCCGTATAAATTTTAAAAAATGCGGGAAATATATTCCCGCATAATTCTTATAAGTCTTCAAATCCCGGTGAAGTGGAGGGAAGATTTTTGTATCCTTCATTAGACATTACTGTCTTTTTAATATATTTGTTAGAATAGTTTCCGCGTTCAAAAAGTTTCTTCAACATATTTTCTCTGACTACAAGCGGATGTAATTCATCGTTGCTTTCGGGATAAAGTTTTACGATTTCATACCATACAGAAGCCTCCATTGTCCACGCATAAGTTTCTTCCGCCAGTGAATTGAATTCATCCTGATGAAGCGCTTCGTGAGATAATAATGCTGCTAATGCCCCGGGGGGTGCATCTTTGTGGCGCGGATTAATGAAAATAAACAGTTGTTTGTTTCTTTTCCAGCCTAAGGCGTCAAATTTTTCATAATCAGGGTTTATTGTTCCTAAATCTCGAAACTCAATTTTTACCGGACGTCCCGAAAGGTTATTGCCTAAAATTGCGTTGCGTGAAAATTCTCCGTTTGTACCTTTAAGCATATCAAGAGCTACATAAATAACTTCATTTTTTCCTGTTGGTTTGTAAATCGGTGTAATTTGTTTAACATACTGTGATGTATATTTTGCGGGGTAAGTTTTAGGCATTTCAATCAAATCGTCATTTTTTGCCGCGTATGATTGGGTGCCGAGCATTAAAATCAATGCTGCTGTTAATGTAAAATTTCTAATCTTCTTAATATCCACTAATCTTCTCTCCTTATAATACTATTTATGTAGTAATAATAGTATTATAATTATATTTATTTATCCGTCAAAATTTTTTTTTTTTCATCACGCCACCAGTTTTGTGTCAATCTTGGTGTTTTAACTTTTTCTGTTTAAGGAGGCCAGTTCTTTATACATAATTCTGTATTCTTCACTGCTTGAAATACTTTCAGCTTCTTTTATATATTCAAGTGCTGTTTTGTAATCCTCTTTGGCTTTGTAGATTTCGCTCATTTTTGCGTAGTATGAGGCATTGTTTACGTCAAACATTATTGCACGTTTCATGCACTCAAGAGCTTCCTCGTAATCTTTTTCCTCAAATCTTACAAGTGACAAATAATAATATCCTTCTGCATAGTTCATATCCAATGCAATGGCTTTTTGTGCAAAGTCTTTAGCGTTGTCAAAATTTTGTTTTTCATAATTTGCTTTAGCACCAAGCGAATATGCAGTAATGTAGTTTTCATTAATTTTTAAAACTTCATCAATAATTTTTAATGCTTCGTCAAATTTCTTTTGTGCAATATAAATTTCTGCAAGTCTGCATTTGTAATTTAAACTTTCAGGAGTTTTTGAAATTGCTTCTAAAATAGTTTTTTCGGCTTTTTCAAAAAGTGAAAGCTCCGTATAAACTTTTGCAAGCGAAACAAGTGTAAAATTATCGCTATTTCCTGCTTTTAGATTGTTTTCAAGTTCTTTTTGGGCGCCTAAAAAGTCTTTTTTCTCAAATTTCAAAAGAGCATTCAAAACATGCGCAAGACCGTATTCAAAATCGTGTTCTAAAATATAATCAATTTCTTTTTGAGCCTTGTCAAAATTTTTCTGTTCAAAGTACAAATATGCAAGTGAATATCTGTAACCGCTGTTTTCAGGCTCCATACAAATAGCTTTCAGATAAGCTTTTGAAGCTTCTTCAAACCACCCGTTATAAAAGTAAGCATTTGCAAGATTATAAAAATATTTGGGATTTTTTTTGCTGATATTTGAAGCTTTTGAAAAATATTTTATAGCGTCAATAAATTTTAAATCTTCCAAAGCAAACAAGCCTAAGTAGTTTAATATTTCAGGGTTTTCTGTTGTATTTGGAAATTTATCAAAAATTTCTTTTGACTTTTCAAACTCGTTTTCATCAAAATATATTTTGCCGAGAAGCACAAGTGCATCTTCGTTTTCTTTGTTGATGTTTAAAGCTTTTTTTAAGACAGGTTTTGCGTTTTCTCCGTTTTCATAAAATGCTTTTGCAATGGAATAGAGAACTTTATCATTCACTATTTCGTCTTTTTCAAGGTCTTTAATTACGGATAAATCGCCTTTTTTTGAACAGATGCCAATTAAACTTGCAAGATTTTCCGTATTCTTTTCAGCAGTATAAATTTTCATTGCCGTTTGATATGCACTTTCAATATTGTTTGAATAAATATGGATTTTTTCTAATATTTTTAATGCTTCAATATGATTTTCATTTACGGAAATAACTTTTTCCATATATTGTGAAGCTCTGGCAAAATTTTTCAAAAGAAAATATAATTCGCCAAGCTGGAATAAAATTTCAAGATTTTCACTTTCAAGTTCTAATGCCTTATACAGCATTTCAATAGCTTGTTTGTAGCACTGTTGAGATTTTAATTCAAAAGCTTGTTTTATATATTCTAAAGTTTCCTGCATATTATTTCTTTCTGCTAAATAGTTTATTTTTCTTTTTTTTCTTAACTTCAGGCTGCGGCTGGTTAATTATGACCAGAACTTCATCTTCGCCTGCCATTTTCAGGTTGTTTCTTGCAATACCTTCAAGGCTTGAGGTTGCAGAGAAAAGTTTGATATCCTGTTTTAAATCTTGATTTCTGTGTTCGGCAGAATCGCGAATTTTTGTTAAAGTCGAAATTTTTGCTCTGTAAGAAATCGTTTTGGATATATTTAAGATTGCTCCAAAGCCTATTTGTATCAGGCAAAACAATAGTACAAGCGTTAAAAATGAATAGTAAAACCCGCTTTTATTATTAGATTTTACATTTATTTTTATTTCTTCCTGATTATTTGCCAGTTCTTCGCCCATTAAAACCTCTTATCTTGAATTATAAACAAAATAAATCTTTAAAACAACAATATTAGTATAAGTTTACAATTTAAACTGAGTTGAAAAACTGAATTCGGTTTTGGTGAAATCAGTATCCATGTACACAGTTTGTTTTGCGCCGAGTTCAAATCTCATTCTGTCATAATCTTTTTTCCCGAACGGATTTAATGATAATATAAGAGAGCCTGAACGGCGGTTTCTTGTTATATCTGCTTTGTATTCGTTTTTTAACGACATATAGTTGTTTAATCTTACTTCGGGCGCAATTGATACTGTGTCATAAAAAAGTGCGTATGTTGTGTTAAGATTTTTTTTGTAACTTGTACTTAATGCAAATCGGTTTTTTTCGTATTTTGTGAATAAACCTGTTTCTTCTTCAAGCATTGCAATGTTATCAACTTCATTTCCGTATAATGCGCCGAATGTAAAATTGCCGTTTCTGCTTGAAGTTTTGATTGAACTGGGGGCAATGGCGTATTCTGCGTCTTTGTATTGGAACACCGGTTTTGAGTCGTCATTTCTTTTTAAATTCATTCCTTTGGAAGATGTGATTTTTTGAGGAACTTTGATGTTTAAAACAAAATCATCGTAATCGTCTTTTAAATGAATTGACTGTGAGTCTTCCATATACTCTGCATAACCTTTTAATACAGCTGCACCAAGTGTGATATCGCCGTTTTCATCGCAGTTGTATTCTGTTTCAAGAGTAATATCTTCATCATTGTTCTGGGCTGAATTGTTTTCGATGTAATCGCTTTCAAGGGCGTCGGTTTCGTCTTTTATTAAAGGTTTTTCTTTTGTATTGTCGGGGATTTCGTATATGAAGATATTTTTAAGTTGAATATCGTTGTTCCCTGACGATGGCACCATTTTTTTGTTTGCCGAAAATGCAGGGATTTGAATAATTATTAATGAGAGTATAATAATTAAAGACTTCTTCATATTTTATATTTTAAAACATTATATAGGTTAGTCAAATCATATAAATATATTAATTTGAAGCTTGAAAAATTTTTATGGTGATTTTAGATATTTGTTAATATTTAACAACATTAAATTGACTTTGATTTTTTCTTGATTTACTCTTAGAACAGAGGAAATGAAGTGAATATCTTCAACTGCTGCCGCAGCCGTAAAAGTCGGAACGCTCAAAGAAAAACACCTTCCACGTGCAGTATGGGGGTGTAAAACTATCTCTTTGAGTCCTCTCGAAATTTGGCATGACGCTGTAAAGTATAAGGCGATGTCAACAAGAGGATTTTTTAATGTCATTAACAGCCGTAAAAACGAATAATGCACGGGTTGGAACCTGTCCGCACGGACTTCCTTTGGGAGCCTGTCCCATTTGTAACGGAATGGGAGGCGGAGGTGTCAGAAAAGCCGATTTCTCAGCAAAACCCGGTGAAATGAGTTGGAACCAGTGTGCAGCTATAGGTGCGTTTTTAAAAGCTCAGAAAATGGCGCAGCAGGCGCGCGAGCAAGACGCGGTTAATTTTGCACAGCGTGCTCAGGCTTTTCAAAATGCAATGATGAATAATTCTCAGAAATTAGCAAATATTGCGCAATTTTTTACTCAAAATACTCCTGCAATTATTGCAAAGCCGGTAAATTTTGTGTTGAATACAGTGCTTGGCGGATTAATGAGAACTATTGCAAATATTCCAATGGCAATTGCCAATACAATTCAAACTATCCAACAGAAACTTGCTGATATTTCAGATAAATTAACCGCTGTTATGGGTGAATTGAAAGCCGCAATTGAAAAGAAAATATCAGAAGCATTCAAGGAATTTAAGAAAAAAGTTAAATCTTTGTTTTCAATATTTAAACCGCTTGACGCTGAAAATGAAGAAAAACAAATTGATGAAACAAAAAGAACTTTTGAATTAAAAACATTTATACATGATTTGTATAAAAAATTAAAAGAAGGAAACGAAAAAGATGATTAGTCCTGTGCATGACGCCGAAATGGTCAGGCATCAAAAGAATTTAACAACATCTCAAAGGCGTGCAAATATGGAAACACGCGAAGGGGTGCTTGTCAATAATTTTATAAAAGATAAAGACTGCCCCGAATGCAGTGTAAATCTTAACGATACAATGGATACTCTTGTAATATCCAAAAACATGGCTATGCCTGAAAAGCTTTATGAAAAAGATAAAGCGAAAAAAAGCCTTGTTCCGATAAGTGCACTTGCTTTAGGAGTTATGGGTGTAATTGCCGGTGTTGCGGGACTTGTTCATTATACTTCAAAAATTAATCTTAATATGGATGCGCTTAAACGGGTTCCTCCTACTGTCAGAAACGTAGCAATCAACAGCGAAACTATTCAGGCTTTGTACAGGATTGTAGAATGCCCTAATTATAAGACAATCCAAGCGGGTGTTGGTGTGTTCTCGCTTACTGCAATGGCATTTATGGGAAAAACATTCTTTGACGGTTTCAAAGATGTTTGGGTAAAGAAAAAAGAAGCCGATATTCAAAAAAATCTTCAAGAACAACTGATTGATATTGAAACACAATCATTTGGCGGAAAAATTCAAATTACAAGAAGTATGCTTTCTCAAAAAGCAATTGAACTTGGAAGGTATTTGAATTATGAACCGAATAAAAGAAGTAACGAAACTTTTAAGGCTTTGATGTTCAAAGGGTCTGGCAAAAAAGACAATAATGAACGCAGCGGATTAAATTACATGCTTCTCGGTTTAGGCACGGCAGCAGGAATTATCGGACTTGGATTTTTATCATTAAAACTTTTGACAAAGAGCAAGGGACATCTTGAAAAATTTATTAAAGAAACAAATAATGAAATTTCTAAAATCGTTAAAAATTCAACAGAACAAACTAAAAAACAAGATATGGTAAACCTTGAAAATTTGTTCAAAACTGCGGAAACAAAAGAGGAAGATATACGAGAATTTTTGAAACCTTTGAACTGGGAAGATAAAGAGACATATATTAAAAAATTAGCAGAAGATATTAATAAATCAACAGTTGACGCAAATATTTACTGTGGCGGCGGGAAAACGCCTAAACCGACATTCTATTCGCACGTAGATGATTACAGAGCGTTTCTGTATAATTACCTTTTAGATACAGACAATAAACAATTCAGAGCACTTTTTCTCGGCACAACAGGTTTGACTGCTGTTGGATATGGCGGAAAACTTGCAGGTGACGCGGTTAAAGAAGTTCAGGTCAAAAAACTGAATGCTGACACGGAAGCTGAACTGCAGCAGCGTCTTGTTGCAACTGAATTGAAAAACTTTAAATCTAAAAAAGACGCCGCAATTCAGCCTCTTATGGATGAATTCTACAAGCAGGCACGAGAAGGCAAGCCTAAAGAAGAGTTGAAAGTTATGGCAGATAATATTTTGTTTGAAATTAAAAACGGACCTCCGTTTGTTTATTCTTAAGGCGGTGTTCAGTGAATTATTTAAGTGTACAGCCGATATATTATACACCTTGTCAAATGCCGTGTACAAATCGCAATTATGTTGTTGTTGATAAGAATAAAACGGATTGTTTTGTAAAACAAAAAGAAAACGCTTTGCCCTATATAACTGATGTTCTTACACATTCTAACAACGAAACTCAGGTGACGGAAACATTATATATTCTTGACAGAATGATTGATGCGGGAACAAAAAATGTTGATAAAATGTACCCTGTTTTAGCACGGTTTAACAATACAACTTCTCCGAATATCCAAACCTTTCTTGCAGGAATTTATCGGAAAATTCAGGTTCCCGACGCGTTTGGTCCATTAGTTAAAATGTTAATACAAAATTCTATGCGCCCGCAAACAGCCAACTTTGATCCGAATGAAGAAATCGGCGGCGCTATTTTGTCTTATTTAAATCCGCGTTTCAGAAACTGACAATGTTACAATTTTGTAACATGAGTTTCAACATGTTTAAAGTTTTTAAACGCATGTGTCGACATTAAGATTACAGATGTACTAAGTAATCGAAAGGATGTTCGACAGCAATGGGAATGGCAGCGTCACAAGCTAGATTTTTAGGCCTGACAGCCAGAAAAAACAATGTTGAATTTGAAGGTCAGCAGATTAACCAACAAAGAACAGCATTGTCTAACCAGTCAGCAAATTATTATAATGATTTGCTCGGCATGTCTGTGCCCGTTCCGCCGTCTGTCGATGATTACACTAAAACTGTTTATACTTTCGAAGATGGAGCTTTGACTAACCAAATTACATCTTTGATAGCTCAAGGCGGCGGTAAATATACCGTAAGTTATTTAAGACAATGGACTGATGATTTTGCAGTCGTAACAGCATCTACAAGTGTTGTAAACGGTTCTCAAAACGGTCCTTGGCAGGTTGGCGCACAAAAGTTAAGACCGCTTGGAAATATTACGGCTGCTGATATAGCGGCAGATGAATATTTAAGTTCTCTTTCAAGCAGTCAAATTGACCAATTAAAAAAAGAAGAGCAGGAGTATGCTCAGTTAATTCAAGAAGAACTCGGAGCGGGTACTTATCTTGTAAGATATATTCAAAACACTTCAACTGGAGAATGGAGCCCGTATTTCTACCGTCAGAGTGATTTGCAGAAAGCAGGTTATGATGGTAACGGCAATTCTTTGTCCAATGTGAATTGTTATACAATCGGCTCCAAAACAAGAACCGAAGAATTAAAAGCTGTTCAAGGCTGTGAAATTGAAAAAGACAGCTCCGGACGTTTAATTAATATTACAATACCTGACGGTGACGGTAAGCCCAGAACTTATGCTCTGACAACTTCTACAGTAACCGATCAGGATAAATATGAAGATGCAATGAACCAGTATGAGTATGAAAAATATGAATACGATCAAGCAATTCAAGAAATAAATTCTAAGATTGAAATTATTCAAGCAGAAGACAAAAATCTTGAATTAAGACTAAAACAATTGGATACTGAGCAGAAAGCAATATCAACCGAAGTTGACGCTGTTTCTCAGGTTATCCAAAAGAACACCGAAAGTTCATTTAAGACCTTTGGTTAGTGCGAGCAGATATGCCGCATAAATAAAAAGTTTCCTTTCCCTTTTTTCCTATTGATTTTCTAACGACAAGTGTACGATTTGTCGTTTTTTCTTTATGTTAAAATATATTTATGACTTTTCAGCAAAAATATATTGAGCTTCTTAATATACTAAAAGAAGAAATAGCACAGGTTTTGGATGAATTGACAAACGGGGTTAATATTCAAGAGCCTTTGAATACAAAGCTTTATAAACTTTTAAACGCTCCTGCAAAGCATATCAGACCTTTAGTTTCTTTTTTATACCTTAAGGCAATCGGTTGTAATGTTGATGAAAAGCAGGTTTTGTTTCAAGCAGCCATTGAACTTGTTCATAATGCTTCACTTATTCATGATGATGTTATTGATGAAAGTATGACAAGACGCGGTGAAAAGTCATTGAATTCTGAATTTGGGAATAAATTGGCGGTTATTACAGGTGATTACCTTTTGTCATGTGCATTAAACAAGGTTTTAAAAATCGGTTCTATTGAGCTTATACAGATGATGGCCGATACTCTTGAAGTTATGAGTAAAGGAGAAGTCAGACAGCAGTTTAGCAAATTTAAAATTCCTTCAATCGAGGAATACATTGAAAAATCACGGCAAAAAACTGCAAAACTCTTTGAAACAGCTTTATGCGGCAGCCTGAATATAGCCGGTTCAAATTTTAACGGTCTGAATTTTGCTCGAAATTTTGGGCTGGTCTTTCAAATACGCGACGATTTAATCAACTGTAAAACTACGCAAACAGACATAAATGACGGGATTTATACGGCTCCTGTTATCTTGGCAGGAAGTATTGATGACCTTGAAAACGGTATTGAAAAAACTCAAACTTTGTTGAATAATTACATTGACAAAGCTTTGAATGAACTTAAAGATATAGAGGAAAATAAATATAAAACGGCTTTGAAAGAGCTTTTGGGACTTTTAAAAAATGGATAAAATCAAAGAATTTTTAAAAAATATAAAAGAGAATTATATGAAAATTAATCCAATGGCAAGAGAAATTATTGAAACAATAATTTTCGTTGTCGTAATGGTTATTATAATAAGGTTTTTCATAGGTGAAATTCGCTGGATACCATCAGGTTCAATGCGTCCGACTTTGATTGAGGGGGATAGAATTGTTGTGGAACGATTTTCAAGGTTTTATAAAACTCCCGAAAGAGGAGATATTATGGTATTTTATCCACCATTTGAAAAACTTCCCAACACTCCGTGGCGAATATTTTCACGTTTGACTGGTTTTTTCTGTAAAGATATAGCTTATATAAAACGTGTAATTGGAATGCCTGGCGATAAATTTGAGATAAAAACCGATAAAGACGGCAGAAGTAAGGTGCTTATTAACGATGAGGCGCTTAATGAACCCTATATTTACAGTGAATATTATGAAAAAAACTGCACGGAAGATATGATTTGCGGACCTGTGATTATTCCCGAACATAAATATTTGATGATGGGTGATAACCGTGGCAATTCATACGACGGCAGATGGTGGGGATTTTTGCCTGAAGACAGATTTATAGGCAGAGCCGTAGTTCTTTTTTGGCCGTTAAACAGGGTTAAAGTTTTACATTAACAAATGATAATATTTCATATAATCAGCCATAATTTGTGAACTTGTCGCGTTCGCAACTGTAGCTTTCATATTCTGTTCTTTGTCAGTTTGAGAAGCTTCTTGAACTTTTTCAGTTTCTTTATTTTGAGGAGCGTTCTGTTGGATTTTTTCCTGCTGCTGTAATTCTGTCACATATTCTTGCACAGCTTTTTGAACCTCTTGCATTTTGGCTTTGTCGCCCGCAAAAGAGCCTGTTGATTGAATTCCGTTTTCGGCAAAATCTTTTAAGATTTGTGACCACTCACCGTAATTTGTAATCGTAGAACCTTGTGCCTGTGCCGCAGCCTGTGCTTTTCTAAGTTCTTCTTCCGATTGTATTCCGTCAACTTTAATGCTCATAAAATCTCTCCTTAAATATATTAAAAATATTATTCCCGTTGGATTTCAGAAAATATAAAAATTGTAAAAAAAGTTAATAAAATTTATCGGCTTGAAAAATTTAAAAAATAGTTTATAATTATAATGTAAATATGAAAGGAGTAACTTATGAAAAGATTTAATAGCTTCGGGGGGGGGGGGCAATCTCAGCTTAACTTCTTGTTGTAGAGCATTTACTTTAGCCGAAACATTAGTAACTTTAGCAATCATTGGTGTTGTTGCAGTGTTAGCTATGCCTGCACTTATTCAAAATTATAAACATCGTGTTGTTGAAACAAGACTTAAGAAATTTTATACTGTTATGAATCAAGCAGTAAATCTTGCTGAGATTGATTTTGGTGACAAAAATGATTGGGATTATTGGGTTGAAGATAAAAGAGATGAAGAAGGCAATCTGCTTAATCGTCAAGATGAAATGAAGCAATCAATCGAAAAGTATTTTGCTCCGTATATCAAAATAATCAAAATAAAAGCTATGGATATGGGCGGAGAACATAAAGGTGAAAAAGTTTACATGTACTTTTTAGCAGATGGCAGTGCTTTTACTCAAACCAGACATGAAAACAGAGAGTTTAGGTTTTATCCTAAAAATCCTGAAAAATGTCATGAAATGGAACTAAAAGGTATGGAAAGCAGCGGCGAATGCTCTTTTTTATTTGCCTTTAAGCCGCATTATAATAGGGGAGGCTGGGAACATCATTATAAAAAAGGGGTAGAACCATTTTTATATGAATGGAATGGAAATCCTGACATATTGTACTCCGGTTATGTCCGTTCTTGCAGTGTTACAGGCCATTATTGTACAGCTTTAATACAGCGGAACGGTTGGAAAGTTCCGAAAGACTATCCTCGCAAAATTAAAATATAGTTGTTTAATTAAAAATTAAATAATTAAACATGTTAAGAAAAATTTACAAAAGCCTAAAAAGTTCTCTTATTAGGCTTTTTTTATCATGCTGGCAAATATTGAAAGTGTGGCGTTTTTATAAAAACATTCAATATTTTCTGCTTGAATTGGCAGTGCAAAACATGTCGAAACCGCTTGCAATTCATAATTTAGCAAGTATGATTATTAAAGTGCTGTATCATGCACAAAAAGCCGAAATTTGAAAAGGAAAATAATTAAATGGCAAAAGACGTAATAGAATTAGAAGGTACGATTTTAGAAGCTATGCCGAACGCAATGTTCCGTGTAAAGCTTGAAAATGACCACGAAATACTTGCTCATATATCAGGTAAAATCAGAAAAAATTTCATCAGAATTTTACCGGGTGATAAAGTAAAAGTCGAAATGACGCCATACGATTTGAGCAGAGGACGCATTACTTTCAGATTGAAGTAATGTTTACATAAAGAAAAGTACATCTCACAAAATATAAGGAAAAACAAAATGAAAGTAAGATCATCAGTAAAACCCATTTGCGATAAATGCAAATGTATCAAAAGAAAAGGCAGAATTGCCGTAATTTGTGAAAACCCTAAACACAAACAAAGACAGGGTTAAATTTTGCGTAGAGTGGAGTGAGCGTATGCGAACGAACTCGAAGAAGCGCGGAACGAATGAGCGAAAATTTTATGAAATAAAATGAAGCGAATGTCAGTATAGCGTGGAGCAATAATTTAATACAGTCGTGAAAGTCGAATTGACGGACTTAAGCAGTCAATGGTGAGGAAGTATTTATCCCTCATACCCAAAAAAATCTAACAACAGGGGGCGGAACCCGAGGCAAAACAATGAAACCGCATTGGTGGTAATAAATCCTCGTAATCCAAACCGAAAGCCAAAAGAAAGGAAAATTAGAAAATGGCAAGACTATCTGGGGTAGATTTACCTCGTAACAAAAGAATGGAAATCGCGTTGACATATATTTATGGCATCGGACCTACAAGAGCTAAAAAAATTCTTGAAGCTACTAACATTTCACCTGATTTAAGAACAGATGACTTGACAGATGAAGATATTAAAGTTTTAAGAAACGAATTGGCTAACTATCACATCGAAGGTGACTTGAGACGTGAAGTTACAATGCATATTAAACGTCTTCAAGAAATCGGCTCTTACAGAGGTATGAGACACAAACGCAACCTTCCTTGCCGCGGTCAAAGAACAAAAACTAACGCTAGAACAAGACGCGGTAAAAAAGGTATGGCTATTACTAAGAAAAAATAATCAATAAATTGTAAAAAGTAAAAAATAGAGGAAATAAAAAATGGCAAGACCAGTAAAAACTAAGAAAAAAGAAAAAAAGAATGTATTGCAAGGTGTTGTACATATTCAATCAACATTTAACAATACAATCGTTACTTCTACCGATACTCAGGGTAATGCTATTGCTTGGGCAACAGCAGGTGCTTCTGGTTTCAAAGGAGCTAGAAAAGGCACTCCGTTTGCAGCTCAATCAGCAGCTGAAATGGTAGCAAAAAAATCAATTGACCAGGGTATGAAAAAAGTTGAAGTATATATTAAAGGACCGGGTTCAGGCAGAGAAACTGCTATCAGAGCAATCCAAGCTGCAGGTTTGGAAATTACATTGATTAAAGATGTAACTCCTATTCCTCACAATGGTTGCAGACCGCCTAAGAAAAGACGTGTTTAGAGAATTTGGATTTTGTGAGCTTAATGGCGAGCAATAAAAGAAACTTAATGAAAAGTTTCTGCCAATAATTCAAAACAAAATATAACGGGGGCTTGTTCTTAAGCCAAAGAACAAACCATAGATGCCCCGAAAAAGAAAAGGAGAAAATAATGGCTAGATATACAGGACCAACAAATAAATTATTTAGAAATAAAAAAGTTAAAGATTTGTCTAACAGAAAATTAACTTCTTCTATGAGACAAACAGCTTCAGGTCAGCACGGTGCAGTTAGAAAAAAACTTTCTGAATATGCACTTCACTTGGCTGAAAAACAAAAAATCAGATTTACTTATTTAGTAAGTGAAAAACAATTTGCTAAATATTATAATGAAGCAGCTAGAAGAAAAGGCGTTACCGGTACAATTTTATTACAAATTCTTGAATCAAGATTGGACAACGTACTTTTCAGAGCAGGCTTAGGTATTACACGTAAACAAACAAGACAAATTGTAAACCACGGTCATGTTCTTGTTAATGGTAAAAAAGTTGATATTCCGTCTTACCTTGTTAAGTCTGGTGATGTTATCACAATTAAAGCTAACAGCTCAGCATTTTTGAAGTCAGTTGTAGAATTGATTGATATGGCTTGTGCTCCTGCTTGGATGACTATTGACAAAGAAGCTCTAAAAATCACTTTCGACAGAATTCCCGAAAGAGAAGAATTAGACCCTGAATTCAAAGAACAACTTGTAATCGAGTATTACTCTAAGTAGCGCGAGCTGAGGGCGCTTGTGCCGGCTTTGTGTAAGCTGACAGACCCCTTAAACGCGAGCGAGTAAGACAGCGAAAACTGTCAAACAAATAGTTAGCAAAAAACTAGGAGATAAAAATGGAATTAAAAATTAAATGTGTTAATACAACAACAAGTTCTGACGGATCACAATACGGTAAATTCGTTGTTGAACCGTTGGAAAAAGGCTTTGGTACTACAATCGGAAACTCTTTGAGACGTGTACTTCTTTCAAGCCTTGAAGGAACTGCTGTTACTTCAACAAGAATTGAAGGTATTACTCACGAATACACAGCAATCCCGGGTGTTTTGGAAGATGTAATTGATGTAATGCTAAACCTTAAAGGATTGGTTGTAAAAACTGATTCCAAAGAACCTCAAACATTAAGAATTGATGTTGATCGTCCGGGTGCAGTACTTGCAAGTGATATTCAGCTTCCTGCAGGTGTTAAAGTTGTAAACCCTGACTGGTTAATCTGTACTGTTGCTGACGGCGGAAGCTTCCACGCTGATATTACTGTTGAAACAGGTAAAGGCTATGTTGCTCATGACGTTCCGAGAGATTCAAAAGGAATTTCAATTGATGTTCTTCCTATTGATGCAACATTTATGCCTATTAAACGTGTTAGCTACACTGTAGAAAGCACTCGTGTAGGTGATTCAATTGACTTTGATAAATTAACTATCGAGATTTGGTCTAACGGTTCAATAGACGTAACAAACGCATTAAGCCAAGCTTCAAATCTTTTAATCGATCATTTTATGCAAATTTCATCAATTACAGGTCAAACTGTTTCACTTCCTTCAGCTTCTGTAGAAGAAGTTGTTGAAGATGATGTTAACACTCCTACAATGACAATTGAAGAATTAGAATTGTCAGTTAGAGCATACAATTGTTTGAAACGTGCAAGCATCAATTCAATGGCTGAATTGTTGAAAAAATCAGAACATGATTTATTGAATATTAAAAACTTCGGTAAAAAATCTTCTGATGAAGTAATTGAAAGACTTCACCATTTCGGTTTAGACCTTGCTCCAAACCCTGAAATCGAAGAAGAAATCGGTTAACTTTAAGACAAAAATATAAGTAATATAATACTAATAATATAAAGGACAAAAAAATGAGACACCAAACTAAAAAACATACGCTTGGAAAGGCAAAGGATCAAAGAGATGCTTTGTTGCGTTCTTTAGCGACTGAACTTTTTGTACACGGTGAAATCAAAACAACTATGGCAAGAGCAAAAGCTTTAAGACCATACGCTGAAGAAATTATCACCCTTGCAAAAAGAGGCGACCTTCACGCTCGCCGTCAAGCAGCTAAATTCATTTTTGACAAAGAAACTGGCAAATTCATGGATTTAGCAACAGGAGAAGTTTTCGAAGCTCCTGCAGCTGATAAAAAATTGGCTGAAGAAACAGTTTTGAGAAAACTTTTTGTTGTAATCGGCAAAAAATATTCTGACCGTCAAGGCGGATATACCAGAATATTCAGATTGCCTCCAAGACGCGGTGACGCTTCTGAAATGGCTTTAATCCAATTGGTATAAGCCATGCGTTATACGCTTCAAGTTCAGTATGTAGGAAAAGATTATGCCGGAAGTCAAATTCAATTTGAGAATGGGATAGAAATCGGACCGACAGTACAGGGAGAACTTGAAAAAGCATTAAGTACATTGATAATCGGCGGCAAAGCCGCCGACAATATAACCCGACAGGTTAAAACAGTCTTTTCCGGACGAACTGACAGAGGGGTAAATTCAATCGGGCAGGTAGTTCATTTTGACACAGACAAATCTATTGTTGCTTCAAAGTTTGTCTATCAGTTAAATGAAATACTCCCAAAAACTATTTCTGTCAGTGATTTGAAAGTTGTTGATGAAAAATTTCACGCCCAAAAGTCCGCAAAGAGAAGGCATTATAAATATATTTTTGTTAATCGAAAATATAAAAATGCATTTGACGGCGACTTGATGAGAGTAAAGTTTGACATTGATATTGAAAGAATGCAAAAAGCTTTGAACTATCTTCTTGGCGAACATGATTTCTCAAGTTTTAAAAGTTCCGGTACGCTTAACCCGAGCAAGATTTGTTTTATTGAAAAGGCGCAAGTTGAAAAACAAGGCGATAAAGTTATTATTGATATTGTTGGAAACAGGTTTCTATATAATATGGTAAGAACTATTGTCGGAACCCTTTTAGAAATAGAAGGGCATAACCTGCAAGCTGAGCATATGAAAGAAGTTCTTGAAATGTGTGACAGACGCAAAGCAGGTCAAACAGTCAGTCCGTATGGTCTGACATTGATTAAAGTAGAATACTAAATCACCGTTGTCGAGTATTTTGTCTTGAAATAGAGCCAAAGTTTGTTAAATATGAATTTACAAAATACGGCAAAATGGCAAAGTAATTGGCGCAGATGGTGAAATAAAAATGGAGATAAAGCATGAAAACATATTCAGCAAAACCTCTTGAAGTAGAAAGAAAATGGTATTTAATTGACGCTGAGGGCGAAGTTCTCGGCAGATTGGCTACCAGAGTCGCTAATATTCTTAGAGGAAAAAATAAACCTGAATACACTCCTAATGTTGATACAGGCGATTTTGTAATCGTTATCAACGCTGAAAAAGTTGTTGTATCAGGTAAAAAAGAAACTGATAAAATTTATTACCACCACACAGGATTCCCCGGTGGTTTGAAATCAGCTAGCGTAAAAGAATTACGTGAAAAAGATGCAAGACTTTTAATTGAAAAAGCAGTTAAAGGTATGTTGCAGCACAATACATTGGGTGATACTCAATTCACAAAATTAAAAGTTTACAACGGATCAGAACATCCGCATGCAGCACAAAAACCAATCGTGTTGGAAAAGGAGGCTAAATAATGGCAGATAAAGAAATTATGGCTACAGGACGTAGAAAAACTTCTATCGCGGTTGTAAAACTTGTAAAAGGTAAAGGCAGAATTTTTGTTAACGGTAAAACTTTGAAAAACTATATCGGAAACAGACCTGCTATCGAAATGTTAGTTTATAGACCTTTGGTTTTAACTGACAATCAAGAAAAATACGATGTAAAAGTTAAAGCAGTTGGCGGCGGTATCGTTGCTCAATGTGGAGCTATGAGACATGGTATTTCAAGAGCATTGGTTAAAGTTAATGAAGAATACAAAAACGTATTACGTTTAGAAGGCTTATTAACTCGTGACCCGCGTGTTAAAGAACGTAAAAAATACGGTCGCAAACGTGCAAGAAAACGCTTCCAATTCTCAAAAAGATAGTATATACAAATATATATTTCAAAGGACGGCAGAAATGCCGTTCTTTTTTATTATTTCTGCTATAATAAAATAAAGAGGGAACAATATGAACAAAGGTTTATTTATAACATTTGAGGGTGCAGATGGCTGCGGTAAAACTACACAGATGAGGCTGCTTGCACAATATTTGGAAAAACAAGGGAAAGATGTTTTGATTACACGTGAACCGGGCGGAAAAGGCCTTGGTGAAAAGGTTAGAGAAATTCTTTTGAATTATGACGGAGAAGTTTCTGACAGATGTGAGTCATTTCTTTTTCTTGCTGACCGTGCACAAAATATTGATATAATTATTAATCCTGCTGTTGAACAGGGCAAAATTGTTCTTTGCGACAGGCACACCGATTCAACTGTTGCATATCAGGGGTATGGAAGAGGCCTTGATATTGCTAGGATTAATATGTTGAATAATCTTGCTACAAACGGCAGAAAACCTGATTTGACTTTTGTTTTTGATATTGATATCGAAACTTCAATGAAGCGTGTCGGTAGTGATAAAGACCGAATGGAAAGCGCAGGAAAGGAATTTCATAACCGCGTAAGATATGGTTATCTTGAACTGGCAAAACAAGAACCTGACAGGATTAGAGTTGTTGACGCTGCTAAATCTATTGAAGATATTCATCAGAATGTTGTCAAAATTTTTGAGGAATTGACATTCTGATATGAAGGATGAGATAAAGCATGCGGATTTTTTACAACATCAATAACATTGAAGTTTTTGAATGTTGAAACCTGTTTTATATTATCAGGGTTTTTAGTGTTTTCACGTGCAAGTATTGCGCCTACAATTGCCTCAAGTTGTGACATAGGCATCATATTTACAGGTAAATCAAGTCCCCATTCCATTTTTAATGCCTGTTGTAAAAATTTGCAATCAGCGGGTGAACGCTCTTTATAGCAGGAATTCAAATTCAGACTCTGACGTGTCAGGTATAGTTCAAATCTGTTGATTTCAATTCCCTGTTCCATAAGCGAATTAAAATATTCACATCCGCGTGTAGAATATCTCTGCGTCCAGCTTTCACGGTTTGGAATTAAAGGGTTTGTTGCAACCATTTGGTAAGGCTTACCTAGAATTCTCCATTTGCCGTTAAGCATAGTTCTGTCCCACACAAGTGATATACAAATTTTTGAATATTTTAAACCTGAATAATTGTCAAAAAAATGTATAACGTCGTTCATCGTGTATAATTTATCAACGAGAATTAAGTTGTTGTCTTCATCAAGAATAGCAAGACCGCTGTCCATTCCTGATGAGGCGGCTAAAGATAAACCTACATAATAATTCATTTTTACTCCATTAATTGTGTAATGATTAAGTTGCCGTCTTCAGTGGCAAGAACAGTATGTTCAAAATGTGCAGATGGTTTGCCGTCTTTTGTGCTTACTGTCCATTCATCGTCAGAAACTTCAACTTCATCACAGCCCAAATTTAACATGGGTTCAATTGCAATTGCGGTGTTTGGTTTGATTAATGTATGGTCGCCCACTCTGTAATTAAACAAAAACGGGTCTTCATGCATTTCGTGCCCAACGCCGTGACCGCCGTATTGACGAACAATTCCCATTTTTTCACGCTTTGCGACATCTTCAATAGCACCTGAAATATCATCTAAGATATTTCCTGCTCTCATTTTTGCAATACCTGCAAACAAAGCTTCTTCGGTTGTTTTTAAAAGTCTTTGAACTTCAGCCGATACATTGCCTACAGGATATGTCCAAGCTCCGTCACCTACCATACCGGCATAAGTTGCGCCGACATCTATGCTTATAATGTCGCCTTCTTTTACTTTAATATTTTCATTTGGAATTCCGTGTACAACTTGTTCGTTAATTGAAGCACAAATACATCCCGGAAAACCGTGATAACCTAAAAATGTCGGGATAGCGCGTTCTTTTTTGATGATTGAATGTGCAATATCGTCCAGTTCTTTTGTGCTGATACCCGGTTCAATAACATCTTTCATTTTTTGATGAACAAGAGCTACAATGTGTCCTGCATGTCGCATTCTCTTTATTTCATCACGTGATTTTCTGTTAATCATTTAATAACCTCTAATAATCGGTTCCAAACTTCATCGATAGTACCATTTGCGTCAATTGATTTTAGAACACCCATATTTTTATAATAGTCAATTAATGGTGCAGTTTCGCGGTTGTAAGTGTCAAATCTTGATTGAGCGATTTCTCTTGTATCGTCTTTTCTTTGAGTAAGTTCTCCGCCGCATTTATCACATACGCCTTCATGTTCAGGAGCTTTAAATGCCAAATTATAAATTTCTCCGCATTTTGAGCAAGAACGACGGTTTACAATTCTTTCGACAAGAATACTTGTATCGATGTCAAAATAAATTGCCATAAATCTAACAGGTGTTGAACCGTTGATTTCATTATTAATTTTAGTCAACTGCTCTGCCTGCTCCAAACTTCTCGGGAAACCGTCAAGAATATAGCCATCTTTGCAATCATCTTCGGATAATCTGTTTTTGATAATTCTTGAAACAAGTTCAACCGGAACAAGGTTACCTTTATCAATAAATTTTTTAGCTTCAATACCTGCAGGAGTTTCCGCTTTAATTTCTGCTCTCAATAAAGAACCTGTATCAACATGCGGAAAATTCAAATACTCAGCAAGTTTAGTTGTTTGTGTACCTTTGCCGCAAGCGGGAGGCCCTAAAAATATCAATTCTGTTTTCATATTTTGACTCTTTTCTTCGTTAATGTAATTATTTACCATATTAACAACATCAATACTTTTTGTTTCATTCATTTGCATATCCTCTTATAAAACAATTTTACATCACTCAAGACAGGAATTCAACAGCATAAAAAAGACCCATTCGGGTCTTTTTTCTAAGTATCAATATTAGTTGCATAAACTGCGTTGGATTCGATAAAGTTTCTGCGGGGGTCTACTTTATCACCCATTAATATGTCAAACAGCTGGTCGCAAAGCATTGCATCTTCAATATTAACTTTCAGCAATGTTCTTGTTGCCGGATCCATTGTTGTTTCCCACAACTGTTGAGGCATCATTTCGCCTAAACCTTTGAAACGTTGAATTTGTAATCCTTTTGAACCTCTGTCATCAATAAGTTTTTGAAGTTTATCAAACGAATTGATTTCGTACTGTTCAGTGTCTGTTTCAAGGATTAAGTTGTCTTCTTCTTCAATCAAATAATCTCTGATTAAAGGATAAGATGCTTTTAATCTCTTATATTCAGAACTTTTGATGATGTTTTGAGCAATAATTACATGTTCTTCTTCATTCAAGTTTAATTGAATAGAATATTTTGCGTTTTCAGGATTGTATTTTAAAGAGCATGTATAATTTGCAGCTTCTTGAATATTGTAGTTTTTAGCGTGGTCTTGAAGATAATGGTTCAAGTAGTCTACAATCTCATTCATTCTTGACTGGTCTTCAAAACATTCAGGAGTAATATTTGAACGTACAAGACCTCTCAACATTACAGCCGGATACAAGTTCAAAATCGGGTTGTTGTATGAATTATAGAACGCTGACATGTTTTTAATTAATTCTAACAGTTCATCACCTGTTTTTGTTCTTGATTTTGTTTTATCAGACAGGCTCAAGTTTTTAATACCGCGTTCTTTAAGCATTTTATCAAGTGCATGTTCGTCGTATAAATATTCCGATACTTTACCTTGAGTAACCTTGAATAAAGGCGGCTGAGCAATATAAACATATCCGTTTTCGATTAGCGGTCTTGCATATCTGAAAAAGAATGTTAAAAGTAATGTTCTGATGTGCGCACCGTCAACATCAGCATCGGTCATGATAATAATTTTGTGGTAACGAAGTTTTTCCAAATCAACTTCATCAGGGTTTCTGCTGATATTAATTCCGAAAGCTTGAACCATTGATTGAATTTCGTTGTTACCGTAGATTTTATCTAACCTTGCTTTTTCTACGTTAAGAATTTTACCTCTCAGCGGCAAGATAGCCTGAAACATTCTGTTTCTGCCCTGTTTTGCAGAGCCGCCCGCAGAATCACCCTCAACTATGTAGATTTCACATTTTTCGGGTTCTCTATTTGAACAGTCGGCAAGTTTACCGGGTAGTGTTGAATTTTCAAGAACAGATTTTCTTCTTGTTAATTCTCTTGCTTTTCTTGCTGCTTCGCGTGCTCTTTGAGCCTGCAATGTTTTTTCAATAATAATTTTAGCAATTTTCGGGTTAAACTCTAACCATTCTTGTAATTTATCGCGTACTGCATCTTGAGTTGCGCCCATAGCTTCTGCGTTACCGAGTTTTTCTTTTGTCTGTCCTTCAAATTCGGGGTTAGGAATTTTTACGCTGACAATTGCTGTCAAACCTTCTCTAACGTCGTCACCTGAAAGGTTCTGGTCGCTGTCTTTTAAGATATTATTTTTTCTTGCGTAATCATTGAATACACGTGTCAAAGAGTTTCTGAAACCTGTCAAATGTGTTCCGCCCGAATGAGTGTTGATGTTGTTAGCGAATGAAAGTACACTTTCGCTGTAAGCGTCAGTATATTGCATTGCAACTTCAATTTGCATACCATCAACAACTTTGTCGATATAAATCGGTTTGTCATGCAAAACATTTTTGTTCTGGTTCAAAAATTCCACATAGCTGCCGATACCGCCTACAAAGTGAAATTCTTGTTCTTCTTTTGTAACTCCGTCGATAAATACAATTCTTAAACCTTTGTTCAAGAATGCCATTTCACGCAATCTGTTTGCGATTACGTCTTTATCAATAACTGTAGTTTCTGTAAAGATTTCAGGGTCAGGCCAAAAAGTTGTTCTGGTACCTGTTTTTTCAGTAGCTTCACCTTTTTCAACCGGAGTAAGCGGTTCGCCTCTCATATATTCCTGACGCCAAACAAAGCCCTGACGTGAAACTTCAACCCTGTATTTTTCTGATAATGCGTTTACAACAGAGGCGCCAACGCCGTGAAGACCGCCTGATACTTTATAACCGCCGTCGCCGAATTTTCCGCCTGCGTGAAGAACAGTATGAACAATTTCCAAAGCAGATTTGCCTGTTTCAGGTTTAATATCAACAGGAATACCGCGGCCGTTATCTTCAACCGTAACACTGTTATCAGGGTTTACTGTTACATAGATATCTGTACAAAAACCTGCAAGAGACTCGTCAATTGAGTTATCTACAATTTCATAAATACAATGGTGCAAACCTCTTTGAGAAGTTGAACCGATATACATACCGGGTCTCATTCTTACGGCTTCAAGACCCTCTAAAACTCTGATGTTACTGGCGCCATATTCCTGAGATGTTTTGGTTTCAATAGCTTCATCATTATTTTGAAGATCAACAACTTCAATTTTTTCAACAACTGGAGTTTGATTATTTTGATCATTACTTACTTCCGGCATATATATTCTCCCCTATTAGTCTAATCCCTTGTTAATATTGTATCACAAACACACTTATTTTACTAATTTTTAACAAAACATTACTATTAATCTGTTGGCGGTTTTGGAGAAAATTTTTTAGGCTTATGCTTTATTTGTAGAATTTATAAGGAGAAATTATATGTCTAAACATGTATTAAAATCTATCAAAAAAATTATTGAAGAAGCAGGAACTAACAATATTACTATTTTTACAGAACATTTAAAAATCGATGGAAATATTTTTATTCCCGAAGGAAAATGTGAAGAATGCCATGATGACTATATAACACTTGAAAATGCTCTGGCTTGCAGACTTAACGATTACTGCAAATGTGACGGGGATGATTGTCAGTGTAATGATTATGTTTGTTTTAAATATGATTGGTTGAATATTTGTATAGAGCATATTGTTGCTTATAGTATAGTTCAGTAGCGGGGTTAAACCCGCTTTTTTATTATGAGGAAAAAATATTATGTAAACAAATGTTACAAAATGTGCAAGTTGTGAAATTAGAGATTTTTAAAATACTTTATATGTGTAAGAGAGTAAAACATAAGGAGAGATGAGATGACTTTTTTAGCGATAGATGCACAAAAGAATTTATTTACATTGCAAAAAAGCCAATTGCAATTTGAGCAAACTCTTGTAATGAGCAGAACAAATTACATTACAAAACAAATGGGTATCAGAGCACAAGAGCTTGATGGTACTGATACGGATCCGGATGAAGATGCAACTTATCTTGCGTTACAGCAAGAAGAGTCTTATCTAGAAACAAGGCAAGACTCGCTGGATTCTCAGATAAGCTTGATAGAAAATGAAATTTCAAGTTTGAAAAACCTTGTTAATAACAATATTAAATCTTCATGTCAGCTTAACCTAATCGGCGGATAGCGCGAGTGAGCTGAGAGCGGAGGCTTGTCTGCAAATAAATAAAATTTATGCAGCAGACAACCGTAGACCCGTTAAACGCGCACGAGCAAGACTGACAACAGTCGTTTATTTATGCAGCTCAACCGTATTCAACATCAAAGACGCAATAGTCATCGGGCCAACACCGCCCGGAACAGGTGATATATATGCGGCAGTCTTAGATAAAGCTTCAAAATCAACGTCGCCGCGGACTTTACCTGACTCATCTCGAAAAATTCCAACATCAACGATAACACAATCAGATTTTATTATATTTTTTTCCCCTACTACATTTTTTCCCACTGCTGAAATTATTATATCAGCAGTTTTTATTATGTCTGAAAGATTTTTTGTATGACTGTGGCACATTGTAACTGTCGCATTTCTTTGTAACAGCATTTGTGCAACTGGTTTGCCAACAAGGTTGGAACGCCCGATTACAACTGCATGTTTGCCCTCAAGTTTAATGTCATATTCATCAAGAAGCAATAATATACCTTTTGGAGTACATGGATAGACGTAAGGTTTTTCGCCTGAGAAAAGTTTTCCGCTGTTATATGTTGTAAGTCCGTCCACATCTTTTCCAGGTGAGATTGCGTCAATAATTTTGAATTTGTCAATATGTTCAGGCAAAGGCAATTGAACCAAAATTGCAGTTATATTTTTATCGTTGTTCAATTCTTGGATTTTATTCAATAATTCTTCTTCTGTAACGTGAGCGGGATATTCTATTACAATTGAATTAATCCCCAATTTTTCTGCGCATTTTTTCTTGTTGTTTACATAAATTCTGCTGGAGGGCTCATCGCCAGCAAGGATTACGGCAAGAGTAGGCTTAACAGGCATGTTATCGAGTTTTGCCTTTAAGTCTTCAAATATTTTATCTCTCAGTTTTTTGCCATCTAAAATTATTGCCATGTTTACTCCCTGTTCTGCGGTAAATTTAATCTGAAATAGAACTGTTTTATTGCTTCTTGAACAACTTTAGATTCTTTTTCCATTTTCTTTGTTTCAAGTTCTTTGTCAGTCGGGATTACTCCGAGAACATCCAAATCATAACGCTTTAAAAGTTCATAAACATTCGTTAAATCGGAATTTGCTGCATTATTTATAATAACACCTAATTGGTTACCTGCTGCATATTTAGCGCTGAATTCTTCTATACGCTTAGCAAGATGTGCACTTTCATCTGTGGGATTTGCTATTATTAATGTTGTATCAATGTCAGTGTCAACAAGCTGATTAAGATATTTCAAATCAAATTCGCAGTCAAAAATTACGATATCATATCTGTCAATAAGTTTTAAAACAGCATCGTTTATTTGTCCCGTAATCGGACATCTGCAGTCTTTTGAACCTACAAACCATGAAACAATAATATCTACATTTTCATCCAGTGAAACAACAATATCTTCCATTGCCCACTCGACAAATTCCTGTTTTGACATCCCCTCGGGTATACCTGTTTTATATTCGTGTTTGCCGCTTCTGATACCGTAAATGGTGTTTCTGATATCAAGTCCGAAGCTGTGCCCGAGTTCGCCCGTCAAATCATTATCAAACAAAAGTATTGATTTATCGGGAAAATTTTCCTGAAAAATCCTCAAAAATGCTTTTGCAACCGTTGTTTTTCCGCTACCGCTCTTTCCTGTTACAGCTAATTTAAACGACATGATACCTTTCTTTTAGTTTATCTGATAACTGTTTGGTTAAATTCATAGCTTTTTCTGCAAGCTCTTTGCTCAGTGAACCCGCTCCGCAAGAAGGGGTTATGAGCGAATTTTCTATAATAATTTTCTCATTAATTCCTTTTTTGGTCAAATAGTTTACAGCATTTTCAAAAACTTGAACAGCTTTTTCCAAATCAAGTTTTTCCAATTCGTTTGTATCCAGGGTTGGAATTACTCCCCACGCAATTTTTCCGCCTGTTTCAAGGTGTTTTTTGATATGTTCGCTGAAAGTGCTTAAGTTTTCGGCATAAGAATATGCGTCAAGATTTATGATATTTACACCGGCTTTTATCGGGACTCTCCAATCACATTTTCCACAACAGTGTATGGCACTCAAACCGCCATTTGTTTTAATTATATCTGAAACGGATTTAATCATTTCAATTACATCTTCCTGTGAAATAGTTATAAATGCGGAAGTTCCGAGTTGTGAAATTGAAGGTTCGTCAATGAAAATAATCGGAGTTGTATCGGAATTTGCCTCTTTTATTTGTTTAATCTGCCACAGAGCTTTGAGTGACAATGTTTTTACGATAATTTCTCTTAAGGTTTCATCGTAAAACGCGCATTTGCCGTTTTTATCTACAAGTGTTGTTGATAGTGTAAAAGGCCCTGTTACTTGTCCTTTGGCAAAATATGGTTTTGTGTCTTTTATAAATTGAATGTAATTTGGAAATGATAAGGAAGTGTTTATTGAATATTTTTCTATTATGCTGCTGTCATTTCCGATTTCTTCGTAATCGGCAAAAAATTGTTCAATATCTTCAAAAAATTCGTCGCACTCTGTATCTAAATAATCTTTATCAGAAAAAAACGAAGGCATGTTTCCCAAAAATTGGAGTATCATGTCTTCGTTTTTATTTATTTTTGCTAACTGTGGCCAAAACGGAATTCTGTTAAAATTTGTTTTAACGATTTCCATTGCTTCTTCCAAATTGTTATGAGGCAGAGAGCCTATAGCCATGCATTCAAGTGTCAATTCGGAAGTTTGGCTCATCAATCACCTATTCTTCTGTTGCTTCTTCTTCAACTTCTTCAACAGCTTCTTTCAAAACTTCAGAAGCAGTAACAACAATAGCCAATTCGCATTTAACTTTAGAAGTCAATTTGATTAACATTGTGTATTCGCCTACTTTGTTGATAGGTGCGTTAAGAGAAACATTTTTTCTGTCAACTTCAATACCTGATTTAGCTTGAAGTTCTTCAGCTAATTTTTTAGTAGTAATTGTACCGAACAATTTACCTGATTCACCTGCTTTTGCAGAAAGTTCAAGTTTTCCGAATTCTTCGATTTTCTTAGCTGTTTCCAAAGCTTCAGCGTGTAATTTTTCTTGTTTAGCTTTAATTCTTGCCAAATTCTTTTCTCTGTTTTCCAAAGCGCCTTTAGTAGCTGCTTCTGCAACAGATTGAGGTAGCAAGAAGTTTCTTGCGTAACCGTCTTTTACAGTAACGATGTCACCTGCTTCACCGAGGTTTTGTACGTCTTTTTTTAATATAACCTGCATTTTAATTCTCCTTTGCTATTTATAATGCTATAGATTTAGCCTACTACAAACATAAATTAATGTCGAGTATTTTTTTAGTAATGTAAAGCGGGTCTTGAAAATTTTGCAAAATAGTTTATAATAAAAAAGTAAAGCGAAAGGAGCTAAAAGAGATGAAAAATTTATTTAATCAGAATGTCGGGGGGGGGGCAATCCTAGCTCATTAAGAGGCTTTACGCTTGCAGAGGTTTTAATCACCCTCGGTATTATCGGCGTTGTTGCGGCATTAACTATGCCGTCACTTATTCTACATCACAAAAAACAAGAAGCTTCTGCGCGTCTCAAAAAGTTCTACAGTGCTATATCGCAGGCTATTTTGCTTTCTGAAATAGATAACGGACCTGTGAAGGACTGGAACAAAGCTGATGTTTTGAAAAATGAAAACGGTGAAGTTATAAATGAAGAAAATAGAAAATTAGGGATTACATATTTTAATACATATCTCAAACCATATCTTAAATATGCAAAAATTGATGAAAATCCTGAAGATTTACAAAATGAAGACGGACAGTCAAACCAAATTAGAGTTTATTTAGCTGACGCAACTACATTTGAATTTTTTAATGGTGCTTGTGCTGATTTTAGAGTTGATATAAACGGACAAAAAGCTCCAAATCAGTCTGGCAGAGATAAATTTGCATTTTTAATTTGTTCAAAAGATGCTGATTTGAGATGGCACTTTAATAATAAGAAAAATTTCGGGTCTTTTTGTATTGAAAATTATGAAGTTTGTGACACTAGAGCAAAAGCATTGGCACTATGTAAGGCAAATTCCGGAACCTGCACAAGATTGCTGGAAATGGACAATTTCGAATTCAAAAACGATTATCCTTATAAGTTATAAAAGTTATTTCATTGCGGGGAAATAGTATTTTACGCCTTTATCCGAACGCCATCTGATGTAACCTGTTTTTGAGGTTCTGTCAATGTCGTAAACGCTTACAAGAGCCCAGTTTCCTCTGATTGCAGTGACATTAATTTTTTGTACGGGAACTTTTATTGTATCGACAATTTGTGACTTATCATCCGTTGCCGAGTGCATATCTTTGGCTTCTACTGGAGCTTCTTTAAGAAGATTTAATCCGTATTTTTTTCCGTACATATTATAAAACATTATCCAGGTCATAAATCTGTACGGGTCGTCTTTTTTTATCCAGCCTTTTGAACCTGTTGTGTTATTATAAATTACTTCAACCCATTTTTCGGTTTCATCTGTAACGGCAAGCATTCCCAAATTTTTGTTTGGCAAATGTACTACAAACAAATTTTTAGCATTTACGCTTTCCGGAAAAATTTGTTCTCCAATCCAGCTGATACTGTGGATTATGTTTGAAGACTCAGAGGGTTCGTTATATATAACAATTTCATTTGGAGCCTGATAAAGTCCCAGAGAATTTGTCTGGCTGATACTGACATATTGCGGTACAATATCGGCTGCTAATGCATATAATGGCATTAATAATATTATTGTAAATATTAATAATATTTTTTTCATTTTCACCTCTAAAGTTTTCAACACCTGATGTGGTACGAGCTATTCGCGGAATGAAATTTCTGCGTAAGTTTTTTGAAGTTTTGCGCGGACATTGGACATTTGTTTTTCAATAACTTCATCTGTTAATGTCGCATTTTCATCCTGCATTTTTATACGGAATGCAAGACTTTTGAAACCTTTGTCAATGTTTTCGCCCTGATAAACGTCAAATACTTCACTGCCTTTGAAAATATTTTGCTGTACAGAACCTTTAATAATTTTTTGAATATCATCAAAGTTTACTTCTTCATTAATTATAAATGCCAAATCACGGCGAACTTCAGGGAATTGTGGAAGTTTTTTATATCTGTGTACATTTTCTTTTACAATTCCTGCGATTTCGTTTAAATCAACTTTGAACAAATATGCATCCTGGTTCATTTTTAATTTGTCTTTCAAAATCGGATGAATTTGTCCGTAATAGCCTATAGGCATTGGAGTTTTGCCAAGTAACATAATTACTGCCGTTTTATACGGATGTAATGAACTATGAGATTGTGCAAGAGGAGATTTTTCAAGCGGAACAAGTTTAATACGTTTTTCAACACCGAGTTCTGCAAAAAGATTTTCAATAATCCCTTTTACCGTAAAGAAATCAAGTTCTGCTGTTTTCTGCCATTTTGAATTTTCGATTTCGCCTGTCAAAACTCCTGAAAGTACAAGAGTTTCTTTTACGCCTGATGATTTTTCATCAGCTTCTGCGATTTTGTAATATGTTTTTCCGATTTCGTATGCCCAGAAATTTTTCTGACCGTTGTCGAAGTTGTATTTCATACAGTTAAGAACGCTTGCCGCAAGAGTTTGACGGAGCATTGAATATTCTTCACTTGCAGGATTTTTTACATAAACTGCTTTTTCTTTGTCAAAATCAATCATAAATTTGTCTAACAAAGATTTTCCGATAAGTGAACTTGTTTGGATTTCGTCTAAACCTGATGAGCGCATAAGGTCGTGAACTTTTTTAATTACTTTTTCTTCAAGCGAAATTTCTGCGGTTTGATTTTTGGAAGGTAATGTCGGAGTGATTTTATCCATTCCGTTAATTCTTGCAATTTCTTCAATCAAATCGATTTCACGTGTTACATCATTTGCTCTGAAAGAGGGAACTGAGAATTTTACAGCTGCATCGTTTCCGCCTAGTTTTTTGAACCCGAGATTTTCAAGGATTGAAATACATTTTTCAGGTGCAATTTCACAGCCCAAAACTCTTTTGATTTGTGCGTATCTTAAAGTTATTTCAATCGGTTCGAGTCTATTTTCGCCTGCTTCAACAACGCCTTCAATTTTTGCCTCTGCAAGTTCAACAAGCAATTGCATTGCACGCATTAAAGCAGGTCTGATTGCTTCAATATCAACTCCGCGTTCAAATCTTGCGCAGGCTTCCGAACGATATCCAACGCTTCTTGCGGATTTTCTGTTACTTGCAGGTGTGAAATAAGCAGCTTCAAGTGCGATATTTTTTGTGTTGTCGTCGATTTCAGAGTTTGCACCGCCGAATACACCTGCAAGACATACTCCTTCATCTTTTGTAGCGATTAAAACACTGTCAGTAGTCAAGGTTCTTTCAACTTCGTCTAACGTAACAAGTTTTTCGCCCTCTTTTGCACGTCTTACGCATAAGTAACCGTTAAGTTTGTCCAAATCAAATGCATGGAACGGTGTTCCGTATTCCAACATTACATAATTTGTAATATCTACTACGTTATTGATTGCGCGGACGCCTGATGCTATAAGTCTTTTTTGCATCCAATCAGGTGACGGTTTTATTTTCAAATCTTTTAAAACACCGATTGAGTAATATTTGCAAACATCATTATCAATAATGTCAACTTTAAATTCATCAGTTGATAAATCTTTTGTACATTCAAGCGGAGAGAATTTTAACGGTCTGTCAAAGATTGCGCTTAATTCTCTGGCAACACCTATAACTGACATTTGGTCGCCTCTGTTTGCGGTTGGAGCAACGTCAAGAACGTAGTCTTTATCAAAGCCTAAAACATCTTCAACATTTTCGCCGATTTGAACATTCGGGAAAATTCTGTTAAGTATCAAAATCCCGTCTTCTTCCTGATAGTTTCTTTCAGAAACTCCAAGTTCATCGGCAGAACAAAGCATACCTTGCGATTCAACTCCACGAATTACAGCGGGAGTAAGAGTGAACATTTCGCCGGATTTTCTGTCAAGAACCTGCGAACCTACCGACGCGTATGGTATAATCTGTCCTTCTGCAATATTTTGTGCACCGCATACAACTGTTTTAAAACCGTCTTTTGTGTTTACGGTTACGAGGTGCAATCTGTCGGAATTCGGATGATTATCGATTTTTTCAATTTTTACGGTTTGAATATTGGTAAATTTCGGTTTAACCTCTTCTACACATTCCACTTCCAAACCGCTCATAGTCAATTCATGAGCTATTTGTTCTACTTCTATATCGGATAAATCTACGAATTCGTTTAACCAGTTTAATGATACTTGCATTTTCTTATTTCCCTCTTAAATATAATCTGTATCTGTATTCTATAACAAACTAAATAAAAAATCACTCTTTTTTTTTATTAGAGTGACTTTTTATTTATATATATTTTTTTTATTTTTTATACTTTCGGTTCAAAATTTTTAAAAGTTTCTAGTGCGTCAAATATTGTTTCTTTTCTTTGTTGGGTTGTAAAATTAATTATATCGGAATTTTTTGCAAAATCTCTATGCATTGCTTTTTGGACTTCTTCTTTGCTAACAGTGGCATATCTTTTTTCTTTTTGCGCTTTTCCTGTAAATTTTTTAAATGCATTTTTTGTATTTTGCCACATTTTTTTGAAATCAATACTTTTAACAGCTTTCATAAGAGGTTTTCTGTAAATAATTCCTGCTGTGATTGCAGCAGCTGTGCCTGCACCTGCTAAAATTTGTGTTTTTGTCACTTCGTTGTTTTTCATCGGGTGAAGACATTGAAATGATGGTGAATTTGTATTGTTAATTGCGCTAATCATTAGTTTTCCTTCCTGGTTTTTATTATTAAAAACCGTGAAAATAAAAGTTGACAGTAATAATATAAAAAGTTAATAAATATTTACAAAAGAGCCGTTCATTATAGAACGGCTCTTTTCTCTCTCTTGCTTATTACTACGTAACGGTCTTGCTGCGCTCGCGTTTAACGGGTCTACGGTTTGTTCCTGCAATGGCATCCGCCATTTTGTCACAAAGCCTCGCCCTCAGCTCGCTTGCGCTATGAGCAACCTGAGTATCCGCATTTCAAACAGATAAAACATCCTTCTGCCATCTGGATTTCGTTTCCGCATTCGGGACATTTTACTGTTTTGATTTCGCCTGTCGGGTTGTATTCTTCGACAACTTCTTCAACTACAGGTTCGACAACCTTTTCTTCCTCTTTTTTCTTATCAAGGTTCATCGGCTGGAATTGACGTGAATTGTTTCTGTATACTGTAATACCTTTCAAATCGTTTTCGAATGCCAATACGTAAGCTTCTTCGATGTCTTTTCTTGTTGCATGTTCTTCAAAATTTACTGTTTTTGATACAGCATTGTCTGTGTGAAGCTGGAATGCAGCCTGCATTTTTACGTGCCAGTACGGTGAAACATCGTGTGCTGTTGTAAAGATGTGTTTTACTACATCAGATACACCGTCAACGTGAGCTACAGAACCTGTTTTGGCAATTTTTGACATCAATTCTTCAGAATAGAAGCCGTGTTCTACTGCGTAATCTTTGAAAATCGGATTAACTTCAAACATTTCAGTTCCGTCCATAATCAATCTTGAGAATACAAGACCGAATAGAGGTTCAACACCGCCCGAAGCAGAAGCTATCATTGAAATTGTACCTGTCGGTGCAATACAAGTTGTTGTAGCGTTTCTGATACCGAATTTTTCAATTTGGCTGTCAAGTTCTTTCCATTGCTCATCAGAAATTCTTCCTGCTGATTTACCTTTGTATTTGTTATACAAGAAGTTTTGACCGTCGTAAACGCTTCCTTTAAAGTTGTTGAATTTTCCTCTTTCTTTAGAAAGTTCGATAGACTCGCATTTTGATTCGTAATCAATAAATTCCATAATTTCTGCTGCAAGTTGCGTACCTTCTTTTGAAGCGTAAGAAATGCCCATTTTCATAAGCATATCAGCCCAGCCCATTACGCCTAAGCCGATTTTTCTGTTGTTTTGAACCATTTCAGAAATTTGCGGAAGCGGATAGTTATTTACGGCAATTACGTTATCTAAAAATCTGATAGCAGTTCTTGTTGTTTCAGCCAGTAAATCCCAGTTGATAGAACCGTTTTCAACCATTCTTCCAAGGTTAATAGAACCCAGGTTACAAGCTTCGTAAGAAAGCAAAGGAACTTCGCCGCAAGGGTTTGTAGATTCAATTTGACCTACAAGCGGAGTCGGGTTATCTGCGTTCATTTTGTCGATGAAGATAATACCGGGTTCACCTGTTCTCCAAGCGCCGTCAACAATCATGTCAAATACTTTTCTTGCATCCATAGTGCCTGCAACTTCGCCAGTATGAGGTGCGATAAGTTCATATTCTGTGCCGTTTTTAACAGCTTCCATAAATTTGTCTGTCAAAGCAACAGAAATATTAAAGTTGTTTAATTTAGAAGTATCGTTTTTACAGTTGATAAAGTCTAAAATATCGGGGTGGTCAACTCTTAAGATACCCATATTTGCACCGCGTCTGGTACCGCCCTGTTTAACGGCTTCGGTTGCAGCGTTAAACACTTCCATAAATGAAACAGGACCTGATGATACGCCCATAGTTGAACGTACAACGCTGTTTTTAGGTCTTAATTTAGAGAAAGAAAAACCAGTTCCGCCGCCTGATTTATGGATTAAAGCAGTATTTTTAACAGTTTCAAAAATACCTTCCAAACTGTCATCAACAGGCAGTACAAAACAAGCTGCCAACTGTCCTAATTCTCTTCCTGCATTCATCAATGTCGGAGAGTTTGGCATAAAGTATCTGTTAGTAATAGCTTTATAAAATCTTTCAGATAATTTATCAACATCGCTTTGAGATTTGCCGAAGCTTAAATCTCCTGCAGCAATTGTATTTGCAACACGTCTGAACATATCAGCCGGTGTTTCAACACATTTCCCGTCTTTATCTCTTTTTAAGTATCTTTTTTCAAGAACTTTGACTGCATTTTCAGAAAGTTCCAATTTTTCAACACATGTGGTATCTGTCACATTAACCTCCCAATTTAATTATATTATTTCTTGCTTATTAATCAATAATACATCAATTTTAAAAAGGCATGGTCAATTGCTTAAAAAAAGATTTACAAAACTTACAAATCTCGACCAAATGCATGACTTGAAAAAATTGAAAAATAGTTTATAATGAATATGTAAATACGAAAGGAGTTTGAAATGAGATTATTAAAGGATTTACGTAGCTTCGGGGGGGGGGCACTCTTAGCTTAACTCCTTGTTGTAGAGCATTCACATTAGCGGAGCTTTTAATCACTTTAGCAATCATTGGTGTGGTTGCGGTTATTGTGCTGCCAAGTTTGATGACTAATGTTAATGATAAGGTTAACGCAGAAAAGATTAGGAGTGCAAAGTACAAGTTTACTAAAGCCACTGACCACATGAAATCGTTAGGTTTAATTGGACCTTATTCCAGTACTGACGCGTTTGTAGATGAATTACAAAAGTATTTCAAGATTGCAAAGCGTTGTGACGCTAATCATTTAAAAGCCTGCTGGCCTTATACTACCGTTAAACTTGAAGACGGAAAAGAATGGGATATTGCTAATACCAAAACGGGTAAAGAATTAAAGATGACTGAGAATGACGGGGATTACAACAGTGATAATGTTGGTATAATTACTGCAGACGGGACGCCGATGATTTTAAGTTACAACAAGAAATGTGAGTCATTAGACCCGATGAAGACTTATGGGTGGTCAACAAGTAACGGTAAACCTGAAAGTAACGCTACAGCAGGATGTGTTGCGGCGGTATTTGAAATCAACGGTAATGGTAGACCGAATACATTTAGAAAAGATGTTATTGCATTTAACGCGAACGGACTTGGGTCTTCATGTGCTGTTGAAGTAAATGGCAAGTGTTTTGGGGCCGCTTTCGCTCCTACACCAATTACTTATGCAGAATGTGAAGCGGAAAAAGGAAGGCTTGGTATAAAAAACTGTTGTCTAGAAGCTGTTTGTGAGAATAATGACTATTGGGCAGGAGCTGTAAAACAATGTGGAGGAACCAACAAAATGGCCAGCATGGAAGATTTGGCAAAGATAGCAAGTTTATTATATGTAGGCAATCCTACCGTAGGTGCTAAACAGCATATAAACAAATTAACTTATAATGGCAAAGCTTCTGAGTTTGGTTTCCCAGAACCGTACTTCTATATTTGGTCCGGCGAGGAGTATGGTACCAACGGCACATATAACAGAGCCTATAGAACGACGGAAACTGCCTGGGGCTACGAACGATACCGTAATTTATCTAATGGCTTTGCGTTGTGTGTACAATAGATGCTAAATTTTGTAGGGTGGGAAAAGTGACAGCGTTCCCACCTTTTTTATCAGCTTAACAAAACGTCATACGAATTTTGGCAGGTACGCATGTTTATAATATAATTATGGTCGAGGTACCAAATTGAAACATTCTAAACTTACAGCCCTGATATTTATAGCATTGGTTTTAGGTGTTATAGTAGGACACTTTGCCCCTGATTTTGCAGTAAGAATGAAACCTTTCGCGGTTATATTCTTGCGAATGGTAAAAATGATTATTGCGCCCTTATTGTTTGCAACGCTTGTTGTTGGAATAGCAGGGCACGGGGATGCTAAAAGGCTTGGTAAAATCGGGCTTAAAACAATTATTTATTTTGAAATCGTAACAACACTCGCACTTATCATTGGTCTTACAATGGCAAATGTGTTTAAACCGGGTGTTGGTTTTGTCACAGGTATAAGTCCGCATGCTGTACACATGCAGGAAGCAGGACTTATGGCCGCAACACAGGCGCATACGTCAATAAGTGAAATGGTTACTGGAATTTTTCCGACAAGTATGGTTGATGCTATGGCACAGGGTAATTTATTGCAAATCGTTGTGTTTTCAATATTTTTCGCGCTTGCAATTGTTGCTGTCGGCAAAAAAGCACAGCCTGTTATTGATATATTAAATTCCGTATCGCAAATAATGTTCAAGTTCACGGAATATGTAATGTATTTTGCACCGTTGGGTATTTTCGGTGCAATCGCTTCAACTGTAGGAGCAAACGGTCTTGCGGTATTAAAAAGTTATTTCAAAATTATCGGTGCTCTTTATGCAGCGCTTGCAGTTTTTGTTTTATTAGTTTTGATTATTGCTTGTAAAATCGTTAAAATATCGTTTAGAAATCTTTTAAGAGCTTTGCAGGAACCTGCTTTGTTGGCTTTTACAACAGCAAGTTCCGAGGCAGCATTTCCAAAAGCTATGGACATTATGGAGCGTTTCGGGGTTCCAAAAAATATAGTTGGTTTTGTAATGCCGACAGGATATACGTTTAATCTTGACGGAAGCACGTTATATCTTGCAATGGCGGTAATTTTTTCTTCACAAATTGTAGGAATAAATCTTGACATAAATCAGCAATTGATTATAATGTTGGCATTAATGCTTACCAGCAAAGGTATTGCAGGGGTTCCCAGAGTTTCTCTGATTGTTCTTGCAGGAACTCTTGCAAGCTTCAATATTCCTATCTTAGGTGTTGCAATACTTTTGGGTATTGACCAAATTCTTGATATGGGAAGAACTACCGTAAACTTAATAGGCAACTGTGTTGCAACCGTTGTAATAGCACGGTGGGAAAGAGTTTTTGATTACGACAAAATGAACTGCTTTGTTGCACAATCAAAAGAAGAAAGTCTTAAAACTGATATTCAAAGAAAATTAAAGAAGGAAATATAAATTATGACATCCACAAAAAAAGAGTACAAAGAAACTTTAAATCTCCCTCAAACAACATTGGCAATGAGAGCGAACGCAACAGTCAGAGAGCTTGAAATTCAAAAGTTCTGGGCTGAAAATGATATTTATGACAAAATTATTAATCAGCGTGATAAAGCAAATAAATTTATTCTTCATGACGGTCCTCCGTATTTGAGTTCAGAAAAAATTCACGTTGGTACTGCGTTGAACAAAATTCTTAAAGATATTCTTTTGAAATACAAAGCTCAAGCAGGTTTTTATACTCCATACGTTCCGGGTTATGACGGACACGGTCTGCCGATTGAAAACGCTGTTGTCAAAAATATTAAGGGCGGAAGAAGTGCTTTAACTCCTTATGAACTGAGACAAAAATGCCGTGAGTTTGCTCATAAAAACCTTAAAGGTCAGGAAAGCGAATTCAAACGTCTTGGTGTTTTAGGTGATTGGGAACATCCGTATTTGACTATTAATCCCGAATTTGAAGCTGAACAGGTAAGAGTTTTCGGCGACATGTTCAAGAAAGGATATGTTGAAAAAGGTTTGAAACCTGTTTACTGGTGCGCATCATGCGAAACTGCGCTTGCAGAAGCTGAGGTTGAATATGCAGACCATACGTCAACTTCTATTTATGTAAGATTTAAATTTGATGAAGAAAGCACTGAGAAAATTAATAAAATTATTGACTTGAATGGAAAAGATGCATACGCAATTATTTGGACTACTACTCCCTGGACAATTCCTTCAAACATGGCAATCAGTATGCACCCGAAATTCGAATATACATGGTTTGAAAAAGACGGTGATGTTTATGTTGCTGCGCAAGAATTGTTAGGTTCATTCTTAGCAGATGTTGAATGGCAGGAAAGTGATATTAAAGTTATCGGCTCTTGTACAGGTTCTGATTTGGAACTCTTGAACACAAAACACCCGTTAGTTGATAGAAAATCACCGATTATTCTCGGTGAACACGTAACATTGGAAGCTGGTACAGGCTCAGTTCATACAGCTCCGGGGCACGGTCTTGAAGACTACGAGGTTGGCTGCAGATATGGTATTGAAGTATTTTCTCCGTTAGACAGCAAAGGTGTTTGGACAGAAGCTGTTAAAGATAAGGATTTGGAAGGTGTTCCATACTACAAAGGAAATTCAATTGTTATTGAAAAACTTCAAAATTGCGGTGCATTATTGAAACAGCAGGATATCAATCACAGTTATCCGCACTGCTGGAGATGTAAAAACCCTGTTATTTATCGTGCAACACCTCAATGGTTTGTTAAAGTTGATAAATTCAGAGATACAACGCTTGACGCAATCAAAAATGTTAAATGGATACCCGCAAGCGGCGAAGCAAGAATTTCTAACATGGTTGCAGGACGTACAGACTGGTGCATTTCAAGACAACGTGCATGGGGCGTTCCTATTCCTGTATTCTACTGTGAAGATTGCGGAGAAGTTATTGTAACAGATGAAACTATCGAAAATGTTGCAAAAATCTTTGAAAAAGAAAGCAGTGACGCGTGGGTTAATCACACCGTTGAAGAATTGTTGCCGCAAGGTTTCAAATGTCCGAAATGTGGCGGCGTACATATCTCTAAAGAAAACGACATTATGGACGTTTGGTTTGACTCAGGTATTACATGGCGCGCTGTTGTAAACAAACGCAGTGAAGAACTTGGTACAACTCCCGTTGAAATGTATTTGGAAGGCTCTGACCAGCACAGAGGCTGGTTCCAGTCATCGTTGCTGACTTCTATTGCAACTCAGGGAATTGCTCCTTACAAATCAGTTTTGACTCACGGTTTTGTATTCGGTGAAGACGGCAGAAAGATGTCAAAATCTTTAGGCAACTACATCAGACCGGATGAAATTATTAATACTTACGGCGCGGATATTTTAAGACTATGGGCAGCGTCAGTTGATTACAGAAACGACACAAAAATTGGTAACAATATTATTAAACAGCTTGCTGAAATATTTAAGAAAACAAGAAATACATCTCGCTTCTTGCTTGGAAACTTATTTGATTTCGACCCTGCTGTTGATTATGTTGAATACAAAGATTTGAAAGCAATCGACAAATTTGCATTGCATAAGTTAAATCAATTAATCGTAAGTGTGACAGAAGCGTTTGATAATTACGAATTCTACAAATACTTCCAGCAATTGCAAAATTTTGCGGCAGTTGATTTAAGCTCGTTCTATCTTGATATCGTAAAAGACAGATTGTATACAGCGGGTAAAAAATCATTGTCACGCAGAGCTTGTCAAACTGTATTGTTTGAAATTTTGCAGACACTTGTCAGGATGCTTGTTCCTGTTATGCCTCACCAGGCAGAAGATATTTGGATGAGTGTTCCCGAATGCCAGAAAGGCGGACTGGAAAGTATTCTTTTATCAAGCTGGCCGACTGAAAAAGCTGAATGGAGCAACTCACAGCTTGAAGAAGATTTTGCAAAAATCTTGAAAGCAAGAGAAGTTGTAACACGCGCAATCGAACCTTTGAGAGCTGAAAAACAGGTTGGAAGTTCATTGGAAGTTGCAGTTTATGTAAACGCAGAAGAGGACAGTGTTTTAAAAGCAAATGAAGACGAACTTTGCAATATATTTATCACATCTCAGGCTTATGTGACAGGTGAAAAACCGTCAGATGTTCTAAATGAACACACAGAAGACGGTATGAATGTTTGGGTTACAAAAGCTGAAGGCGAAAAATGCGAACGCTGTTGGAAATACAGAAAACTTAATTCCGACGGAATTTGTGACGAGTGTGACGAAGCTGTTAAATAAAAAAACAACCCCTAAATGGGGTTGTTTTTTATTGGTATAAAATTTTCGTGGATTTTGTTTAAATAACGCTTCCTTCAAATACTTTTCTGGCTTCTTCTCTGTCGTCAAAGTGAATTGTTCTGTCTTTTAATATCTGATAATCTTCGTGACCTTTTCCTGCAATAACAACAACATCATTATTATTGGCGATTGTTTTTAAAAGCGCGATTGCAGTGCCCCTATCGGCTTCAACGATAACATTTTCAGTATTAACTGATTTCAAACCTGCAATGATATCTGTGATAATAATTTGCGGGTCCTCAGAACGCGGGTTGTCACTTGTGATAACGATTTTATCAGCAAGTTTTTCTGCAATTGCGCCCATTTTCGGACGTTTGGTTGCGTCTCTGTCGCCTCCGCAGCCGAATAGACAAATCAGTTTTCCGTCAGCAGGCGTAATTTCTCTTGCTGATTTCAATACATTTTCCAATCCGTCGGGAGTGTGTGCGTAATCAACAATCACAAGCGGTTTTTTTACAACAGCTTCAAATCTTCCTGCAACACCTTTGACGTTTTGCAATGCTTTTAAAGATACTTCAATATCAATTCCCATTGCTAAAGAAGCCGTAACTGCTGCAAGTACATTATATACGCTGAACATTCCGTTCATGTGAAGATTTACTTTATGTTCTTTTTCGTTTTCTGTTAATGTAAATTCAGCTCCGTTAAGTGAAAAATGAATATCTTTTGCCATTACGTCGGCTTTATTTTTTACACCGTAAGTATACTTTCTAACGCCTTCGGGAACTACACTCAAAAATCTTTCACCGTATGCGTCATCTGCATTTATTACAGCGAAATCATTCTCTTTTAGGCCTTTAAATAATAGGGCCTTTGCGTCAAAGTAATTGTCCATTGTAATGTGATAGTCCAAGTGGTCTTGAGTCAGATTTGTCAATACAGCTCCGTTGAAGCGGCAGCCGCCTACACGATTTTGTTCTAATGCGTGTGAACTTACTTCCATTACAACATTGTCAATTTTTTCAACATCTTTAATCATTCTGAGAGTTGCTTGAAGTTCAGGTGCTTGTGGTGTTGTGTGTTTTGCATCTCTGTACTCGCCGTTTGAACTCAATTTATAACCTAAAGTTCCGATTAAAGCACATTTCTGTTCGTTTTCTTCAAAGATTTTTTGGATTAAGTGAGTGACGGTAGTTTTTCCGTTTGTTCCTGTAATCCCTATTAAATTAATTCCTTTTGAAGGGCTTGAATAAAATCTGTCAGCTATATCTGCAATTTTTTTTCTTGTTGAACAAACAACTACTTGAGGAATTTTAATACCATCGATTTTTCTTTCAACAAGAAGAGCTGCCGCACCGTTTTCTATTGCCATTTGTGCAAATTCATGTCCGTCTGTGTGTTCTCCCACTAAACAGATAAATATATCACCTTTTTTTGTTGTTTTTGAATTGTACGAAATTCCTGTTATATCAATGTTTTTAAAGTTTATTAAATCTTTGTAGTCTAAATATTCGATTAATTCGTCAAGTTTCATTTATTGTTTCTCCTTAGTTATACTTTTGCTCCCGCAAGCCGGCACCGGCTCACTCAGGCTGCTGTACTTTATCAGGTTTAATATTCATAATCCTTGCAACCTGTGTTGCAACTTCTTTAAACACCGGTGCTGCTACAGTGCTTCCCCAAATTGCCCCTTCTTTCGGGCTGTCTACTATTACGTAAATCAGAACCTGCGGGTCTGACGCGGGGAAATATCCGATTGAGGATGTGTATAAATATGATGAGTAACCGGGGCCGTTTTTGTTAGGTTTTCTTGAAGTTCCTGTTTTTTCGGCAACTTTGTATTTATCCATTTTTACATCGGATTTGCTGTTTTCGATACTCTGTACAAGCAATCTTGTTACAGCCTGTGCTGTTTCAGGTTTTATAACCTGCGTGTAATGAATTTTGTTATCATATTCTTCTTGAGAATATTTTATGATGTGCGGAGTCACTTTTACGCCGTTATTTGCAAGGACTTGAACTGCTGATATCATTTGCATTGCAGTAACAGATGTTCCGTAACCGTATGCCATTGTTGCGTGTATACCCTGATCCCAATGTGTCCAGTATGGTAACAAACCGCTTGATTCTCCCGGTAAATCTATTCCCGTTTTATTTCCAAATCCGAAATTTTTGAGTACTCCGTAAAATTCGACAGGTGTCATCATTCTTGCAACATTGATAGAGCCTATGTTGCTTGAATGTTCAAACAAATAAGCCAGTGAAATTGTGCCTGGATAAGGATGTATATGATAATCGTGGTTTTTAATTTCCCATTTGCCGATTGTCATTTTACCTGTATCTAAAACCGTTGAATTTTCGTTTATTTTACCCAAATCCATAGCAGAAGCAACTGTTATTGTCTTAAAAGTCGAACCGGGTGGGAATACGTCAGTTAATGTCCAGTTTTTTAACTGTTGAGGAGTTGCTTTTTTGTAATTATTCGGGTCAAATGTCGGATAAACAGCATAAGCAAGAAGTTCGCCGTTTTTGGGGTTCATTACGATTACTGAACCGCCGTCTGCTCTTTTTTCGGTAACCATTTTTTCAATCTCTTTTTCACAAACGTGCTGGATTGCTGCGTCAATGGTTAATGTTATATTTTCGCCTTTAGGGTTTGTCGTAGTTGCAACGGGGTCGGTTGTAAAGTCATAAATTATTTTGCCGTCGCGTGTTTTTTGGAATTTTACTGTATTTACTACATGTTCCAGTCTGTCTTTTGCTGTGTATTCAACACCGTTTGCAATATCAGCATCAAAGTTATAATAGCCTAAAACGTGAGCTGCAAGGGTTCCTTGAGGATATTCTCTCGTATTTTTTTTGCCTAAACTTATTTCTCTTAAATGAAGTTTTGCAATTTCTTTTGCTGAACTTCTGTCAATATCTTTTTTTAGTGTAATTACCGGCCCCGGCTTTTTAAGCTTTTGAAGAAGAACATTTTTAGGTATTTTTAAAATAGGAGCAAGCATTTTGGCAAGTTCTTCGGGGGTATGGTCGTAATCAGCCGGGTGCGCGTACACATCCGAGTAAACTTTATCGGTTGCAAGTTTTATCCCGTTTCTGTCAAATATGTCGCCGCGCATTGAGAAAATTCTTCCGACTCGCTGGCTTCTTGCTCTTGCTCTGTATTTGCCGACATCAATAACCTGAACAAAGAATAAATATATTATCAGCAAGGTCATAAATACGATAAAAAATATATGTAAAAACCCTACAACTTTATCAAAAGTTCTGCTGCGTTTTTCTAATTCATTTTCAGGCTCGTTTAATCTTCTTCTCATAGTTTATTTAAAAATCCCCTTATTTCCATTTTAGCACAAGGAACATGAAAAGAATTAAATATTAAATATTTTTAACTTTTTCTGCTATAATTTTACTATGAAGAAATTAATATTTTTACTGGGTTTGGTTTTATTGGGAAATTCGTGTTTTGCATTTAATATTGTTTATCCCAAGAAAAATGATGTTACTGTTAATGCACAATCGACTTTTTTTATAGGTTCGTCAGACAAGCCTTTGAAAATTAACGGTAAAGACGTTACAATTCATCCGTCAGGCGGGTTTGCATACGTAGTGCCGCTAAATTCAGGTAAAAATACTTTTGTAATACAATCAGGTGATGAAAGACAGATTTATGTTATTACTAAACCTATAATAAAATCTATTTGCAGTCTTCCGCCGCAATTTATTCCATATAAAGAAAAAAGATATTATTATGTGACGACTGAAGGTGCGCCTTTACGCTCAACTCCGGTTAATGCAGGAATTAACAGAATGGCGCATTTGCAAAGAAATCTGCCTTTAACGGTTGACGGTGAAAATCGCGGGTTTTACAGAGTTGTGCTTGCAGAAAATAAATTCGGCTGGATATCGAAAGCTGATGTGAAAACTTTTGCTGACTGTAAGTTAGAGCCTGCTGAAATGTTTGGATATGATTATATTGACAGCGAGGATTATTTTACGTTTGTTTTTCATTTAAGCAGTCAGGTGCCTTATGAAATGATTGAAGGTGACCCGTTTTTGATGAAGTTTTATAACATAAAAGATAACCCCGATAATACTTATGTAATGGATTTCCCGATTAAAGACGCATTAAGCGGCCGAAAACTTATTGGTTACAGCGGAGAATATAAGGGTAATGATTTTGTTTTGAAAATCAGAAAACCGATAATAACAAATGATAAGAAACCGTTAAGAGGTATAACAATTGCAGTTGATGCAGGGCATGGAGGAAGTGAAATAGGTGCAATAGGTTGTTTGGGGCATAAGGAAAAAGATATAACTCTTTCAATTGCTAAAAATCTTGAGACCGAATTGAAAAAACGCGGAGCTCATGTTGTTATGACGCGTTTTAATGATATTTATACAGGTTTAAAAGACAGGGTAAATATTGCAAATAAACATGAGTCAGTTGTTTTTGTAAGTATTCATGGAAATGCTTTGCCTGACGGTATGGACCCGAACAAAATAAGCGGAACAAGCATATACTATTATTATAATCAGTCAAAACCGCTTGCTGATATACTTCTAAATACTATGACAGCTCAGCTTGGTACAAATAATGACAAAGTAAGGCAGGCAAGTTTAGCGGTCGTTAGAAATACAAATGCTTTAAGTGTGTTGATTGAAACAGCATATCTCATTAATCCGGATGATAATGCCAAATTGATTAATCCCGAATTTCAAAAAAACTGTGCAAAAGCTATTGCTGATGGATTAGAAGAATATTTTTCCAAATAAAAATTATTCATCGGCAAACATAAAACCTTTAGGCAGTTCTTGAATAACCAGATTTGTAAATGTTATGGGGTCTATTTGAAAACATTCACATAGCCTGAATATTGTTGAAAATTGCGGATCTTTTATCTCTTTGTTTATTGATGTTATAATAGCCGGCGAAAGACCATATGAAGCTACAACTGTTGTCGGTGCTGTGCCTTTTGATATCTTTTTAAATGCTTGTGCTAGTGCGCGTCTGAATATTTCAAGCTTATCATCAATGCTCATTTCAATATTTTAAACAAAATCAAAATATTTCTCATTCACGAACGTAAAATTTTATATAAAAAAAGAGAGCACAATATAGTGCCCCCTTAATTTCTTCTATTTTACGTAATTCAAAAGTGTTCTTACGCCTGCGCCTGTTGCACCAGCAATAAATTCTTTTTGCGGTTTTTCAAGGAACGCAGTGCCGGCAATGTCAATGTGTGTCCATTTAACATCTTTTACAAATTCTTGCAAGAATACGCCTGCTGCAGAAGCTCCGCCAAATCTTGAGCCTGTATTTTTCATATCAGCAATATCAGATTTTAAGCTGTTAAAATATTCTTTGAACATAGGTAACTGCCAGTATGTTTCACCTGAATTTTCAGCAGTTTTAATCACTCTTGCAATCATTTCTTCATCATTGCCCATAACGCCTGTTGCAATTGTGCCTAATGCAACCATACAAGCACCTGTCAGTGTAGCGATGTCAATAACTTCGTCTACTCCGAGTTCGCAGGCATAACATAATGCGTCAGCAAGAGTCAATCTTCCTTCTGCGTCTGTGTTGTCAACTTCGATTGTTTTGCCGTTTTTAGCTGTCAAAATATCTCCCGGTTTGTAAGAAGAACCTGAAGGCATATTTTCGCAAGCTGCAATGATACCATGAACTTCGCAATCCGGCTGTAATTTTGCTAAAGCCTGCATTACACCTAATACGCAAGCTGCACCTGACATATCGTCTTTCATTGTAAGCATTGAAGATGCCGGTTTAATATCAAGTCCGCCTGAGTCAAAGCAAATTCCTTTACCGATAAGTGCTATTTTTTTCTTCGGATTTTTGCCTGTATATTTCATGTGGATAAATTTAGGAGGATTTACGCTTCCCTGTCCTACTGCAAGAAATGCACCCATGCCCATTCTTTCGATTTCAGGTTTTTCAAAAACTTTTGTTTCTAAGCCTTGAATATTTTGTGCAATTTCAGCAAGTTTTGCAGGAGTTGCAATTTGTGCGGGGGTATTTGCCAAATCACGAGTAAATTTCATTGCTTCACCGAAAATTATTCCCTCGTTAATTTCTTCTTGAGAAAATTTTGTGAATGTTATTTCGTCTAAATGATGAGCTTTTTCTGATTTAAATTTGTCGAATGCGTAATCTGCAATCATTGCGCCAAGTGCCGCAGATTTACCGTAATCGCAAGTTACATCAAAATCAAAAACTGCTTTTTTAGCTTTAATTTGATGTAATTTTTTTACGGCTTTTGCAACAGCTTCTCTCATTTTGTTTGCGCTGAATTCTTCTTTTTTACCAAAACCGATAATCAAAATTTTGTCGGCAGAAGATTGGCCGAGCGTATGAAGCAAATATGTCTGTCCGAATTTACCTTCAAACCCGTCTTTTTCGACAGCATATTTGTTAGCGAGTTCTTGAGAAGTTTTTTCACCTTCAAATTGATTTATTACAAGAACTTCTGTCTCTTTTACGTCTTGTGAAACTTTAATTTCCATATTTCTCTCCTTATTACGCATACAAGTATAACACTTTTAAAAATGTTTGTAAATTCTTTATTTTACCTACTATACAAAAATATATTATCATGATACAATATTGACAGATGTAGTAGGTAAATATTTTTGGATATATATGCAATAAAAATTCGTTTAAATATAGAATAGATGAAAGCTCGATAGGATATATGTATCGGGCATTGCGTGTATTTTTTAAAAATAGAAAAGGATAAGGTATAAAACTTTATGGACTTTTATTTAATTATTGCGATTATTGCGGTAATAGCATTAATCGCTGTGCTGTTTGTCCAGCAGAGCAAAACCAAATCCGTGCTTTTATCTGTTGAAAAAGATAAAAAAGCATTGGAAGAGAAAGAAAAACTTCTGCTTAAAGAAGCTAAAATCAGAGCAATTGAAGAATTGCAGGATGACAGAGAGAAACTTAACGAAGAAGAAAGAGAAAGAAGACAAGAACTTGTCAGACAAGAACAAAAATTAGCAAAACGTGAAGATATGCTTGAAGATAAAATTCAGGAATATACTGAAAAAGACTTGCAGGCGCAAAGAAAACTTGATGAACTTCTTGAAAAAGAAGATTATTTGGCTGAAATTGTTCAAAAACAGACAACAGAACTTGAAAGAATTTCCGGTATGTCAGCAGAAGATGCTAAAAATATGCTTCTTGAACAGTTAAAACATGACTTGGCTCAAGAACAAATGCAGCTTGTAAGAGAAAATGAAGCTAAAATAAAAGAAATTTCTTTAGAAAAATCAAAAGAAATTTTATCTACAACAATGCAAAGATGTATGATTGAACAGGTTGTTGAAACAACAGTTTCGGTCGTTGCTTTGCCTAATGATGAAATGAAAGGCCGTATAATCGGTCGTGAGGGACGTAACATTAGAGCGCTTGAAACTTTGACAGGCGTTGATTTGATTATTGATGATACACCGGAAGCTGTTGTTCTATCAAGCTTTGATCCTGTTCGACGTGAGATTGCAAAACTTGCGCTTGAAAAACTTATTGTAGACGGACGTATCCACCCTGTCAGAATTGAAGAAATGGTTGAAAAAGCTAAAGAAGAAATCGATAAAAAGATTTGGACAGAAGGTGAAAATGCTGCACTTGAAATGGGCGTTATGGGCTTAAATAAAGAATTAATCAAAACTTTAGGTCGCTTATATTACAGAACGAGTTACGGTCAAAATGTTTTGAAACATTCTCTGGAAGTCGGTCACATTGCAGGCATGCTTGCAGCTGAACTCGGTGCTAATGAAGTTATTGCAAAACGCGCAGGACTTTTGCACGATATCGGAAAAGCCGTTGACCAAACTCAAGAAGGAACACACATTCAACTCGGTGTTGAACTTGCTTCAAGATTTGGTGAAAGACCCGAAGTTATTCACGCTATTGAAGCGCACCATGATGATGTTGTGGCAAACACAATTGAAGCTGTTCTTGTAAAAGTTGCAGACGCTATCTCAGCAGGCAGACCCGGTGCAAGACGTGATACGCTGGAAATTTACATCAAACGTCTGCAAAAAATTGAAGAAATAGTAAACAGCTATGAAGGTATAAAACAGTCTTTTGCTGTTCAGGCAGGTAGAGAAGTTCGAATTATCGTTGAAGCTGAAAGATTTGATGATTTGGCTTCACAAAAACTTGCACGTGACGTTGCAAAACGTATTGAAGATGAACTCGATTACCCCGGACAAATCAGAGTAACGGTTGTAAGAGAATTCAGAACAACTGAAATTGCCAGATAATAATTATTAGGGGTGAGGCAAAAAGCCTCAGCCCTTTTTTAGGAAATCTTATGAGTGATGATAAAATGATAAAAATTTTATTTTTTGGAGATATGGTGGGCAGACCCGGAAGGCTTGCCGTGCGCAATTTTCTTGCAGAAAACAAACAAAATTTTGACGCAATCATCGCTAATGTTGAAAATGCATCTCACGGTTTTGGTTTAACAGAAAAAAATTATAAGGAAATCTCTGAATATGGTGTGGATTGTATGACATCAGGCAATCATATTTGGGATAAAAAAGAAATTTTTAACTACATCTCGGACGCAGAAAAACTTATACGTCCGTTTAACTACCCTGCCGGCACTGTCGGGCAGGGCAGTCATGTTTTTGAATTTGATAATGGTCTTAAAATTGCTGTTGTAAATGTTCTCGGACGTATTTTTATGAGTCCCGTAGAATCTCAGTGGACGCTTGTTGCTGATGAAATTAGGCGCCTGAAAGAAATTACACCTGTTGTAATTGTTGATTTCCATGCAGAAGCAACAGCTGAAAAGATTTGTTTCGGAAGATTTTGTTCGGAACTTGGTGTAAGTGCGTTTTTCGGTACGCATACGCATGTACAGACTGCTGATGAGCAGATAATGCATGGTATGGCATATATTACTGATGCAGGTTTTTGCGGTACCGCTGAAAGTGTTATAGGGATGGAATATAAAACTTCCTTAAACCGCTTTACTACCGTTGTTCCGGAGCGTTATGAAGTAGCAGACGGCAATGTCGTCCAACTTAATGCTGTTGAGGTTGAAATTAATTCTCAAAGCGGACATGCTGTTGCTATAAAAAGAATTTTTATGTTAGAAGATAATGAAAAAAAGGAAGAGGACCATGAAAAGTGATTTACACATTCACACCCTTTATTCGGATGGTGTATTCTCGCCTGAGAAGATTGTAGACACGGCAATTGATGTCGGACTTCAGGCAATTGCATTGACCGATCACGATAATGTGCTTTCATATCAGGCGGCAAAAGACCACCTGAAAAATACACAAAGAGAAGATAAACTTGAAATTATACGCGGGATAGAAGTTAATACTTTGTATAAAAATTACGAAGTTCATATTCTCGGATATTTTATGGATGTTGAAAACAGCGATTTTCAAAATATGCTTAAAATGCAGCAGCAGGCACGTGTAAAACAGACTAAAGAAATTATTTCACTTCTTTCAAAAAAAGAGGGAATTAAAATCAAATTTGAAGATATTAAAAAACAGGTTGCAGAAGGCGGCAGTATCGGACGTCCGCATATCGCAAAAGCTATTACAAATGCAGGCGGCACCAATAGTGTTATTGACGCGTATGCAAAATATATTCATGACGATTCGCCTGTATATGTGCAGAGAAAAACCGTAACACCTCAAGACGCGGTTGAAATTATATATGATGCAGGTGGAATTCCTGTTATTGCGCACCCTCATGATTTGGATATTGCTGAAAAGCTTATTAAAGAACTTATGCAATACGGTTTGCGCGGAATTGAAGCTTACCACAGAAAGCATTCACCTGCATGTGTTGAGTATTTCTCATCAATGGCAGAAGAATTAGGGCTAATCGTAACGGGCGGCTCGGATTTTCACTGTCCGAATATTATGAACGGCCAGATTGTACTCGGTAAAAACTTTGTTCCCGAATGGGTTTACGACAAATTAATTGAAGAAAAGAAACGAATTGATATGGCGTAATTATGGCTAAGAAAAAACATTATTTAAAACTTGAATATTCAGTAGTTTTGTTTGTTATTTTCGGTGTATTACTGCTTGTAATGCCTTTTTCCGTAGAGAATACAAGGCAGGCGGGATTTATATCAAAATGGAACGAAAAATATAACCGTGTTGAATATATGTTTTCAGTAATTAAAGCGCATATAACTGATGATATGATTAAAAGCATTAATAAGGCTGAAACTCCACAACAGCGTGAGTCTATTTTGTTAATGCTTGTAAAGCCTTATTTGCGCATAAATACAGAAGCCCGTCCAAGACATTACAAACCTCGTTATATAAATGGTTCAAAGATTTATAAGGGACAGACATATTATTTTGATGATTTTTATTTTGCCGAGAATAAGACTATAGTGGGCATAAAAGATATCAAAACAGAAACTCAAGATGACGCGATGTTTCTAATGCTGTTTGATATCAACGGTATTCTACCACCCAACCGCTGGGGAAAAGATATTTACGGTGTAAGTATTTTTGATGAAGGCAGAATTGAGCCGTTCGGATTTAATATGGATATGAAAGCTTTAAAGAAAGATTGTTTCGAAACAGGAATAAGCTGTTCATATTATTACAAAATCGGAGGCGGTTTTGAAGAATAATACTATTTAGCAGATTACAATATTTTATCTTTTTTAAAACTTTCAACAATTTCTGTATTTTTTGTTTTATTTCTTTGATATTGTAATTTTAATATTTTTAAATATTTTTCCAAACTTACAGGTTCATTTGGTTTAGACGAAAGTATACCGCTTGTTCTTTCTTCTTGCAATACTTTCTTTACTTTAGGTTCAAGATTTTTAAGACAACCCGGATAGGTAGCATTGCTTATGCCATGTTCCAGCATTTTTAAACAATCTTTTGGGTAACCGAATTCTTCTGCAAACTTATCTATTTTCTTTGCTATTCTTTTAGGTTTAGGGAATAATGTATCCTCAGTATATGAAAAACGATTAAACAGAACTGAAAACATATCTGTATCTACCTGTTTAGCATTTTCTACACTAAAATCAAACTTTTTTAAAAATTTCTGTAGACTTTTAAATGTACTTGAAGTTCTTTCAAAGCTACTTGATTGGGAGTCTACCCAAATTTTTTCAAGTCTTTCTTTTGTGTGTATCTTTCTATTTTTTACTGATAAATTATATCCACAGAACTCAAACGCGTCACCATAACTTTTATTGAGACTCACAACACTGTCAGGATGTAATAATTTAGCAAAAGAAGTTAGATTTTTTATCAAATTATCTCTTGTCTCTACAGTATCTTTTATTAATTGTTTGTTTATACCTCTTTCAAGGTAGTTAGCAGCTTCAATTTCACTATTTATAATTATTTTAGCATATTTGTTAATTCTTCTTATTGTTTTTTGACTGACTCTGCCTTGAAAATCCTGTTGTTGATTTTGCTGTGTGCTGATTGGCATTATTTTCATTATTTATACTCCTGATTTTCCATCTACAGATATTTAAACCCTGTAAAAAATTTTTTTGCTATAAAAACGGCAGAATGTTCATTCTGCCGTTACAATTATTAATATTTAAGCATTGAAACCGTTTTTGGAGAGTCTGTAAGCTTTTCTCTGCCTTTTAGGGCTTCAAGTTCTATTAAGAACGCTATACCGACTAAATTTGCACCTGTTTTTTTGACTAATTTACAAGCTGCTTCTGCGGTTCCGCCTGTTGCAAGTAAATCATCCACTATTAAAACATTTGCGCCTTGAGGAAATGCGTCTTGATGAACTTCGATTTTATCAGTGCCATATTCAAGGTCGTATTCTTGAGAATAAGTTGCGGCCGGAAGTTTGTTTGGCTTTCTGATAGGTACAAAACCTGCGTCTAATTTGTATGCCATTGGCATGCCAAAGATAAATCCACGGCTTTCGATACCTGCGATATAATCGATTTTTACATCTTTAAACTGTTCGCAAAGATAATCAATCATTACTTTTAAAGTTTCGGGGTCTTTTAGAGCTGTTGTAATATCTCTGAATATAATTCCCTGTTTTGGGAAATCAACAACATCTCTTATTTTGCTTTTTACATCGACTAATGTGTTCATTTACAATTTCTCCTTTATGTGTTTAATCTTTTCTGCGTATTCCATAGTATATTTTTTAGTTTTTTCTAATTCTTTTTTAATGAATGCTTTGATACTGGCTTCTTCTTCCAAAACAAGTCCGTGGGCTGTTTTACCCCAGTTCATGTCCTTTTTCATAAACAATATTTTGAAGCAGATATATAAAACAAGCGGGAACCATATTATTAAAAGATAAATTGAAGTTTCCAGCGCTTCAAACATTGCATCAAGCCTTGGCATATAATCATAACGTCTTAAAGAATATCTTGCGGCAAGGAAAAATCCGAAACCGATAACACATCCGATAAATATTGAAGAATAAAGCATGTGTGTGGGCGCGTCTTTTGCAAGAACTTTAAAACCTCTGATTAATATTTCCATTAAAAACCAGCCCGGCATAATGAATTGAGCAATATAAGCCGTCATATCAAGACTTGCTCTAAGTGACATTTCTTTTGAAAAGAGAACATCTCCAAAATATTCGAGGTATCTTCTTATGGTACCTTCAAGCCAGCGTCTGCGCTGTCTGTATAAAGGTTTTAAATAAATTATACCTTCTTCATAAACAACTGCATCAAGACAAAATCTGATGTCCCAGCCTTTTATGTGTAATCTTGTCGACATGTCCAAATCGTCAACGATTGTGTGATTATTCCAGCCGCCAATGTCTTCAATTGCCTGACGTTTAATAAGTTCACCGTTTCCTCTAAGCTCAACGGCACCCTTGATAGAATCACGTCCGACCTGAAAATGGGCGTCCATTGTATATTCATTATTCTGACATCTTGTCAAAAGGTTGTGGTTTTTGTTTCTTATAACTTTTCGTGCCTGAACAGCACCGACATCTTTAGGTTCTAAATGCGGTATGAGTTTTGATAAGAAATCAGGGTCAACTGTTGCATCCGCGTCGAATACAAGAACAGCTTCTCCTTTTGCAATTTTGAATGCGTCGTTTAATACTGCAGATTTCCCCGGGAATGCGTCGGGAGTTCTGATTAATGCAGTAACTTTATCAAATCTGTTTTCCAAATCTTTAATAACAGCAGCTGTATTATCAGAGCTTCTGTCATCAATTACGATAACTTCAAAGTTTTCATAATCCATGTTCAAAATGTTTTGAACAGTAGTCCCGATAACGCTTTCTTCGTTATGAGCAGGTATCATAACCGTTACAAAGGGCTTGTAATCAGGATTTATAACCTGTGGATACTTTTGCAGTTTGCGTTTTTGAAATTTGTAAGAAAGGTTCATAAACATGGCATAAATGAACATAAACGTACATAAAAATGCCAGACCCCAAACTGTATTAAAGTAACTCTGGAATATATAAATAAATACTCCAAGTCCAAAAACTATTGTAAATAAAAGAATTCTTTCTTTCATCAGATACTCCAATTCCTATGATATTATATCATAAAATTCCTCTATTTATATGTTTTATGGGTAAAAATATGTTAAAAAACATTAAAACACTTGCCATATAAAAATATTCAGATATAATAATTGATGTACAAATAGAACAGGCGGCAGATAAGTCGTAAAGGCTTGATGAAATCTGCTCCGTAAGAGAAGGAGTTTTATCATGAACAAAGAAGAATTAGTACAAGAAATTTCAAAAAAATCTAACGTAACTCAAAAAGAAGCTGCTGAAGTATTGGGTGCTTTCATCGAAACTATCCAAAAAACAGTTTCTAAAGGTAAAAAAGTTACTTTAGTTGGTTTTGGTACATTCGAATCAAGAAAAAGAGCTGCAAGAATTGGCAGAAACCCTCAAACTGGCAAAGAATTGAAAATCCCTGCAACAACAGTTCCTGCTTTCTCAGCTGGTAAAAAATTCAAAGAAGCTGTAAACAAAAAATAAGCTTTGATGAAAGATTTAAAAAGGCACCTCATTAGAGGTGTCTTTTTGTTTATGTGCATTTTTTATTAAATCGTAAGTTCTTATCTTAAAAGATTTGCTTAATTTTCAAAGTGTTTCGATATTAAAATTATAATTTTCTGTTTCTATTAAAAAGCAAAACAGATAAAATTTATTCAATCACACAATGTGGCGGGTGGTGCGGCACGCTCCTAATCCACCGAGAAGATTTCTCGGATGTCGTCCATTGTAAGTGATTTGACTATATTTCTGTCAACCGAAATTACGCTGTCAACAAGATTTCTCTTAACCGTCTTAAGCTTTTGGATTTTTTCTTCAACAGTGTTTTTCGTAATAAGTCTGTATACAAATACTTTTTTAGTCTGGCCGATACGGTAAGCACGGTCAGTTGCCTGGTCCTCAACTGCAGGGTTCCACCACGGGTCATAATGGATTACGTAGTCAGCACCTGTCAGGTTCAAGCCCGTTCCGCCAGCTTTCAAGCTGATTAAGAAAATCGGAATTGACGGTGTGGAATTAAACCTTTCAACAGCACCCTGTCTGTCTTTTGTTTTACCTGTCAAGTATTCATACGGAATGCCCTCGCGCTCCAGCCAAGCCTTAATCAAATCAAGCATATCAACAAATTGGCTGAACAGCAATATTCTGTGGCCTTCGCCGATAATTTCTTCAAGCATTGCTTTTAATTTCTCAAACTTACCTGATTTCATTATGTTTTTAACATTCTCTTTGTCATAAAGTCTAGGGTGACAGCAGATTTGACGTAATCTTAAAAGTGCGGAGAAGATTGATAATCTGCTCTTTTCAAGACCGTTTTGCTCAATAGATTTGAACAATTCTTCTTTTGTACTGTCAAGAACTTGCAGGTAGAAATCTCTTTGCTCGTCTGTAAGCTCGCAGTATGCAATGTTTTCGACTTTATCGGGCAAATCTTTTGCAACGTCGCGTTTCATACGGCGTAAGATGAACGGATAAATTTGTAATTTCAAGCGTTTTTCAACGGTTTTGTCTTGACGTTCCATAATCGGATTGACGTAACGCGAGTTGAAATCTGCAACGCTGAACAAAAATCCCGGCATTAAGAAATCAAATACTGACCATAATTCTTCAAGTTTGTTTTCAATCGGTGTGCCGGATAGGGCAAGTTTATGCGAAGCCTGCAGCTTTTTAACTGCCTGGGCTGTTTGTGACATTGCGTTTTTAATGTTTTGAGATTCGTCTAAAATAACGTATCTGAAATTATATTCTTTTAATTTTGCAATGTCGCGTCTGACAAGTGCATAACTTGTTATCACAACATCATGGTTTGGAATTTCTTTAAAGAATTGTTTTCTTTCAACCCCTGAAAGCTTCATACAGCTTAGTGTCGGAGCAAATTTTTGAATTTCGGATTCCCAGTTAAACACAACTGTTGTCGGACATATTACAAGTACCGGTGCCGGTCCGTCTTCTTCTTTAGCCTTTTGGATAACAGCAAGTGCCTGCAAAGTTTTACCAAGACCCATGTCATCGGCAAGAATTCCGTTAAGACCGTACTTATACATAAACCACAGCCAGCCAAAACCTTTTGTTTGATATTCGCGAAATTCTGCGTTTATGCCATCAGGAAGTTTCAAATCTTCCGTAGTTGAGAATGTTGACATTTGTTTCCAGAAGTTTTCAAACTCTTCGCTCAAAACAAGTTCTACATTAAGGTTTTTAAGTTCGTTAATCAAACCTGCGCGGTATGTTTTTACGATAAATTTATTATCCGGATTTCTATAAACATCAAATGAGTTGAAAGCGCGCATAATCGCATAAATATCCTGCGCAGGATATTCAACAAATCCCAAACTTCTTATACGGCTGTATTTCTCGCCGCTCTGAATTGTGTCATAAACCTCGTCAAATCCGATAGTTTCTTCGCCGGCCTGACCGTATAAGAAAATTTCAAAGCTGTCTTCGTTTTCTTCCGAAAAGTCGATTTTTGCACAAAGTTTGAATGGATTTTCCATAAGTTTGAAAAATGCCATATCATCTTTTTCAATAAATTTCCAGCCTTCGCCTGCCTGTTTAATATAATAATTATAAAAATCAATTGCGTTTTCTTTTTCCAAAGCAAGGTTGTTAGTCTGCATAGGAACAAATCTGCAAGCTAAAAGCATTTGGTATGCTTTCTGTTCATGCTTAAGATTTCTCTTAATCCAATAAACAAAATCATCCCCAGGTTTTTTAATTGTAATATATGGTGCTTTTTGTGCTGTAGCCTTTGAATATGGAACAATTACTCCGTCATAATCGAATTCCAGTGAAGCTTTCAAAGATTGGTCATAGTCAATTCCGAGTGTTACAACATTAATCGGTGGACGTTCTGTGAGCATTAAACGGCTTATATTTTCCGCAATTTCGACGTCCATAATTTCTTGAAGTTTCGGCAATTCTTCATAAATGAATTTTCCGCCGTCTGCGTCTTTCAAATCTGTAAATGAAGATTTCAAAATATTTTGCGGCAAAGAGTTCATAGCAATATTTGTCGGGAATATTATGTTTTTGTATCTTCCCCACTTCAAGTGGCGTGAAAAATAACGAACTTCTTCCAACGGATAAACATCGTCTTTATCAGGACGTTTCCATTCAAGTGACAATAGGATTGTTCCTTGTGCACCTGTATTAACATTTAAAACAAGTTTCCACTCTTCATCGGTGAATTTCAAGCGTTCTTTTGTTTTTTCATCCAAAACCTCATCGGCTTTTGAAAGAAGAGTGAACATCGGGCCGAATTTTGTGATAGGAATATCGTACCAGCCAGCTTTTTTATCCTGTCTTGAAATTGTCAGAAGCTGTTGAAATATTGCAACTTCCACCTTTTGAGAATTATTAAGTTCAAAAGTCTTGTCCTGTCTTTGAGCTTCTATAAGAGCGCGTAAAATCGGTTCAATCTGTCTTACAACTTTGCCTGTTTCCCTTGAACGAACAAGGATTGAAAAGTAATTTGCTTTTCTTTTTGAATTAAAATGGAAAATAAAGTTTCCCTGCGGTGCTTCTGTCAAAGCTGTATTTTCGTCCGGAAAATCAAACTCCATACCGTATTTAGTTTCAAGCCAGTCTTCATAGGCGTGCTCGTTTATTGCTTTCAAAGCAACCGCGACGGCATGTTTGCACCATTCTTCTTTCAAAGGACAGTTACAGCGAGCTTCGACTTTGTTTTTCTTAAAAATGAGGTCGGTTTTATAATGGTCTTGAAAGTTTCCTTTTACTTTACCCATGTAAAAGTTTTTTTCAGGATAAGTATCGAACACCATATCTTTCAAATGATATTCGTAACCTCTGCGCCAGCTTCCAGCACCTGCATTCTCTTTTATAAATTTGTAATTAAATTCCTGCTGTTTAGCACTCATTAATGAGTATCTCTTTCTTTCCCTAAGGGTTTAAATTTCGGATACGGCTAAAACCGTAAGCCCTTACAATACCAATATTATTACATGAATAATAAAAAAAGGCAATAGATAATATGAAAATTTTAAAAAGCGGCTATTATAGCCGCTTTCCTTATAGCTCTGAAATTTTTTTATAAAGTTCAATTTGTTTTTCAGAAATATCTTTTGGGATTACAATTTTAATTTTTGCATTTAAATTGCCGTATCCGCCTTTTTTCGGAAGGCCGAGTTCTTTTAGTCTTAAAGTCTGACCTGAAGAAGTTTTTGGAGGGATTTTTATTGTGATTTTTCCATGCAGTGTTTCAATTTCTTTTTTGGTCCCCAAAACAGCTTCGGGAGGAGTGATTTCAATTTCTTTTGTTAAATCGTAACCGTCAATTTCGTATTCACTGTCTTTAAAATGGATTACAAGGTATAAATCTCCTTTGCGTCCGTAAGCGTCTGTTTGTCCTTCGCCTTTAATACGTACTTTTTTGCCTTCTGTAACATCCGGTGGAAGTTTAACTTTAATTGTTTTTGGCTCGGTTTTAATACCCGTACCGCCGCAGTTTGAGCAATAACCGCCGTTTGGAGGACATTGTGTACAGCGTTCCATATTATTATATTTAACTGTTACAGGCTTTTTGTCAAATAAGTCTTTGGCTGTAATATTTAAAGTTTTAGTCACGTCAAGGTTTTCTGACGGTGGTTCTTGACGGCGTCGTGAATGAGTCTGCTGTTGTCCGAAATCAAAACCGCCAAAATTCATTCCCTGTGCACCTCTTGCGCCTCCGCCCATCATATCGCCGAATAATGAGCTGAAAAAGTCGGAAAATCCGCCAAGGTCTTGTCCGTTAAAATTGAAACTTTGGTAATTTCCGCCTTGACCTCCGCCAAAACCGAATTGTTCAAATCCCGGAGGCGGCGTATAACTTTGACCGCCCTGCCAGTTTGCGCCAAGGCTATCGTATCTTTGACGTTTCTGTTTATCGCCGAGAACTTCGTAGGCTTCATTTATATCTTTAAATTTGCTTTCGGCTTCTTTTGTTTTATTAACATCGGGGTGAAATTTGCGTGCAAGTTTTCTGTATGCTGATTTAATTTCAGCTTCCGTTGCATCACGTTTCAAACCTAGTATCTCATAATAGTCTTTATATTCCATTTTGATATCTCCTATATTAATAATAATATAAAAAACGACTATTTTTATGATAATTAATTATTTTTTAATAATAGTATAATTGAATTTTATATTTCCTTATATTATAATAAGTTTACAAAAAGGAGAGAGGATTATGGAAACATTATCTAAACAAGAAGGATTAATTACAAAAATTATCGGACCTGTTATTGATGTCGAGTTTCAACAGGGCGAATTGCCGCAAATTTATACAGCTTTGCATATTTATAAAGATGACGGAACTTATGTTGTTGCCGAAGTTCAGCAAATGCTTGGTGCGAACAGAGTAAGAACAGTTGCTATGTCCTCAACCGACGGGTTAAAAAGAGGTATGAAAGTTGTTAATACAAACGAACCTATCAAAATTCCCGTTGGTAATCCTATTTTGGGAAGAATTTTAAATGTAACAGGTGACCCTGTTGATGAAATGGGTGAAATTGTGACAGAAACTTATCTGCCTATTCATAGAGAGTCCCCAAAACTTGTTGACCAGAATACTAATATTGAGATTTTGGAAACAGGTATTAAAGCAATCGACCTTCTGCAGCCATATCAAAAAGGCGGTAAAATCGGTCTTTTTGGCGGTGCAGGTGTTGGAAAAACCGTACTTATACAAGAATTAATTCATAATATCGCAATGGCACACAATGGTGTTTCCGTATTTGGCGGTGTTGGTGAAAGAACTCGTGAGGGCAACGATTTGTGGAACGAGTTTAAAGAAAGCGGAGTTCTTGATAAAGTTGCACTTGTATACGGACAAATGAACGAACCGCCGGGAGCACGTATGAGAGTCGGACTTTCTGCGCTTACTGCCGCTGAATATTTTAGAGATTATTCAAAACAGGATGTTTTGCTGTTTATTGATAATATTTTCAGATTTACTCAGGCAGGTTCTGAGGTTTCTGCGCTTCTCGGTCGTATGCCGTCAGCTGTTGGTTATCAGCCTACACTGGCAAATGAAATGGGCGAATTACAGGAAAGAATTACGTCTACAAAAGACGGTTCAATTACATCTGTTCAGGCGATTTACGTTCCCGCGGATGACTTGACTGACCCTGCTCCTGCAACTACATTCTCGCACCTTGACGCATCAACCGTATTGTCGAGACAAATTGCGTCACTTGGTATTTATCCTGCGGTTGATCCGTTGGAATCATCTTCACGTGCACTTGACCCGAATATTATCGGTGAAGAACATTATAATGTTACAAGAAAAGTTCTTGAAATTCTTCAAAAATACAAAGAATTGCAAGATATTATCGCAATTTTAGGTATGGATGAGTTGTCCGAAGAAGATAAAGAAACTGTAAACAGAGCAAGAAAAATTCAAAAATTCTTGTCGCAGCCTTTCTTTGTTGCTGAACAGTTCTCTGGTATTCAAGGTAAATATGTAAAACTTGAAGATACTGTCAGAGGGTTTAAAGAAATCGTTGAAGGTAAACATGATGACTTGCCCGAACAAGCTTTCTATATGGCAGGCACAATTGAAGATGTTATTGAAAATGCCAAAAAATTGAGGGCGTAATAATGCATTTGAAAATAATTACACATGAAAGAGTTGTATTTGACGAAGATATCGACGAATTGTACACAAAAACAATCGACGGTGAAATCGGTATTTTGAAAAATCACGTTCCATTGATGACCGCTCTTGATATTGGGATTACCAAAACAGTAAAAAACGGTGAGGTAAAGTTTTTCACAACAATGGGCGGTGTTTTGCAGTTCAAAGATGATGAAGCATTAATTCTTACAACAACTGCAGAACGCGGGGATGAAATTGATGTTACCAGAGCAAAGGATGCCTTAAAACGTGCTCAAGCAAGACTTGCCGAAGTTCAGGCAGAAACGGATGCGAAACGCGCAGAAGCCGCAATTGCAAGAGCTATGGCAAGACTTAAAGCAACGTTAAATAATTAAAATTTGACAGGATAATCCTCTTTTATTTGCCAGCCATCGTACATAATTAATGTTGAACAATATCCTCTACCGCCACTTTTAATCTCATTTATCATATAATCGCGGTTGTATCTTTTATTACCTGTGGCAGTATATCCATAGGGCTGAAAGTAGTATTGTCTTGTATTAGGGTTGTAAAATAAAAATGAAAATGCATCCACGCAGCTGTGTGAATTAGAGAATGGATTTTTAGAATTTTTAGGGTTTGTAAAATAGTTTACATGAATAAGTCCGTTATAATTTGCATCGGTATGATTTGTATTCTCTTCATCTTGAATAGTTCCTGCCCAGTTTGTCATAGTCATTAAAGTTCCGTCTGCAAAATGTACAAACAAAGCTTTATGTGAATTGTCTCCACCAATTTCACCTGAATTATCTATATATTCGTCAACAACGTTCAAATAAGGTTTGAGGTATTTATCAAACCAGTGTTTCATTTCTTCACCATTATATGATGTTGTAAATCCATCCCAATCCTGCATAGGACCGTGAATTGATATTGCTGTTGTTGTCGCCTGAGACATGACTGAATAAAATTTTTTTAACTTAGTTACAGTAACTTGTTTTTTGTGATTAGAAATAAGTGTTGGCATAGTAAGCGCCGCAACCGTACCAATAATTGTTAATGTAATAAGAACCTCAGCCAAAGTAAAACCGAATTTTCTGCCCCTAAAACTTTCCCCAAAAAGATAAAAAAAGTCTAAAGTCGACTTGTCGGGGGGGGGGCAATCACAGCGCTAATACTATGTTTGCGCGAAATGAAATTAAATTTCATGATAAAATACCTCCATCTTTCCTTATTCATTATTTACTATTGTGACAATTTTGTCAATACCTGTGTTTTATGTATAATTGTTTTATGGAAAAGACTTTGTATCAAATTTTTAAAACATTTTTTAAAGTTGGAACTTTGTTACTGGGCGGAGGGTATGTTATCTTGCCTCTTTTGCAGTCAGAACTTGTTGATAAGAAAAAATGGATTGATGACGATGAGTTATGCGAATATTATGCATTAGGACAGAGTATCCCGGGAATTATTGCCGCAAATGTTTCTATTTTTGTCGGGTACAAACTCAAACGTACTGCAGGCGCATTTGCCGCAATTGCAGGAATTGTTACTCCTGCTTTTGTTTCAATTATTATACTTGCTAAAATTTTGGAAGAAGTTATTAAATTAAAGTTTGTTCAAAGTGTTTTCTGGGGAGTCGGTATAGGGGTATTAATCCTGATTTTTCTTGCAGTAAAAGAAATTTGGAAAAAAAGTGTTGTGGATAAATTTAGCTGTTGGATTTTCTTTATTATTTTTATTTTATCTGCAGGATTTAAAGCTCCGCCGGCAGTTTTGATTATACTCGCAATTGTCATAGGGTTGTGGCTGCCGTTTGCAAGAAAGATTGAACATGGAGGAGAGAAGAAATAATGATTTATTTGAAATTATTTTTGGAATTCTTTCATATCGGTTTATTCTCGTTTGGCGGCGGATATGCAACATTGCCGTTTTTGTATCATATAGCTGATGTACAGCACTGGTACACGACAAAACAGTTGTCGGACATGATTGCTATTTCATCAATCACTCCTGGTCCTGTGGGTGTAAATGTTGCTACATTTGCAGGTTTTATGACATCTGGTGTTTTAGGGGCATTTGTTGCAACTGCGTCAGTTATTTTGCCCTCTTTGATTATTGTCATTGCTATTTCAAAATTACTTGAACAGTTTAAACATAATAAATACGTTCAATCGGTCATTTATACATTGAAACCTGCAGGGTGTGGTTTGTTGGCGGCCGTCGGGGTTGATATGTTTGTAAATAACATAAATTTACTTGGAATGTTTTTACTTGCAGGATTATTTTTTGCAAGTTTGACAGAAAAACGCGACCCGTTGTTTTATCTTGTAGTGTCAGGTGTTGTAGGATTAGTTGCGGGATTTTTCAATTTAACAACGTAGACTTGAAATTTTCGAAAAATAGTTTATAATAAATATGTACATACGAAAGGAGTTTGAAATGAGATTGTTAAATAATTTACAGAGCTTCGGGGGGGGGGCACTCACAGCTTAACTCCTTGGTTTAGAGCTTTTACTTTGGCCGAGGTTTTAATAACCCTCGGCATAATCGGTGTAGTGGCGGCGTTGACTATGCCGTCGTTAATTGTTAAATATGAAAAACAAAGAATTCTCAACAATTTAAAAAAAACATATTCTGAAATTGCACAGGCATTGAAACTTGCAGAAGTTGAATACGGCAATCCTGTTTATTGGGAATATGGAACTAAACTTAGCGGTTCTGCGGCTGAAAATTTTATGAATAAATATTTGGTGCCTTACCTTAATGTGGTAAAAAATTGTGGTACCGGTACGGGCTGTTTACACGGTGATGTTTATTCTCTAACAGGTTATAAAAATCCAAGTTATGGTGATTCTACAACAAATACAGCAAGAATAATGGTGAATTCCGGCTATACCATAGGTGTAACAAGCGGTGGTGATTATGTTAATTTGCAAATTACTTTGAATAACCATAAAGATAAATTAGTTATGGGGAAAGATATATTTTTCTTTATTATCTCATCAGAAAGAGGTTTAATGCCTCACGGTTATAATCTTACCAGAGATGAATTGATTGAGCACAGTAATATGGGCTGCAGTAAAAAAATAAATACTCATAGTGCAGGGATGCATTGTACGGGATTAATTGTTTCCGACAGCTGGCAAATTTCATCCGAGTACCCATGGTAATTATTGACTGAGAATTCTATATTGCAAAGCTTGCATTATATGGGTTTGTTGAATGTCTTTTGAAGTTTCCAAATCCGCTATTGTTCTTGCAAGTTTTAAAACTCTGTCATAACGACGTCCCGACAACTGGTATTTCACTGCTGCTAACTTCAAAATATCTGCGCATGCTTTGTCAATTTGACAGTATTTTTTGATTAGTTTTGCAGTCAGTTCAGAGTTTGTCAAAATTCCGTCGTTTTTATATCGTTCAGCTTGAATTTTGCGTGCATTAATAACTCTTTTTTTTATGTCTGCGGAACTTTCAACAGCTGGCTGGGTATTTAATAGTTCTTCTGAGGTAAGCCGTGGGACTTCTACGTGTAAGTCAATTCTATCCAATAATGGGCCGGAAAGCTTTGATTGATAACGGTTTATCTGGTATTCAGAGCAGGTACATTGTTTTTCTTTGTCGCCTAAATATCCGCAGGGACAAGGGTTCATCGCACCAAGAAGCATAAATTTTGCAGGATATTTTATTGAATGTTTTGTTCTTGATATTGAAATTTCTGAGTCTTCAAGCGGTTGTCTCAAAACTTCCAGCACGTGTCGTGGAAATTCCACCATTTCATCAAGAAATAATACACCTCTGTGAGCTAGTGTAATTTCACCCGGTTTTGGGTTTGAACCGCCTCCGATAATTCCGTTTGCAGAAGCTGTATGGTGTACAGCTCTGAAAGGACGTTTTGTCATTAATGGTTCATCAGGTGGCAAAAGCCCGCAAATACTGTATATTTTTGTCAATTCCAGTGCTTCTTGAAGTTCCAATGGCGGAAGAATTGACGCAAAACATTTTGCCATTAGAGTTTTTCCCGACCCGGGGGAGCCTGTCATAAGCATATTATGACCGCCTGCAGCCGCAATTTCAAGCGCGCGTTTTGCTTTTTGTTGACCTTTTACATCTTTAAAATCATAAAGATATTCTTGATTTATGCTTTTATTTAGATATGTGTCAATATCAATTATAGTCGGTTTTATCGCAGAGTCTGCGAAATGGTTTACAACATCGCAAAGGCAATCCGCGCCGAAAATATTTACATCACCTGCAAGTGCGGCTTCATAAGCATTAACTTTAGGTACAAAAATGTTTTTTATACCCGCTTCTTTCAGACCTAAAATCAACGGCAAAACTCCTGTTATAGCGCGCAGAGTTCCGTCAAGCGAAAGTTCTCCGATAAATGCGTAATCTTGGAGTTTATCTTCTTCAATAACAGCTTCTTCGGTTAAAAGACCCATTGCAATTGGTAAATCAAAGTTTGAACCTTCTTTTTTTAAGTCGGCAGGTGCAAGGTTTATAACAACTTTTTTAGCAGGAAATGTAAAGCCTGAATTTTTTATTGCAGAACGAACCCTGTCGCGCGCTTCGTTGATTGCCGTATCAGGAAGCCCTACTATTGCAAACCCCGGTAAACCGTTTAAAACATCTGTTTCGACAGTTACTTTATATGCGTTTAAGCCAATTACGGCTCCCGTTGTTACTTTATTTACCATAAATTTATGATACTACAAATATTTTTATTGTATAATCAGGTTATGAATATATTAGCGATAAATTTTGGCGGAATTGGTGATGAGATATTTTTTCTGCCGACTCTTATATCTTTAAAAAAAGAATTTTCGCAGGCTAAAATTACGCTTGCACTGGAACCCAGAAGCAAAAGTGTCAAAGATTTGACTTCAGTTATTGATGATTTGTTTTTGATTGATATCAAAGGCAAAAATAAGTATATGGAACTTTTGAAACTTGTATTTCTTGCCTGGCGCGGAAATTTTGATATGGTGATTTCTTCAGGCGGAAACAAATTAATAAGTATTCTTTTGTATATGACAGGTATTAAAAAACGCTACGGATACGATACTGGCAGTTTGAGCCGAAAACTTTTAACAAAAGCCGTTCAGCTCAATAAAAACCAGTACGCTTGTAATATGTATCATGATTTGATTGCGCCGATAACAGAGCACAAAACTTATTTACCTGAAATTGATGTAGAACCGCAGGAAAAAATTTCAAATTCCGTTTTAATTCATCCCGGGGTTAGTAAAATGAGTGTTCAAAAAGGAATGATTAAAACAGTTTCTGGACAAGTTTGGGCTGAAACTATTGATTTGCTTGTGAAACAAGGTAAGCACGTAATCCTTGCGGGCGGTCCTGATGATAAGGATGTTATTGATACTATTCGAAACAATACGACAGGTTTTGAGGATTTTTACGGAAAAACAAAGAGCCTTAAAGATTTGGCAGAATTAATCGGAAAAGCAGAAATATTTATATGTTCCGATTCTGCACCTTTGCATGCAGCAGTTGCTATGAAAACTAAAACATACGTTATCTTTGGACCGACTGACGATAAAAAATTAATTCCTCAATCAGATTTGGTTACTCCGATAAAAGCAAATGACAAATGTCCTATAAAACCTTGTTTGTGGGAACATCGTCAAACAACATGTGAAAATCTTGACTGCTTAAAAATCACAGCTCAGGATATTGTTTCATCTCTATATCCCGACGCTTAAGCCTGCACAAAGGTTTATTGATTGTCCGGTTATTCCTTTTGCGTCTTCGGAAATCAAGTATTTACAAAGCTTTGCAACTTCTTGCGGCTTAACAAATCTTTTTTGCGGGATGCATTGAAGTATTTCGTCTTTTGAAAATTCACTGTCCTCAATAGAATTCATGCCGAGTTCTGTTTCAACCCAGCCGGGGTTAATTGTGTTAACGGTAATTTCATATTCGGCGAGTTCAAGTGCAAGCGCTTTTGTCAAACCTATTAATCCCGCTTTTGAAGATGAGTAAATACTTGCATAAGCTTCGCCCATTACTCCTGAAATTGAACCGATGTTGATAATTCTTCCCCATCTTTGACCCTTCATGTGCGGTATTGCTTTGGAAATCAAATATGCAGGCGCAACAAGATTTGTTTGATAAAGTCGCTGAATATCAGCGGTATCAATAGTTTCAAGTCCGCCATAAATATATTCTCCTGCATTATTTATTAATACATCAATATTTTTGTCTGTTATAAATTTTGCAAGTTCATTTATATCTTTTGAAAGGTCGCAAACGCAAAAACCTTTGGCATTGCATGCTGCAAGGGCTTGTTCATTTCTGCCTGTTACAAAAACTTCGCCTATATTTTGAAGTTCTTTTGCTATTGCATTTCCTATACCTTTTGAAGCACCTGTTATTAATATATTCATTTTATTAATTTCCTTACTATATAAGATGCCATAAAAATTCCAGCACAGCTTGCAACAAATGGAGTTGAAGCCGGAGTGATTTTTGTGAACTCGATAATTTCACCCGATTTTGTTACAATTTTTTCGGTTGATGATAATTTTTCTTGAACAAACGGTTTTTCGCGGCTTGCAACAACTGTAATACCGCTTTCTATACTGCGTTTTTTTAACTGATAAATTATATTTGAAACAAATGGAGCGTTTTTATTTTCGATTTCTGATATGTCGCAAATATAAAGCTTAGAAGGGTCAATCCTGTTTCCTGCGCCCATAGAGCTGATTACGGGGATGTTATTTTTTACACAGGTTTCAAGAAGTTCTATTTTTGAACGCATTGTGTCAATTGCGTCAGCGACAAAATTTATACCTGAGAAATCAAATTGTCCGTTGTAAAAATCATCAATTACATTTAATTTTATTTGGTGGTTAATATCTTTTAAGCGGGTTTCAAAAAGTTTTGCTTTATTTTGTCCGACAGTTGAATGAAGAGCAACAATCTGTCTGTTTATATTTGATGTTGAAACCGCATCGAAGTCTATAATTGTAAGTTCACCGACTCCCGCTCTAGCTAAGGCTTCCGCACAAAAACCGCCAACACCGCCCAATCCGAACACTGCAATATGAGCTTTGGATAAAAGCTTCTGGTTTTCTTTTCCCCAAAATAATTCGTTTCGAGATGTATCCATTTTATTTAATAATGCCAAAACCTAACAGGAATGTGCAAACAAGGAAAATGCCCGCAATAATTCCTGTCAATTTATTTAATCCTTTTTCCGCACTTTTTTGTGAAGCAAATATATGGGAAGCTCCGCCCATTCCTGCGATGCCGTCGCCTTTTGGTGAGTGTAAAAGAATTAAGATTATCAATAATAGGGCTGATATCATTTGTACTGCCCAAACTAAGTTAATTAACATTTATTTTTTCTCCTTTTTTTTCGAAATGAAATGAGCTCTTTTTGAATTTAATTTGATATTTTCAAATGTATATAATCTTGCAGGTCTTTTTGAAGATGATTTGGTATGTTCGTCAAGTTCAATCAAACCGTCTGTTGAAAGAGCTTTTTTTCTAAAGTTTCTTTTATCAAGCTTTTTGCCCATAATAAGTTCATAAGCTTTTTGCATTTCCGTGAGGGTAAATTTTTCATTTAAAAGCTGGTAAGCTACAGGGCAGAGTTCTAATCTTTCACGAGTTCTTTTCATTGAGTATTCAATAATGTCTTTGTGGTCGAATGCTAAAGGAGGCAGGTCGGAAATTTTGTGCCATCCTAGTTCGGGAGTTGTAACAATTTGAATATCTTCTGCTCTAACCAATGCAAAGTATGCACATGTAATAACTCTTGCATTCGGGTGACGGAGCGGGTCGCCAAAAGTATAAAGCTGTTCAAGATAGATATTATCAACATTTGTACGTTCTTTCAATACTCTTAAAGCCGCTTGATCAAGGTTTTCAGATAGTCTTACATAACCGCCCGGGATTGCCCATTTGTCTTTAAACGGTTCATTAGTACGTTTTACTAGCAGAACATGCAATGCATTATTCTTCATTGTAACAATTACTACGTCGACTGTAATCTCGTGTGTTTTAGTTTCATTAAAAATCATAATATATCTCTTACCCTAGATTTATAATATAATAAACATAAAAATTTACATTAGTTACAAGATTTTAATTATTAACAAAATGTAACATGATTGATATGAAAATGTCAAATTTTTATAAAAAATGTACTTTATATATATATACGGGGAATAAAATAAGGGAAAATAATGTTCGCATTCAATTGGGGATTTAATAACTTTAATATTATGCCGAATATGTTTATTGGCAGAGGATGTTGTCATCATCACCATCATTGCAATCCTTATAATTCAAGTATGAGATTTGCAATGGCTATGCCTTTGTTTATGAGTATGCTTTCAAGACAGAGAAATACAACTCCTTTCTTGCAGCAGTTAATGCAGCCAAATTTTTATCAGCAGGTTTCTGTTCCTAATAATATATTCAGCAGCATGAATTATATTCCTCAACCTTCTGTTAATTATAATAATATATTTGAAAATATTTATAATAATGTATTAAATAATAAAACAAATTATAATTCATCAGTTGATAATACAACAAATACGTCTACAGTAAGCAGTTCTGCACCAATTGTTGATACTGGCAAATTTGACAAAAATTTCTTGAATAAAGTTAAGCAGGTTGCTCAAAATTTAAATTGTGATTATAAAGATTTGCTTGCTGTAATTAACAGTGAATCATCATTTAATCCGCGAGCAGGTGCGGGAACAAGTTATGTTGGTTTAATCCAATTCGGAGATCTTGCAATCCAAGACCTTAGAGATAAAGCAGGATATACAGGACTTACTAAAGAAAAAATTTTGAATATGACACCAATTGAGCAAATGGATTTAGCCGAAAAAGTGATAAAAATCGGTAAAAAGTATGGTGGATTTGCTGATAATGCAAGGTTATCAAGCGGAGATTTATACGCTATTGTGTTTGCACCGAGCAGATCAGGCAATGAAGTGCTGTACAGAAGAGGTGAATCCGGATATAATTCAGTCAATGCAGAAATGGATTATAATAATGACGGTAAAATTACAAAATCAGAAATGGCAGAAAGAATTAGAAGAAAATACGTAAACGAATCAATTTTTGCATAATTTGCGTAAACAAAATATTACAATTTGAAATAATTCATTGATGTTAAAAAATGTTCATGTATTCATGTATCTATACAGTAGTCTGTCCAAAATCATTGGAAAAACAGATTTGCAGAAAGGGATAAAATGGATAAGGGATACATTGAAAACGGCTTTATTGTCGATGTCAGCAACGCTCGAAAAACTTCGGAAATTATCTATGAATTGTCTAGAATTCTTGATTTGCCTGACGCGCAGAGCAAAAAAGTCTGCTTAAAATTGGGTGCCGTTGATTTGACATCTACCGAACTTACAAGTATTAAAGCTCTGGTTGAGTCAATGAACTCTGAAATTGAATTTGTAAGCACAAGTTCTGATATTACCGTAAAATCGGCAGAAGAATTGAATATTGAAGTTTCTGTACTTGAAAACAAAGTTCCTACTCCAGAATTTAACGCAGATCAGGATAAAGTTAATCAGGAACTTGAAAAAGCTTTAGACAAAATTTTTGGTGATGAAGGTAATGAAATCAAAACTTTCGCCGAAGAAAAAGAGTTTAAAGAATTGAAAGAAGATGCTTCTGCAGGAGAAATCCAACCGCTTGAAGAAATTAATCCCGAGCAGATTGCTGCTGAAAGTCAAATGGAAACTTTTGAAACACCTGTGCCGGGAACTGTTGAAGAAGATGTGCACGCACAGGATTTAGAAAATTTTAACGATACTCTTGAAAGTGCTAATAGTATTGAAGAAGAAGAAATTGAAGAAATAGATTTTGACCTTGAAGATTTGAGAAAATCATTGAGAGAAACTGAAAAGCTTCCAACATTATACATTCAAAGAACATTGCGTTCCGGTCAAAGTATTACTTCGGAAGGAAATATAGTTATAATAGGCGATGCAAACCCCGGCTCTGAAATTATTGCCAAAGGAGATATCACTGTTTGGGGTATTCTGGGCGGTATTGCACATGCAGGTTCAGCAGGCAACCAGTATGCAAGAATTAGAGCCTTGAAAATGAACGCTATTCAATTAAGAATTGCTGATGTCTTTGCAAGACGTCCCGACAGCGCAAATATTCCGTACATTCAAAAATCGGATACATTTGTGCCAGAAGAAGCTTGCGTAAGAAAAAAACAAATTATTATACATAAAATGCATGAATCATAAAAAGGAGAAATAATGAGCGGACGAGTTATTGTTATAACATCCGGAAAAGGCGGTGTAGGTAAAACAACTACCAATGCCAACATAGGTACGGCTCTTGCTAAAACAGGCAAGAAAGTTGTTATGATTGACACCGATTTGGGATTAAGAAACTTAGATTTACTTTTAGGACTTGAAAACAGAATTGTGTACACAATTGTTGACGTTGTTGAAGAACGCTGTAAACTAAAGCAGGCTTTAGTTAAAGATAAAAAGAACCCTAACCTTTGTCTATTAGCGGCAGCGCAAACAAGAGATAAAACAGCAGTTACAGAAGAACAATTAAAAGATATTTGTGAAAAGTTGAAAAAAGATTTTGATTTTATTCTTGTAGACTGTCCCGCAGGTATTGAACAAGGGTTTCAAAACGCTGTTGCGGGGGCTTCGGAAGCAATTGTGGTTACAACTCCGGAAATGTCTGCAGTTCGCGACGCTGACAGAATTATTGGCCTTTTGGAAGCTAAAGAAGAAATTAAATCTTATAAATTATTGCTTAACAGAGTTCGTCCTAACCTTATCAAATCAAATGATATGATGAGTGTAGATGATGTTGTAGAAATACTTTCAACGGAATTAATAGGTATAATTCCCGAAGATACAGGCATTATTACATCGACCAATAAAGGTGAACCAATCGTAAATGACGAAAAATCACTCGCAGGTAAAGCATACAACAATGTTGCAAGAAGAATTATCGGTGAAGATGTTCCGTTTTTGGATTTGGATGAGCCCAAAGGAATTGTCGCAAAAATGAAAAAATTCTTTTCAGGTTTGAAAGGAGAAAATAAATAATGATATTGGCTAATTTATACAATAAAGTTATAGGTTTTTTCCGTCAAACGGAACAAGAAGAAATTGAAACAGCAAAAGATACGGCTTGCAACAGGCTCCGTGTAGTATTAATGCAGGACAGAACAAATCTTACGCCTGAGTTAATGGACAGGATGAGAAAAGAAATGGTTGAACTTCTTTCAAAATATGTTGAAATGGACAAAGAAGCTCTTGATTTAAATCTTGAGCAAGACGGTGATCAGGTTGCATTAATGCTTTCAATTCCTGTTATCAGAGCTAAAGATGAAGAAGAAATTAAAGCAGCACTGGCAGAAGAGGATGCTAAAAAAGCAGCTCTAGAAGAGAAAGAAACTCCTGAGGAAGGAGAAGAAGAAAACTCAGAAGACGAAGATGAGATTTTTGAAGATGATGAAAAAGAAGAAGAGTCCGAAGAAATTGAAATAGTTGAAGAAGAAACCACTAAAAAAGAAAAATAAAAAAAAGCCCTCATTATGAGGGCTTTTTTTAAGCTTGAAAAAATCAGAGAAATAGTTTATAATAAATATGTAAATATGAAAGGAGTTTGAAATGAGATTATTAAAGGATTTACGTAGCTTCGGGGGGGGGGGGGGGGGG